>NZ_JBSFIK010000038.1:72646-95637 GCF_053597535.1 Streptomyces sp. NPDC001348 | reverse complement strand
CGAGTACATCCAGTACGCGGGTGATGCTCCGCCTTGCGAGGCACCGCACCGGACGCCGCGAGCTTCCCGGCAAACCTTTCCGGTCGCAGCACTAGACGGTTCCGCTCCCGGGTGTCTCCGCCGTGTCCGAAGCGCCGCCGCGGCCGCGTCGTCTGCGTACCGCCCGGGTCAGGGCGGACACCGCCCCTGCCAGGAGCAGCCCGGCCACGACGACGGGTATGCCCGCGAACCACGGGGTGTCCCAGGCGCCGCCCGCGGCACCGGCGTACATCACGCCCGCGACGGTCAGGAAGAATCCCGCGACCAGCTTTCCCGGCTCGAACTCATGACGCAGCACGGGTGACCTCCACCTGTCCCACGCCCACCTGGACGTCGATGTCGAGTGTGCCGGTGTTCCTGCCGCCCGCCTTCGGCGGCAGCGTCACTTCCTTGTGCCTGCCCGGCTTCACGTCCACGTCCTTCCTGTCGTCGCCCGGCAACCGGATGTCGCCCACGCCCACATCGATGCTCATCCGCACGGTCGCGTCCGCCGGGGCGATCACCTTCAGCTGTCCTGCGCCGACATCGGCCTCCGTCGTCACCGTCTGCCCCTCGCCCGGCCGCACCCGGCTCAGGTCCAGGGTGCCCACGCCCGTGCCCACGTCGTAGCCGGGCCGCACGTCACTCGCGGTGGCCGGCGTCCACGACGTGCGTATCCAGTGCGTGGTGATGTTCCTGGGCAGTGCCGCGGCACCGACCAGCAGCGCAGCCGTCACGATCGCCAGGAACACCGAGCCGGCCCCCGTGCGCCCCAGGAAGGCGCTGACCGTGATACCGAGACCGGTGACGACCAGCGCGCAGGCCAGCCCGGTCTGCAGGCTGGTGGCGAGGGGGTGGTGTTCCCAGGTGGCGCCGGTACCCAGGCCCCCGGCCAGCAGCGCCAGCAGGAAGACCCAGCCGCCGATCCAGCGGGGACCGCGAGGCCTGGCGGGCGCGGTGGGCCCGGAACGTATGCCTTCATAGGCGCTCCAGGTGGTGCCGCGGCCGATGTTGACCGCCGCCGCGACATCCCGATCGCGCGCGTCACCGGGGCCCCACAGGTAGCCGGTGCCGCCGACGTGCGTGCCGTCCTTGACGATGGGGTCGCGCCACCACGACGGATAGGAGGCGGCCACGGGCGGGGCCTGGGCCTCCGGAGGGGCGTCGGCGGCGGCCTGCGCCGCCAGCGGATCCGGGTCGGTGGCGTCGCGCTGCCGCGACCAGTACCCGGCGCCTGCGAGAAGAAGGGAGAGGACCGCCGCGAAGGTGAGCACCTGACCGTTCTTCAGCATGGTCAGAAAGGCCCCGCACCCGACCAGTGCGAACAGCACGGCCGCCAGCGCCTGCCCGTCCACGCGGCCGGTCAGGAGCTTGCGGACCTCGTTCTCCCCGTCGTCCTGGTACGGAACGAAGAGCCAGGCGAAACCGTAGAAGATGAGCCCGATCCCGCCGGACGCGGCCAGCACCGCGAGCGTGATCCGGAAGATCACGGGATCCATACCGGTGTGCCGGCCGAGCCCCGCGCACACGCCCGCGATCATCTGGTGCCGCCGGTCCCGGCGGAACCGCCCGGGGGCCTCGGCCGCGGCGGGCGCGGCATCCGTCGGCCCGGTGCCCTGGCCGGGGCGCGGGCCGGTGCCGGGTCCCGGACCCGTCGCGGCGTGGTGGTGATCCGTCATGCGTCCATGGTGACGGCAGGGCCGCCGCGACGGCAGGCGGTACGACCCTGGACGAACCCTGATATCGGCCCTGAGGCGAGGCCCGGGACCTGTTCGACGTCCGGTTTTCCGAAGATCAGGGCTGTCTCGGGGCTGGACCCTGATGCCCCGCTGCTCCGGCCGTGTGACCATCGTTGGCATGCCGGAAGCCGCAGCAGTGCCACTCGACGACCCGCGGCCCCTGCGCAAGCTCTACCGCAGCAGCGACGGCCGCTGGCTCGGTGGTGTGGCGCGGGGCCTCGCCGGGCACCTCGGGCTGCCCGTGATCTGGGTGCGGCTCGTCTTCGCGGGCCTGTTCCTGGCCGACGGCCTCGGCGCGCTGCTGTACGCGGCGTTCTGGTTCTTCGTCCCGCTCGGCGTCGGCGGTGTCGGCGACCAGAAGCCACCGTCCCTGGTCAGCACGGAGACGGCGCCCGACGGCCGCCGCAGACTCGTCACCCGCAGACCGGACCGGGGCCAGATCGTCGCCCTGCTCCTCATGGTCGTCGTGGCCGTGGTCTTCGTCGGCAGCGTCAACCTCGACAGCGCCGCCCAGGCGTATCTCATCCCCGCGGTCCTCGTCGGCGCGGGCGTCGCCCTCGTCTGGCGCCAGGCGGACAACGCCCGCCGGGCCCGCTGGGTGGAGGTCGGCAGACGCCGCCGCACCCTCACGCTCCTGCGCACGGTCGGGGGCGTTCTGCTCGTCACCGCCGGCGTCTCCGGGATGTTCGTGCTGCAGGGCTCCGCCGCCCACCTCGGCTCCGTGCTCCAGGCCGCCCTCGCCGTCCTCGTCGGCATAACCCTGCTCGCCGGCCCCTACCTCGTCCGCATGACCCAGGACCTCTCCGAGGAGCGGCTGATGCGCATCCGCGCGCAGGAGCGCGCCGAGGTCGCCGCGCACGTCCACGACTCCGTGCTGCACACCCTGACCCTGATCCAGCGCAACGCGGAGAACGTGGGCGAGGTGCGCCGCCTGGCCCGCGCCCAGGAACGCGATCTGCGCGCCTGGCTGTACAAGCCCGAGGGCAACGGCAAGGACGAGGCCGACGAACCCGCGACCCTCGCCGAGGCGGTGAAGCGCAACGCCGCGGAGGTGGAGGACAAGCACGGTGTCCCGATCGAGGTCGTCGTGGTCGGCGACTGCCCGCTCGACGAACGGATCGGTGCCCAGATGCAGGCCGCGCGCGAAGCGATGGTGAACGCCGCCAAGTACGGTGGCGAGGGTGGCGCCGTGCAGGTCTACGCGGAAGTCGAGGGCAGGACGGTGTTCGTGTCCGTCCGTGACCGGGGCCCGGGCTTCGACCTGGATTCGATACCCGCCGACCGCATGGGTGTCAGAGAATCGATCATCGGCCGTATGGAGCGCAACGGCGGCACGGCCCGGCTGCGGGCGGTGCCGGACGGCGGCACGGAGGTCGAGCTGGAGATGGAGAGGGCGGAGAACACGTCATGAGCGACGCGACCGAGGCGAACGGCACGGCGGGGGCGGCGGCGAGGGAGCGCCGGGTGCGGGTGGTCCTCGTCGACGACCACCGCATGTTCCGTACGGGCGTCCAGGCCGAGATCGGCCGGACCGAGGAGACCGGCGTCGAGGTCGTCGGCGAGGCCGCCGACGTCGACCAGGCGGTCACGGTGATCACGGCGACCCGGCCCGAGGTGGTCCTCCTCGACGTCCACCTCCCCGGTGGCGGCGGGGTCGAAGTGCTGCGCCGCTGCGCCCCCTTGATGGCCGACACCGAGCGGCCGGTCCGCTTCCTCGCCCTGTCCGTCTCGGACGCGGCGGAGGACGTGATCGGCGTGATCCGCGGCGGCGCCCGCGGATACGTCACCAAGACGATCACCGGCACGGACCTCGTCGACTCCGTCTTCCGGGTCCAGGAGGGCGACGCGGTCTTCTCCCCCCGGCTGGCCGGCTTCGTCCTCGACGCCTTCGCCTCCACCGACGCCCCGCCGGTCGACGAGGACCTCGACCGCCTCACCCAGCGCGAACGGGAGGTCCTGCGCCTCATCGCCCGCGGCTACGCCTACAAGGAGATCGCCAAGCAGCTGTACATCTCCGTCAAGACGGTCGAGTCCCATGTGTCGGCGGTCCTGAGGAAGCTCCAGCTGTCCAACCGGCACGAGCTGACCCGGTGGGCTACGGCACGTCGGCTGGTGTGACGAGGCTCTGACGCCGCTTGCGGAGAGGGTGCCGCGTGTGAGCCTGCGGAGGCTGCCCGAGCCGGGTGTCAGCGTGAACGGAGGAGATGGGTGAGGTTGAGGACCACCAGTCCGGCCCAGGAGATGAGCAGCGCGGTGGTCCCGCCGGGAGCGAAGGACGTCGCGAGGGTGCCGAGGACCAGCGAGAGCAACAGGACCCTGAGCTCCGCCCGTCGGTCCCGGGTCATGGCCCGCTGAAGAGGACCGGGCTCCGCCAGCCGCTCGGCCCACAACTCGTCGAACGACGCGGCGACGCGATCGTCGATCCGGTCCCCGAGCCGTTCGACCAACAAGTCCACGAGGGCTTTCTCGCTGTCGCCTTCCAGGAGCTCGACCGGTTTGCGGTGCTCCGCCGGCGTAGCGGGGTGCTCTGGCATCGTGGTTTCCTCCCGAGCCGTGGGCGGGGGCGTGGCAGCAGCGCAGTTCACCGCCCCGATCCCGCGCCCCATCGGTGCGTGCCTTACCGGGACAAGCCTTCCTGCGGTGCGTGCGCGCGTCGGTAACGCGAAGGTCCGACTTGGGGGTGGTACTGGCTTCACCGTCGATCCGGATGCTCGGTGCATGGCATGTCCGTCACCTGGCGATCTACCGTCGAGCCATGAGGAGTTCCCGGACGCTGCGACGCGCTCTTCTTCGAGCGCGACGGGACACCGTCTTCCTGGCGGCCGGGATTCCGCTGCACCTTGCCCCGGCCTCGCTGTGGGTCTGGGGCGTGACGATCGTCGTGAAGGCGAACGCGTGGGCCGTGGTCCCGATACCGTTCGCGCTGTTCGTCGTCGGCGTTCCGGCGCTCACCGTGCTTCAACGACACCGTTGTCGAGCGTTACTCCGGGTGGACGTCCCCCGGCTGACGCCGACGCCGGAACGACGATGGCCGAGGCGTGCCCTGCGGTGGCTGTCCTCGGCCCAGACCTGGCGGCAGGTCTCTTACCACCTCCTGCTCGGGCCGTTGCTGGCGGCGCTGGAACTGTTGGTGCTCGCGGCGTGGACCGTGGCGGTGTCGGGCGTCACCTCCTGCGGGTGGGTCTGGGCGCTGCCGGGGGACGAGCGCCTGCAGGCGTTCTTCTACACCGTCGCCGGCGTCGTGCTGCTGTGCAGCGCGCCCTGGCTGGCCGGAACGGCGGCCCGGACCGAGACCCGGCTCGCGTCGGCGCTGCTGGGGTCCAGCCGGAACGAGCGGCTTCGGCAGCGTGTCGAGCACCTGGCTGAAAGCCGCACCGACCTGATCGAAGCCGTCGACACCGAGCGCCGCCGCATCGAACGCGACCTCCATGACGGAACCCAGCAGCGCCTGGTCTCCCTCGCGGTCAATCTGGGACTGGCCAGGGCCGCCCTCACCGACCTGCCGGACGATGCCCGTACGGTGATCGACGAGGCACACCGGGAGGCGAAGGAGGCCATCGCCGAACTCAGCGACCTCGTGCGCGGGTTGCACCCCGCGGTCCTCGAAGACCGCGGGCTGGACGCGGCGTTGTCCGGCCTGGCCGCCCGGGTGCCGTTGCCGGTTCGCCTGCGCGTCGACATCGGAGAGCGAGCAGCGCCGGTCGTGGAGTCGGTCGCCTATTTCGTGGTCTCCGAGGCGCTGACCAACGTGACCAAGCACGCCCGTGCCACGCGCGTGGAGGTGACCGTCGAACGGATCGGGAAGGTGCTGCGCGTGAACGTCACCGACGACGGGACCGGCGGCGCCGACGTCTCGGCCGGCAGCGGGCTGGGCGGACTGGCCAAACGCGTCGGCTCCGTCGACGGATCGTTCCGTGTCAGCAGCCCCGCCGGGGGCCCGACCACCATCACCGTGGAGCTGCCGTGCGAGCTGTGATCGCCGAGGACTCGGTGCTTGCCCCCGCTTCACCGGCACCGCGCCCGCCTGGGCCGCGTTCATCGTGTCGTCGGCCGTCACGCCACCCGCGTAGCCCCCGCGAACGGCATCTGGTCGACAGGCGCCAGCCGCACCGGTGCGGACGGGTTCGGGGCGTGGATCATCTGGCCGTTGCCGACGTAGATCCCGACGTGACTGACGCCCGAGTAGAAGAACACCAGGTCGCCAGGGGCGAGTTCGGACCGCGAGACACGGCGGCCCGCGTTGATCTGGGCGTAGGTCGTGCGGGGGAGGGAGATGCCGGCGGAGCGGTAGGCGGCCTGGGCCAGGCCCGAGCAGTCGAAGGCGTTCGGGCCGGTCGCGCCCCATACGTAGGGGCTGCCGAGTTTCTCGTAGGCGTACGCGACGGCCGCCGCGGCCCGTGAGTTGGGAGCCCGGGTGGCCGGGGCGGAGGTGTGCTCGGCCGGGGCCGGCATACGGTCCCGTGGAGACAGCCGGGACAGCAGCCGCCGCGCCTCGTCCAGTTTCGCCGTCACGGTCTTCTTCCGCCGCTTCAGCTCCGCCTGGCTGGACCTGAGGGACGCCAGCTCTCCATGGGCGGTGCCGCGCAGCTGCTCGATCTCCCGGAGCTGCTTCCGTACCCGTGCCACCGCCTGCGACTGCCGGTCACCGGCCCGTTCGGCGATCTCGGCACCCTGGAGGTACTGGTCGGGGTCGTCGGACAGGACCAGTTGCAGTGCCGGGTCGATCCCACCACTGCGGTACTGCGCCGTGGCGATCGAACCGAGCGCCTCGCGGGCCGTGTTCAGCTTCTGCTGCTTGCGGGCGGCCTCGTCCCGCAGCGCGTTCAGCCGCCGCTGGGCCGTGTCGGCCTTCTCCTTCACGCCGTTGTACTGCTCGGTGGCGGCCTCCGCCTGCTGGTACAGCTTGTCCACCCTGGCCCTGACCTGGGCCGGTGTCAGCTGCGGCGCCGCGTGTCCGGTTCCGTCGAAGCCCGTCGCGGTCGCCGCGCCCGCCAGGGCGATGGTGGCCGCCGTCCGGGCGGTGCCACTGCTGAGCGGGTGCCGTCTGGGCTTGCGGTGCGCTGCCACCTGGACCGTTCACGTCCTCTCGTACGACCGCCCGTGGGGGAGCGGTTGACGGTCCGGCGACGACCCGCGCGGGGCCGCCGCCGGACCTTCTCGGCGGTGGTGGCCGACTGCCGCCCCTGGCCCGGGCGGCGGTGGGGAGCCGGTCACCTGGGGGAGGACGCTAAACCGGACTGTGACGGCTCGGTAACGCATTGTGCGTAACTGACCTGACGGGGCCGCCCGGTGTCCGTGGATGACCGGACTCCCGGCGCACAGTCGCCGACTTGGGGCAGCGCGCTGACCGATGCGGCGGTTTCCGGGGCGGACCGGAGCCGTGGGGTGATATGAGGCGCATTTGTGCGGACCGTTAGGCTCCGGCCCCATGGACGTACTCATCCACCTCTTCATCGGCCTGCACATCATCGGCATCGCCGCGCTCCTCGGCGGCTTCCTGACCCAGATGAAGGCGATGGGCCGGGGCGAGGCCCGCTTCGTCCCCGGCATGCTGCACGGCGCCCTCACCATGCTGGTCACCGGTGTGATCCTGGTCGGGCTCAACCAGGCCGACGGCCATCACGTCGACAACATCAAGATCGGCGTGAAGCTGGCCCTGCTGATCGTGATCCTCGGGCTCGTCTACGTGAAACGGGACGAGGAGCGGGTGGACAAGCGCGTCTTCGGCCTGGTGGGCCTGCTCACCATGACGAACATCTTCATCGCCGTGCTGTGGACGTGATCGCGCCGACGACGGTCGCGAGCCACGCGGCCACCGAGATCCACACCAGCACCACCCCCGGGCCGCGCAGCCACGGGATCCCCAGGGCGGCGCCGACGGACAGCGCGGCGGTCGCCGTCATCCCCATCGGGAACACCGTCGACCAGCGGCGCACGTCGTAGCCCGGCCGCGGCCGGGCCGCCTCCGCGAGCAGCAGGACGGCGTAACAGGTCAGGTCCAGCACGAGCAGTGCGACGGTCACGGTACGCAGGACGTCCCGGTCGTCGCCGCTCCACAGATACAGGTGCGGGCCGTCGGCGGCGATCAGCCGCGCCCCGGCCAGCGCCGAGATGGCGAGCGCGCCGCCCGCGATCCACTGGTCCCCGGCGCCCTCGACCACCTGCCGCGGATCGAACCGGGCCAGGGCCGGCGCGTAGAACAGCAGTCCCAGCCAGAAGAGCACCAGCGCCGTGTGCGCGAGCCACGCCGTCGACGTCGCCTCGGCCAGCACGGCCGCCGCCACGGCGAGCGCCTGGGTGGCCACGCAGCCCATGAACGCCGTCCCCGGCATGCGCCGCCCCCAGTGCCGTAGGGCAGGGGCGAGCAGTACGGGCCAGAGCACGGCCGCCTGCGCGAGCAGCGCCTCGGCAAGGGCGTGCCGGCCGAGCAGGGAGAACCGGGTCCCCAGCACCGCGGTGCCGGCGACGGCGGTGAGCGCGCCCGGCGTCTCCGCCTCCGCCGCCCACCGCTCCCGCTCGAACACCAGTCGGGCGGTGAAGGCTGCCGCGAACCCCAGCCAGGCGGCACACGCCACCCCGAGGGCGATCCGCGACAGCACCGCGTGGCCCGCGAGCAGCAACCCCACCGACACGATCCCGGTCGCCATCACGGCGGCACCGCCCGCCGGTGAACGCCGGGCCCACCAGACGCGCAGGGGTGAGGAGGAGCCGGGCATGGGCCCGATGCCAGGGGCCCGGTGGCTCAGGCCGGTCGCACCACGCTGTGAATGATCGATTCGCCGCCGTAGTAGATCGACTCCTCGCGGACGTAGGCGCCGGGCTTGGGGGCGTGGATCATCATGCCGTTGCCGACGTAGATGCCGACGTGGCTGATGTCGTCGTAGAAGAAGACCAGATCACCGGGCCGGGCGTCGACGAGGGGGACCGTCGTGCCGGCGTCGACCTGGTCGTAGGTGGTGCGCGGCAGGCTGACGCCGGCGGCCCTCCAGGCGGCCTGGGTCAGACCGGAGCAGTCGTAGGAGCCGGGGCCGGTGGCGCCCCACACGTAGGGCTTGCCTATCTGGGCGCGGGCGAAGTCGATCGCCTTCGCGGCCTTGGTGGCGTACGAGGACGACGCATCCGTGGACGTCGAAGGGGATGCGGAAGGAGGGGCGGAGGGAGAGGTGGAGGGGGACGCGCCGGTGCCGGTGTCCTGGTCGGCCGCCCGCTCGGCCGCCTGCTGCTGCGCGAGCTCCGCCGCCTTGCGCGCGGCCTCCTCCCGCTGCCGCTTCTCGATCGCCGCGAGCCGGGCCTTCTCCTGGGCCGTCAGTGTGGAGAGCAGTTCGCGCGCGGTGGCGAGCTTCTTCTGGACGGTGGCCTTGGCGGTGTGCAGCTCGTTCTGCGACTCGGTCAGCGTCTCGAGGCTCGCGGTGGCCTCCTGCCGCTTCCTCATGGTCGCGGACTGCTCGGTGACGTAGTCGTCGACCGCGCCCTTTTCCCGGGAGGTCAGCCGGCTCATCAGCTGGGTCTGGTCGAAGTAGTCCTGCGGGGTGTCCGCGAGCAGGAAGGTGGCGGTGTCGGGGGCGGCGGCCCCGGTCCGGTACTGGGCCGCGGCGAACGAGCCCAGCTTCTCGCGCGCCTTGTTGAGTTTCTCCGTGCGCTTGGCGACCTCGTCGAGCAGGGAGTCGACGCGTCTGCGCTGCTTCCCGGTGTTCTCCTTGGCCGCGTTGTACTTGTCGGTCGCCGACTCCGCCTGGCGGTAGAGGGAGTCGACCTTCTTCTCGACCTCCTCCAGGCTCGGTCTGCCGTCGGCGGAGGGGGCGGCTTCGGCAGGCTGGGAGAGCAGGGCGACCGAGGTGAGGGCGGCGGTGGCGAGGGCGGGCTTGCGGATGCCCGCGACTCCCGTACCCGAGGGACGCTTGCGGTGCGACGCCAACGGAGGCGACTCCTTCCAGTGTTCCGCCTACCGGGTTAGCTGTCGGGTTCGGGCGGGTGGTTCGGAAGGGTTGCCCTACGGTCCTCGTCCTTGAGGGAGAACGGACCGATTCACCCCAGGTCTCGGTGTGGGTCCCCGGCTCCGGCTGGCGTGGGGGCGCGCGCCGGACTCGACGGAGGCCGCGCGGCCCGGCGACGTTCGCCGGTGGGGGTCGTGCGGCCTGCCAGGCACGGTAGCCAACTCGTGTGGCTCATGTGAAGGTTGATGCACGTTATGCCCGATAGATCTTATGATTTACGTAAGGTTTTTCGTCGAGGTGACGGTGCCGCTCCGGACCGTGAGCAACGGGAGGGCCGGTCATCTTTCCGGGGCGGCGGCCGGTTGTCGGTGGGGCGCCCTAGACTCGGAGAGCGATGAGCAGCCTCTTTGACGACAGCTTCCTGGCGGACCTCCAGGCCCCTCGCGGGCACGAGGAGGAGCCTCCGCCGCCGCCCGAGGACGATCACGCTCCGGAACCGGTTCCGGACGATCTGTTCGGTGGGAAGTTCGACGTGCCGCCGGACCGGGACTCCTACTACCGGGACGGCGCCCACCGGCCGGCCGTCGACGCGGCCGCGCTCCTGGAGGGGCTGAACGAGAACCAGCGCGCCGCCGTCGTCCACTCCGGCTCCCCGCTGCTCATCGTGGCAGGCGCCGGTTCCGGCAAGACCCGTGTGCTCACCCACCGCATCGCCCACCTGCTCGGCGAACGGGGCGTCCACCCGGGCCAGATCCTGGCGATCACCTTCACCAACAAGGCCGCCGGCGAGATGAAGGAGCGCGTCGAGCAGCTCGTCGGCCCGCGCGCCAACGCCATGTGGGTGATGACCTTCCACAGCGCATGCGTGCGCATCCTGCGCCGGGAGAGCAAGAAGCTCGGCTTCACGTCGTCGTTCTCGATCTACGACGCCGCCGACTCCAAGCGTCTGATGGCCCTGGTCTGCCGTGACCTGGACCTGGACCCGAAGCGCTTCCCGCCGAAGTCCTTCAGCGCCAAGATCTCCAACCTCAAGAACGAGCTGATCGACGAGGAGGACTTCGCCGCCCAGGCCACCGACGGCTTCGAGAAGACCCTCGCCCAGGCCTACGCCCTCTACCAGTCGCGGCTGCGCGAGGCCAACGCCCTCGACTTCGACGACCTGATCATGACGACGGTCAACCTGCTCCGCGCCTTCCCGGACGTCGCCGAGCACTACCGCCGCCGCTTCCGCCACGTCCTCGTCGACGAGTACCAGGACACCAACCACGCCCAGTACGCCCTCGTCCGCGAGCTCGTCGGCACCGCCGAGCACCCGGTGGACGTACCGCCCGGCCCGGACGACCTCCAGCCCGCCGAGCTGTGCGTGGTGGGTGACGCCGACCAGTCCATCTACGCCTTCCGCGGCGCGACCATCCGCAACATCCTCCAGTTCGAGGAGGACTACCCGGACGCGACGACGATCCTGCTGGAGCAGAACTACCGCTCCACCCAGACGATCCTCTCCGCGGCCAACGCCGTCATCGAGCGCAACGAGTCCCGCCGCCCCAAGAACCTGTGGACCAACGCCGGTACCGGCGCCCGCATCACGGGGTACGTGGCCGACACCGAGCACGACGAGGCGCAGTTCGTCGCCGACGAGATAGACCGCCTCACGGACGCCGGCGAGGCCAAGGCGGGCGACGTCGCCGTCTTCTACCGCACCAACGCCCAGTCCCGTGTCTTCGAAGAGGTCTTCATCCGCGTCGGCCTGCCCTACAAGGTGGTCGGCGGGGTCCGCTTCTACGAGCGCAAGGAGGTCCGGGACGTCCTGGCCTACCTGCGGGTCCTGGCCAACCCGGAGGACTCGGTGCCCCTGCGCCGCATCCTCAACGTGCCCAAGCGCGGCATCGGCGAGCGTGCCGAGGCGATGATCGACGCCCTCTCCCAGCGGGAGAAGATCAGCTTCCCGCAGGCGCTGAAGCGGGTCGATGAGGCGTACGGCATGGCGGCGCGGTCGACGAACGCCGTCAAGCGGTTCAACGTGCTGCTGGAGGAACTCCGTACGATCGTCGAGTCCGGCGCGGGCCCGGCGACCGTCCTGGAAGCCGTCCTCGAACGCACCGGCTACCTGGCCGAGTTGCAGGCCTCCACCGACCCGCAGGACGAGACCCGCATCGAGAACCTCCAGGAACTCGCGGCCGTGGCGCTCGAATTCGAGCAGGAACGCGGTGAGGGCGAGTCGGTGGGGCTGTCCGACTTCCTGGAGCAGGTCGCCCTGGTCGCCGACTCCGACCAGATCCCGGACGAGGAGGACGGCGACGGCGTCATCACGCTGATGACCCTGCACACCGCCAAGGGCCTGGAGTTCCCGGTGGTGTTCCTGACCGGCATGGAGGACGGCGTCTTCCCGCACATGCGCGCCCTCGGCCAGACCAAGGAGCTGGAGGAGGAGCGGCGCCTGGCGTACGTCGGCATCACGCGTGCACGGGAGCGGCTGTACCTGACCCGCTCGGCGATGCGCAGCGCGTGGGGCCAGCCGTCGTACAACCCGCCCTCCCGCTTCCTGGAGGAGATCCCGCCCGCCCACGTGGACTGGAAGCGGAAGGGAGCGCCGGCCCCGGTGTCCTCCGGGCCGGTGTCCGGCGTGGCGGCCTCTTTGTCGTCGTCCCGCTCGCGCTCCTCGGCGGCGGGCGCCTCCGGCTTCGCCACGCGCCGGACCTCGGAGAAGCCGGTGGTGGCCCTGTCCGTCGGGGACCGGGTGACGCACGACCAGTTCGGGCTCGGCACGGTCGTGGCGGTGAAGGGCACGGGTGCCAACGCGGAGGCGACGATCGACTTCGGAGACACCAAGCCGAAGCGGCTGCTGCTGCGCTACGCGCCGGTGGAGAAGCTGTAGCCGGTGGGCGAGCCGTAGCGGTGGGCGAGCCGTAGCCGGCGCCGGGGTTCCCGGGGCCCGGCCCCCGGGAACCTAGGTCGGGTCCAGCCCGTGGCTGCGCAGCCACGGCAGGGGGTCTATGGGCGCTCCGCCGGCCGGCCGGACCTCGAAGTGCAGATGCGGGCCGGTGGAGTTGCCGGAGTTCCCGGAGTACGCGATCGGCTGCCCGGCTTTGACGGTCGTTCCGGAGGGAACCTGGTACCTGGAGAGGTGGCAGTACCAGGTCTGCGTGCCGTCCTTCGCCGTGAGGATCAGCATGTTGCCGTAGGCACTGTTCCACTTCGTCGTCACGGTGCCGTCGGTCGCCGCCATCACCGTCGTGCCGTACGAGACGGGGAAGTCGATGCCGGTGTGCACCGACATCCAGTTCACGCCCGCCTGGCCGAAATAGGCGCTGAGCCCTTTCTGCGTGACCGGGAGGACGTACTTGGGGCGCAGCCGCTCCTTGCGGGCCGCCTCGGCGACCGCCTTCTTCTTCTCGGCTTCCTGCTGCGCCTTGAGGTCGATGCGTTCCTGCGTCCGGCTGGCCCGGTCGGCGAAGTCGTCGGCGCCCGCGGAGAGGGTCCTGAGCTGGCTGTCCAGCTTGCTGTTGGCGACGGACGGTTTCACCGCATGGGCGTCCGAAGCGGTGGCCGTGGTGTCCTTGCTCCCGTCGTCGGTCAGGCTGCCGACGGATGCGGCGGCGATCCCCGCCACGCCCATCACGCACACCGAGGGCACGGCGACGGTCAGCAGCGCGGAGCGCTTGGGGGGACTCTTGCGGCGGGAACGGGCCGCGCTGCGGGAACCCGGCCGGGACGCGGCCGGGGTGATCTCTTCCTGGCCGTCGAGCAGCGGGGCGACGGTGGGCAGTTCACCGGTACCGGACGGATCGCCGTCCTCGGCGACGGGCTCCTCGGCGGCCTCCTGGTAAGGGAGCTGCTCGAAGGTGGCGGTCGCCTGCTGGTCGAAGGGCTGGTCGAAGGGCTCGGGCTGCTGCTCGGGCTCGGTGGCCGCGGCGGTACCGTCGGAGTTCCACTGCGTGGCGTCGTACGCGCCGGTGTCGAAGGCCTGTGTGCCCCACTCCCACTGCTGGGTGGGGTCGGCGCCGCCCGCGGACTGGTCGGGCTGGAGCCAGGCGTTGGCGTCCCACTGCCCGCTGACGTCGGGGGACGTGGCCTGGTGCGGGATGCCGGCCGGCTGCTGGTGGCCGGTGGTCCAGGCGGTGGTGTCGTAGGCGCCGGAGTCGTAGGTGGCGTGGTGCCCGCCGGCGTACGGGTCGTAGTGCCCGCTCTGGTGGCCGCCGGTCGCCCACTGCGTGGTGTCGTAGGCGCCGGTGGTGTGGTCCTGGCCCGGGAGGTTACCGAAGAGCGGGTCGGACTCGAAGGTGGCGGTGGCGTGGCCGCCGGTCTCACCGGTGGCGCCGTACGCGTCGTACGTGGTGAAGTCGCCGTACTGGGCTTCCTGGCCGCCGTGGGTCGCGTAGTGCGCCGAGGCGGCGTCGGAAGCCGGAGCCGGGGTGGTCATCGCCCCCGACGGGTGACGGTCGTTCACCAACTTCTCTTTCGCCTCGACAACAGGGGCTGGCAGAGCAGTGCGGCGACTGTACCCGGCGGTACGCGGGCGCGACAATCTTCGGCCGGTTTCAGGCTCGCAGGAAACGGGCATTCGGCCGTGTTTCGGCGGACGATGGACGCGGGTTTGGCTTTGTGTTCGAAGAATGTTCGACGTTGAATGGCTTTCCCGAGGGCAAACGGACCGTCCGGAAGGGCGAACAGACCATCCGGACGGCCGTCGCATCGCCCCGGCACCCTGGGGCGGGACGGGATTCAGGAAGCGACCGTGAGTCCGTTCCGGTGTTTCGCGGCCCCCGCCACCGGCTGCTCGCTGTCGAGGGCCTGCCGTATCCCGGCCGCCACGGCCGGGTGCACCGGCAGGGCGAGATGCCCGATCCCGGTCACCGGCACGTTCACGGCCATCAGGTCGGGATGATCGATGCGGGCGGTCTCCAGCGGGTCCATCAAGGAGTCGAGGTCGCTCCAGAAGCTGACGAAATACGTGCGGCAGCCGGGTGCCGGACGGGTGAGCTCCTCGATCAGCTCCGAGTCCGGGCGCATCTGGCGCACTATCGGGTGCGCGTTCGCCAGCGGAACGACCCGGGTGCCACCGTGCGGGCTGCCCAGCGTCACCAGCGTACGGACGCGGTGGTCACCGCCGAGCCGCTGCACGTAGTAGCGCGCGATCAGCCCGCCGAGGCTGTGGCCCACCACGTCGACCCGGGAGCTGCCGGTCCGTTCGCAGACCTCCTCTATGTGCCGGCCCAGCAGCTCCGCCGCGACACGGATGTCCCGGGTCAGCGGCGAGTAGTTGAGCGACAGGACCCGCTGCCTGCCGTGCTGGAGGAGACTGCGGCGCAGCAGCACGAAGACCGAGCGGTTGTCGACGAAGCCGTGCAGCAGGACGACCGGGGGCCGTTCCTGCACGGGCAGCTTGGCGCCACCGCCCTGCGGGGGCACGACCGGGGAGCGGCGCTCCTGGATCATGCCGGTCGGGTACAGCAGGAGGTGGCCCGCGAGGATCGCGGCCTCCAGGGCGGTCGCCTTCAGGAGCGCCAGGGACAGCCCCGCGACTCTGTCCGGCACGAAACGGCGACAGAGCGGAAGTACGGGGTCCAGTGCCTCGGTGACCTTCATGGCCGGCCTCCTGCCGGCACGCCGGAGGACGGCTCCGCCCCCCGTGTGCCCTCATGGGATGCCGCGGGGAACGTGGCCGACGGCGTGAGAGGGGCCGACGTGGGACGCGTGAGGCGTGCGGCGCCCGCGGCGTCCTGCCTCACGTGCCCGACGTGTCCTTCCTGACGCCGTGGACCACGCCGCGGCTCCCGAACGTGTCCCACCGTGTGATTTCCCCCTCGGTCCGTGTCGTGAAACTGTCGGTTGCGGGATGCTGTGGATAACGTTCGTTCACTTCTCGCTTCATGGAGGCAGCGATGGGTGTGGCAGCCGGTCCGATCCGCGTGGTGGTGGCCAAGCCGGGGCTCGACGGCCACGACCGCGGCGCCAAGGTGATCGCGCGGGCCCTGCGCGACGCCGGCATGGAGGTCATCTACACGGGCCTCCACCAGACGCCGGAACAGATCGTGGACACCGCGATCCAGGAGGACGCCGACGCGATCGGCCTGTCCATCCTCTCCGGGGCCCACAACACCCTCTTCGCGGCGGTCATCGACCTCCTCAAGGAGCGCGAGGCCGAGGACATCCTGGTCTTCGGCGGCGGCATCATCCCCGAGGCGGACATCGCGCCCCTGAAGGAGAAGGGCGTCGCGGAGATCTTCACGCCCGGGGCGACCACCGCCTCGATCGTGGAGTGGGTACGGGAGAACGCGCGTCAGCCCGCGGAGGCGTAGCGCAGCTCGTCCGCCATGGCCGCGCGCAGCCGCAACGTCGTGACGAGCCGCTGGAACGCCTCCGCCCAGTACCCCGCCGCCCCCGGCGACGCGTCCTCCGGCTCGTCCGGCACCGCCAGCAGTCCGTCGAGCCGCGAGGCCTCCGCCGGATCCAGGCACCGCTCGGCCAGGCCCATCACGCCACTGAAGCTCCATGGATAACTCCCCGCGTCCCGCGCGATCTCCAGGGCGTCCACCACGGACCGCCCGAGCGGCGCGGCCCACGGCACCGCGCACACCCCGAGCAGCTGGAACGCCTCGGACAGCCCGTGCGTCGCGATGAACCCGGCCACCCAGGCGGCCCGCTCCTCCGCGTCCAGCGTGCCCAGCAGCTTGGCCCGTTCGGCCAGGGAGACCGCTCCCGGGCCGCCCGCCTCCGGCGCCGACGGCGGGCCGAGCAGAGCGCGGGACCACTCGGCGTCCCGCTGCCGGACCGCCGCGCGGCACCAGGCCGCATGCAGTTCGCCCTGCCAGTCGTCCGCGACCGGCAGAGCCACGATCTCCTGGGGCGTGCGCCCGCCGAGCCGTGCCTGCCAGACGTCGAGCGGTGCCGCCTCCACCAACTGACCCAGCCACCATGATCGCTCTCCTCTACCCGTAGGAGGTCTGGACACGACACCGTCTCGTTCCATACTCGTGTCGCACTCAAGTGGCGCTTCGACCACGACCGTTGCCACGTCCCGTGTGTGATCGACGGCCACACACGCCCCGGCCCGCACCGCCATCCGCGCGGCGAGCGCGGAGCCGGGCAGTGCCGACAGCAACTCCGCGGCCGTCGCCCGGACGTTGCGGCTGCGGTCGCCCAGGGCCTGTTCCAGGAAGGGCTCGTCCTCCGCGGCGAGTCCCGTGCGCAACGAGTCGAGGAACATCAGCCGGTCCTCCGCACGCTCAGTGGCCCAGGTGGCCGACAGCAGCTCGCGCGCGACCGCGGGCCTGTGCGCCCGTACCGCCGTGAGCAGCGCGACCCGCTCGGCGAACAGCCCCTCCTCCCACAGCCGTCCCACCGCGCCGGCGTCGTCGAGGTCCGGCAGGGCCGCGCCGCCGCCGGGTGCCGCGCGCAGCGCGAACCTCCAGTCCGGGTTGAGCCGGGCCAGCCACAGCGCCCGCGATCCTCCGAACGTCAGCACCGCCGGGCGCAGGTCCGTACGCCCCCGGGCCGCGTCCAGCAGCGCGGGCAGCGCCTGCGGGGGCGGGGCGTACCCGTGTGCGTTCGCCGCCGCGAGCCACTGGGGCAGCAGCTCCATGAGGTCGGGCGAGGTGCCCCGGCGGCCGCCCCCGCCGGTGCCGGGGCGGTCGGCCAGCAGCATCGCCAGCCGGCGGACCGCCGGCGCGGGCAGCGCCGGGCGCGGGTCCTCGGGAGCGGGTTCCGGCCGCCGGGCCGCCGTGGCCGCACGCAGTCCGGCCCGCCGCCGCAACGTCTCCACGGCCGCCGCGTCCAGCAGCGCCACCGGGGCCTCCCGTCCCGGCCCGCCGCCGGCCGGCGGGCGCCGGTCGGTACCGAGCAGGGCCGTCGTGACGAGCTGCTCCCAGGCGCCGGCGGAGGACGCGTCCACCGCAGCGGGGGTGCCGTTCATGACGTGCCTCTCGATCGGTGGTCGGTGCGGTGAGGTGATCGGCGTCCCCGGGTGCCGGGGAGGCTCGTTCGCGGACTGGTTGAACGGTGGCCCATATCGGATGTCCCCCGAGTCGTGCTGTATGCGCGCTTTCGTGCGGTCAGCACAGCGCCACCGCCTCCCCGGCTCCCGCGGGCCAGGCCGCCAGCGGAGTGAAACCCCGGTGCCCGCACTCGCCGAAGACCTTGACGGGGGCGCCGCCGGACAACGCGACCAGGCGCCACAGCCCAGGGCGGGAGCAGGCGGTGGGAGTGAGCGGCAGGGCCGAGTCGGTGTCGGCGTCCGCCAGTTGCCAGGAGTCGCCGGCCGGGGCCGGGACGACCCGGTCCAGCGTGACGGGGACCGCGTCCAGCCAGGGATCGTCCCGCAGCGCCTCGCCGTACCGGGCGGCCGCCTCGGCCGTCGCGAGACCCGGCGGCCGGACAGCCGCGGGCGCGGGCGGGGCGAACCGCTCGCCCAGGGCCGCCCGCAGTTGCCCGGCGCCGGGGTACGCGGACACCTCGGCGTCCAGGACCAGCCCGACCGGCAGCGCCAACTCGGGGGCCCGGCCGGCCGCCCCGTACGACAGCAGCAGAGCCGTACGGCCGGACTCGGCGCCGTACAGCCATATCCGGCGCGTGGTCAGCTTCGCGTCGGACGTGTCGTACTGGGCGAGGACGAGCCAGCGGTCGCGCACCGGCGGGCCGTCCGCCGAGGCCGGCAGGCCGACCCGAGAACGGACCGTCGCCGCGAGGGCGTCCGGGAGCCGCTCGCGGCGCAGCCAGCCCTGATCGAGGAGGTGCAGCAGCGCGCACTCCTCCAGCAGCCGCACCGGCCACCCCGGCCCGGACGCCGGTATCGCCCCCAACTCCCGCACCCGGGCCGCCAGGCCGGGCGCCTGGGCGTCGACCATGCGGGCCGCCGTCTCCTCCCACAGTCCGTACCCCGCCTGCTCCGCCGTGGCGAGGCCGCCGCGCAGCAGGTCCGCCAGCCGCTGCTCCAGCTCCGTCGCGCCCGCGGTGACCCGCTCGGCCCGGCGCTCCGCCCGGCGCCGGGCGGCCTCCGGGTCGGCGGCACCAGTACCGGAACTTCCACCGCCGGCCGTCCGTCCGGCCGCCGAGCGTTCACGCCTGCCCGAGATCCACTGCTCCGCCCAGTCCGGCGCCCGGTCGGCGGCCGGCACCGCACCGTCCCCGCCGGCCCACAGCAGCAGCAGGCCGAGCGCGTGCTTGCACGGGAACTTGCGGCTCGGGCAAGTGCACTTGTACGCCGGCCCCGCAGCGTCCGCGGTGTTCGCGATGTCGACGACCGTCTGATACGGCCTGCTGCCGCTTCCCTTGCACAGCCCCCACACCGTCCCCTCGTCGGTACTGCCCGTCCCGGACCACGGCCCCGCCGCGCCGAGTTTGCTCCCCGCTTTGCGTGATGCGGCGTCAGGCGCCAGTGCCAGCACCTGCTCCGTGGTCCAGCGCACCCCCTGCTCAGTCATGCCACCGACGGTAGGTCCCGCCACTGACAATCGGCCCGGAGAACGCGTCTGTGCAGGTCAGGGCGATTGTCAGTGGCGTGGTGCAGGGTTGGTGGCAGATCCGAACCGGCCGAGCTGGAGGGGGCCTCAGCCATGTCTGTGTCCGTGGAACCGACGTCCGTGCAGACGGACGGGAAGCAGCCGTCCGACGCGTTGCGACCGCACGCCGAGGACGCCTTCGCCGCCGAACTCGCCGCGCTGGCCGCGCAGGACGACCGGCCGCGCCCGGCCCGCTGGAAGCTGTCGCCGTGGGCGGTCGCCACGTACCTGCTCGGCGGCACACTGCCGGACGGCACCGTGATCACACCGAAGTACGTGGGCCCGCGCCGCATCGTCGAGGTCGCCGTCACCACGCTCGCCACCGACCGGGCGCTGCTGCTGCTCGGCGTGCCCGGAACCGCGAAGACCTGGGTGTCCGAGCACCTGGCCGCCGCCGTCAGCGGCGACTCCACCCTCCTGGTGCAGGGCACGGCGGGCACCCCGGAGGAGGCCATCCGCTACGGCTGGAACTACGCGCAGCTGCTCGCCCACGGCCCCAGCCGGGACGCCCTGGTGCCCAGCCCGGTCATGCGGGCCATGGCCGAGGGCATGACGGCCCGCGTCGAGGAACTGACCCGTATCCCGGCCGACGTGCAGGACACCCTGATCACGATCCTGTCGGAGAAGACGCTGCCGATACCGGAGCTGGGGCAGGAGGTGCAGGCGGTCCGCGGGTTCAACCTCATCGCCACGGCGAACGACCGCGACCGCGGGGTCAACGAGCTGTCCAGCGCCCTGCGCCGCCGATTCAACACCGTGGTGCTGCCGCTGCCGGAGAGCGCCGAAGCCGAGGTCGACATCGTCTCGCGCCGTGTCGACCAGATCGGACGCTCCCTGGACCTGCCGGCCGTACCCGACGGCATCGACGAGATCCACCGTGTCGTGACCGTCTTCCGCGAGCTGCGCGACGGGATCACCGCCGACGGCCGTACGAAGCTGAAGTCGCCCAGCGGCACGCTGTCCACGGCCGAGGCCATCTCGGTCGTCACGAACGGTCTCGCGCTGGCCGCGCACTTCGGGGACGGCGTGCTGCGTCCGGCCGACGTGGCCGCGGGCATCCTCGGCGCCGTCGTCCGCGACCCCGCGGCCGACCGCGTCATCTGGCAGGAGTACCTGGAGACGGTCGTCCGTGAGCGGGACGGCTGGAAGGACTTCTACCGGGCCTGCCGGGAGGTGAGCGCGTGAACGACACCCGATGGCCGAGGGCGTCGGCCGCCGGGCCGCTGCTGCTCGGCGTGCGGCACCACGGGCCGGGCTCGGCGCGTGCGGTGCGGGCCGCGCTGGCGGCCGCCCGGCCGGGGGTGGTGCTGATCGAGGGGCCGCCCGAGGCCGACGCGCTGATCCCGCTGGCCGCCGACGACGGTATGCGGCCGCCGGTCGCGCTCCTCGCCCACGCCGTGGACGAGCCCGGACGCTCCGCCTTCTGGCCGCTGGCCGAGTTCTCACCGGAGTGGGTGGCGATCCGCTGGGCCCTGGAACACGGGGTCCCGGCCCGCTTCGTCGACCTGCCCGCCGCGCACACGCTGGCGTGGGGGAGAAAAGAAGAAGGAGACGAAGGAGGGGAAGGAGAGGTAGGAGAGGCGAAGGCGCCCGGACAGGACCGCGGGACGGGCGACGACGTCCGGCTCGACCCCCTCGCCGTACTCGCCGGGGCCGGTGGTTACGACGACCCCGAGCGCTGGTGGGAGGACGTCGTCGAACACCGGGGAGTGGGGGACCGGGACCCGTTCGCGCCGTTCACCGCCCTGGAGGAGGCCATGGGGGCGCTGCGCGAGCGGTACGGCACCGGCGGGCACACCCGGGACCTCGTGCGGGAGGCCTACATGAGGCTCCAGGTCCGGGCGGCCCAGCGGGAGTTCACGGACGGGGTGGCCGTGGTGTGCGGGGCGTGGCACGTGCCCGCGCTCCGGGAGAGGACCGCCGTCGCCGCGGACCGGGCGCTGCTGAAGGGGCTGCCCAAGGTCAAGGTGGACATGACCTGGGTGCCGTGGACGAACCGCAGACTGGCGCGGGCCGGCGGGTACGGCGCGGGCATCGACTCGCCGGGCTGGTACGGGCACCTGTTCACCGCGCCGGACCGGCCCGTGGAGCGGTGGCTGACCAAGGTCGCGGGGCTGTTGCGCGAGGAGGACCGGATCGTCTCCTCGGCCCATGTCATCGAGGCCGTGCGGTTGGCCGAGACGCTCGCCGCGATGCGCGGCCGACCGCTGGCGGGCCTGAGCGAGACCACCGACGCGGTGCGCGCGGTGATGTGCGAGGGCTCGGACGTGCCCCTCGCGCTGGTGCACGACCGGCTGGTGGTCGGGGACGTCCTGGGCGAGGTGCCGGAGGACGCGCCCGCGGTGCCGTTGCAGCGCGACCTGGCCCGGGAGCAGCGCCGGCTGCGGCTCAGACCAGAGGCGCTGGAGCGGGAGCTGGAGCTCGACCTGAGGAAGGAGACCGACGCCGGGCGCAGCCGGCTGCTGCACCGGCTGCGGCTGCTCGGTGTCGACTGGGGTGAGCCGACGACCTCTCGTGGCGGTACGGGCACGTTCCGGGAGACGTGGCGGCTGCGCTGGGAGCCGGAGCTGTCCGTGCGGGTCGCCGAAGCCGGGGTGTGGGGCACGACCGTCGTCGCCGCCGCGACCGGCAGGGCCGAGGCGGACGCCCTGGCCGCCCGGTCGCTCGCCGAGGTCACCGCGCTCGCGGAGCACTGCCTGCTCGCCGAACTGCCGGACGCGTTGCCGGTGGTGATGCGCGTGCTCGCCGACCGGGCCGCGCTGGACACCGACGTGGGCCACTTGGCGCAGGCCCTGCCCGCCCTGGTCCGCTCCCTGCGCTACGGAGACGTACGCGGCACCGGCACCCAGGGCCTCGCCGAGGTCGCCGCGGGCCTCGCCGAGCGGGTCTTCGTCGGCCTGCCCCCGGCCTGCGCCGCGCTGGACGCCGACGCGGCCGACGAGATGCGCGGCCATGTGGACGCCGTGCACGGGGCGGTGGGGCTGCTCGCGGAGGCGGCCGTCCCCGGGCACGGTGATCTGCGTCCGCGGTGGCGCGCGGTGCTGCGGACCCTGTCCGCGCGGGACGCCGTGCCGGGGGTCGTACGGGGGCGTGCCGTGCGGATCCTGCTGGACGACGGGGAGCTGGGGCAGGACGCGGCGGCCCGGCTGATGGGGCTGGTGCTGTCGCCGGGGACGCCGCCCGTCGACGCCGCGGCGTGGATCGAGGGCTTCGTCGGCGGCGGGGGCGGGATGCTGCTGGTGCACGACGAGCGGCTGCTCGGGTTGGTCGACTCGTGGCTGACCGGGGTGCCGGCGGAGGCGTTCACGGATGTACTGCCGCTGCTGCGGCGCACGTTCTCGGCATACGAGGCGGGGGTGCGCAGAACCCTCGGGGAACTGGTGCGGCGCGGGCCGGGGGAGCGGACAGGCGCGGCGAGCACCGGTTCCGGCACACCCGGCTTCGGGGCCGGTCTCGACCCGGCGCGCGCGGACGCCGTGCTGCCGGTGCTGCGGCTGCTCCTGGGACTGGACGGAGCGGGCGCGCTCGCCGACGACAACGACCTGGTGGGGGTGGGCACATGACGACCGAGCCGGTGTACCCGCGTACGGATGACGACGCGGCCGGGGAGCGGCTGAGGCGCTGGCGGCTGGTCCTCGGAGGAGACGCGGCGGACGGCACCGGATGCGCCCTGTCCGGGCGGGACGCGGCGATGGACGGCGCGCTGACCGCGCTGTACGGCAAGGGAGACCGGCCGCGGACGGGCCGGGACCGGGCGGCCGGGCTCGGGGCTTCCGCGCCGTCCGTGGCGCGCTGGCTCGGGG
>NZ_JBSFIK010000038.1:69391-72549 GCF_053597535.1 Streptomyces sp. NPDC001348 | reverse complement strand
GACCGCGCTGTACGGCAAGGGAGACCGGCCGCGGACGGGCCGGGACCGGGCGGCCGGGCTCGGGGCTTCCGCGCCGTCCGTGGCGCGCTGGCTCGGGGACATCCGCACGTACTTCCCCTCCTCCGTCGTCCAGGTCATGCAACGGGACGCCATCGACCGGCTCGGACTGTCCACGCTGCTTCTGGAGCCGGAGATGCTGGAGGCGGTCGAGGCCGACGTGCACCTCGTCGGCACGCTGCTGTCGCTGAACAAGGCGATGCCGGAGACGACGAAGGAGACGGCACGGGCGGTCGTGCGCAAGGTCGTCGAGGACCTGGAGAAGCGGCTGGCCACCCGTACCCGGGCCACCCTCACCGGTGCCCTCGACCGCAGCGCGCGCGTCAACCGGCCGCGCCACCACGACATCGACTGGAACCGCACGATCGCGGCCAACCTCAAGCACTACCTGCCGGAGTACCGGACGGTCGTACCGGAACGGCTCGTCGGCTACGGGCGGGCGTCGCAGTCGGTGAAGAAGGAGGTCGTCCTCTGCATCGACCAGTCCGGTTCGATGGCCGCGTCCGTCGTCTACGCGTCCGTGTTCGGGGCGGTGCTGGCCTCCATGAGGTCGATCAGCACGCGGCTCGTCGTCTTCGACACGGCCGTCGTCGATCTCACCGACCAGCTCGACGACCCGGTCGACGTCCTCTTCGGCACCCAGCTGGGCGGCGGTACGGACATCAACCGCGCGCTCGCCTACTGCCAGTCGCAGATCACCCGGCCCGCGGAGACGGTGGTCGTGCTGATCAGCGACCTCTACGAGGGCGGGATACGCGACGAGATGCTCAAGCGGGTCGCGGCGATGAAGGCGTCGGGAGTGCAGTTCGTGACACTGCTCGCGCTGTCGGACGAAGGGGCGCCCGCCTACGACCGGGAGCACGCGGCGGCGCTCGCCGCGCTGGGTGCACCGGCGTTCGCCTGCACCCCGGACCTGTTCCCGGAGGTGATGGCGGCGGCGATCGAGAAACGTCCGCTTCCCGTACCGGACACGTACGAACCGGACATGAGTACCCATCGGTAAGGGGGGCTTGCGCAACCTCGGGCGGGCCGTGCGAGGATCGACCGCACATCCCGTCGGCCCGTCAGCCGTTCCCTCGCACGACAGGACCCTCCGCCCTTGACCTGGCCAGCCGCCCTGCTGCCCGGTGCCGCTGTACGCGTGTTGCGTACGGCGGCCGGACGGCGTGCGCTGCAACTGGGTCTGCTGGTGGGCGGCTTGTTCGCGCTCGGTTTCCTCTGCGGCGGACCGGCGCAGGCGGCCGAGGGGACGGCCCCGGTGGAGTCAACGCCATCGGTGACCTCGGTGACTTCGACCTCGGGGGCCGTCGGGCAGGTCGTACGATCCGTCGGCGCGCAGGTGCCGCGGCCGGTCGGTGACCTGGTCGGCACGGTGGCCCAGGACCTGGACGAGGCCCGGGCGAAGGCTCCTTCGTTGCCGGCGCTGCCCGGCGTGCCCGTCCCGCCGAAGCTGCCGACGCGGTCCTCGCTGCCCCCGCTGCCGTCGCTGCCCCCGCCGGTCGTCGACCCGCCCGCGCCGCAGCAGCCGGGTGGCCCCGGGGTGTCCGCGCCGGGAACCGCGTCCGGCGGCCACGAGGGCACGAAGACCCGGGCGGAGTCCGCCCGTGCCGAAGTCCGGACCGGACACCGTGCGACGGTGACCGCGTCCTTCGGCCCGCAGGCCACGACCGGCGCTGGCACGCCGTTCACGCGGGTGCGCGTCGACGGCCACGTCGCCGCGGACCGGGCCGGCGCTCCCACGGGTTCCGCGCCCGTCGGGGACCCGGGCGGGGCGCTCGCCAACCGGGCC
Organism: Streptomyces sp. NPDC001348; assembly: GCF_053597535.1. Taxonomy (NCBI): domain Bacteria; kingdom Bacillati; phylum Actinomycetota; class Actinomycetes; order Kitasatosporales; family Streptomycetaceae; genus Streptomyces; species Streptomyces sp. NPDC001348. Next base: position 70,703 of record NZ_JBSFIK010000038.1, on the reverse strand, counting down.
GCGGTCGACAGCGGCACGTCACGCCATGCCGACGCGCACGCCGTCACCCCCGGCCACCTGGCACCGCTGCGTCTGGCGCCCGGCGCCACTGCGCGCGTGGACGCGTCCGGGACCCGGGACAGGTACCGGGACGTTCCCGTCTTCCCCGGCTAGGGCTCTCCTCCCCGAGGCAGAAACGGCCTTTTCTCCCGCCGTGGACCTGCCGCGCGGGGGCGGAACAGGTCTGCCCGCCCGTCCGGACATCCCTGCGTTCTCCGGACGGCAAGCCGCTCAAGACGTCCCGGAACCCTGAAGGATCTGACGCACGCATGAACAAGAACATCCGCCGCTCCATCGTCATAGCCGCCGGTGTCACCGGCGCATGGGCGCTCGGCTCGGCCGTCGCCAGCGCCGACGAACTGCCCGCCTCCCCCCTCTCGGCGCCCGACACGGCACCCGACACCGTGCCCGACACGGCGGGCACCGCGGCCGCGGTGCAGGCGAAGCCCTCCGGGGCCGTCGACGTCCCGGTCGCAGAGCTCAGGGGCGCCCAGGCCGTCCAGGGGGCCCGCGCGGCCCGCGCGGCGAAGGCCGCCACCGGCCGCGTCACGGACCGGGCGAGCGAGAAGGCCCGGGCCGAGGCCGCGGGCAGCGCGGCCCACGCCGTCACCGAGGCGGCCTCCGCGGGCGCTTCCGCACGGGGAGAGATCGACTACCTCTTCGGCCCGCTCTCCACCTTCGCCCCCGAACTGGAGGACGCGCTGACCGCCTCCCGGACCGCGGTCACCCCGGTGGCCGACGAGACGGCCGCCGCCGTCGTGCCGCCGGTGGCCGGTACGGCCGTGGACGGGGCGCTGCCGGTCGCCGGTCACGCCGTGGCGGGGACGGGACCCGTCGCCGGACACGCGGTCGCCGGGGTCGTGCCGACCGCCAGGGGCACGGTGGACCGCGTCGGGCCGGTGGCCGGCGGTGCCGTGGCCGGGGTGACGCCCGTCGCCGACCACGCTGTGGCCGCCGCGACGGGGCTGGCGTACGGCGTCGTGGCGGACGTCCAGCCGGTCGCGGGCGGGGTCGCCGCGGGTGTCCGGCCCGTCGCCGCAGGGGCCGTCGCGGGAGTGCGGGGAGTCGCCTCCGACGCCGCCGAGGGCGTGCCGGCGTACGCCACCGGGGTCGTCGCCGACGTACCGCCGTACGCGACCGGGCTCGTCGGGCAGGTCGCCCGCGGCACCACGGACGCGGTGCTGCCGCCGGTCGCGAACACCGCCGTGCGCGGGGCCGTGCCGGTCGCCGGGCAGGCCGTCGCGGACGCGGGGGCGCTCGCCCACGGGGTCAC
>NZ_JBSFIK010000038.1:59514-69295 GCF_053597535.1 Streptomyces sp. NPDC001348 | reverse complement strand
CATGGGTGACGTCCAGCCCTTCGCGGGCGGGGTCGCCGGAGCCGTGCCGCCGCTCGCGCAGGGTGTCCTGGGCGAGGTGCCGCCGTTCGCCGGCGGGGTCACCGGGGCGGTCCGGCCGGTCGTCGACACCGTTACGCGCACCGTTCTCCCGGTCACCGGCAGCACCACCGCGCTGGCGTACGGAGTGACGGGCGAGGCCGGCTCCTTCGGCCGGCAGGTCGCCGGGCAGGTGGCGCCGTTCGCGCAGGACCTCACCGGGACCACCCTTACCGCCGCCGGCCCGCTCGCCGGGCACGCGGTCGACGGCATGACGGGTGTGGCCGAGTCGGTCACGCCTGCGTATGTCCATGACACGGGGTACACGCACAACGTGCAGAACCCGCACACCGTTCACGACGGGCACACGTACGGCGTCTGAGCCGGCCCGTCCCGACCGACTCCGTGAGGCTGAATGGCCTGGACGGCCGAACGCCGTCGGCTCGTCCGGCCGACAGCTCACGGATCGGGGCGGTTGGTCCCCATTGGGGTGGGGATCAGCCGCCCACGGCCCTCAAGGGCCATTTCAGAGGCCTCACCGGGTCAACCCCAGCCCGGTGAGGCCCCGCCCCGCGGCACGCCGTGCCGCGTAAACCGGCATCATGTGACAGGTATCACCGCTCAGGTGTGACCGCCGATTTAGAGGCCCCCCGCAAGCAGAGATAACCTGCGAGACGGACATGCCGCGCGCTCGGACACCGTGTGCGCTTCCCTTGTGACTCAGGCGGACGTCACGTTGCCCTTCGCGGCACGCCCACGCATCCAACGAACCGCGAGATCACTGATAGGGACGGAAGCGCGTGGACCTGTTCGAGTACCAGGCGAGGGACCTCTTCGCCAAGCACGATGTACCGGTGCTGGCCGGTGAAGTCATCGACACGCCTGAGGCGGCGCGCGCGATCACCGAGCGTCTGGGCGGCAAGTCCGTCGTCAAGGCGCAGGTGAAGGTCGGTGGCCGCGGCAAGGCCGGTGGCGTCAAGCTGGCCGCCTCCGCGGACGAGGCCGTCGCCCGCGCGACGGACATCCTCGGCATGGACATCAAGGGCCACACGGTCCACAAGGTCATGATCGCCGAGACCGCCCCGGAGATCGTCGAGGAGTACTACGTCTCCTTCCTCCTCGACCGTGCCAACCGCACCTTCCTCTCCATCGCCTCCGTCGAGGGCGGCATGGAGATCGAGGAGGTGGCGGCCACCCGTCCGGAGGCCGTCGCGAAGATCGCGATCGACGCCATCGACGGTGTGGACGAGGCCAAGGCCCGCGAGATCGTCGAGGCCGCCAAGTTCCCGGCCGAGGTCGCGGACAAGGTCGTCAACGTCCTGATCAAGCTGTGGGACACCTTCATCAAGTCGGACGCCCTCCTCGTCGAGGTCAACCCGCTCGCGAAGGTCGCCTCCGGCGAGGTCCTCGCGCTCGACGGCAAGGTGTCGCTGGACGAGAACGCCGAGTTCCGTCACCCCGAGTACGAGGAGCTCCACGACAAGGACGCGGCCAACCCGCTCGAGGCCGCCGCCAAGGAGAAGAACCTCAACTACGTCAAGCTCGACGGCGAGGTCGGCATCATCGGCAACGGCGCGGGTCTCGTGATGAGCACCCTGGACGTCGTCGCGTACGCCGGTGAGAAGCACGGCAACGTCAAGCCGGCCAACTTCCTGGACATCGGCGGTGGCGCCTCCGCCCAGGTCATGGCCAACGGCCTGGAGATCATCCTGGGCGACCCGGACGTCAAGTCCGTCTTCGTCAACGTCTTCGGCGGCATCACCGCCTGCGACGAGGTCGCCAACGGCATCGTCCAGGCCCTGAAGCTCCTCGAGGACCGCGGCGAGAACGTCTCCAAGCCGCTCGTCGTCCGCCTCGACGGCAACAACGCCGAGCTGGGCCGGCAGATCCTCACGGACGCCAACCACCCGCTGGTGCAGCGCGTCGACACCATGGACGGCGCGGCGGACAAGGCCGCCGAGCTGGCCCACGCCGCCAAGTAAGCACTCAGGACGAGGACACCAACACACCATGGCTATCTGGCTCAACAAGGACAGCAAGGTCATCGTCCAGGGCATGACCGGCGCCACGGGCATGAAGCACACCAAGCTCATGCTCGGTGACGGCACCCAGGTCGTGGGCGGCGTGAACCCGCGCAAGGCGGGGCAGACCGTGGACTTCGACGGCACCGAGGTACCCGTCTTCGGCACCGTGAAGGAGGCCATCGACAAGACCGGCGCCAACGTCTCCGTCATCTTCGTGCCGGAGAAGTTCACCAAGGACGCGGTCGTCGAGGCCATTGACGCCGAGATCCCGCTGGCCGTCGTGATCACCGAGGGCATCGCCGTGCACGACACGGCGTCCTTCTGGGCGTACGCCGGCAAGAAGGGCAACAAGACCCGCATCATCGGCCCGAACTGCCCCGGCATCATCACCCCGGGCCAGTCGAACGTCGGCATCATCCCGGGCGACATCACCAAGCCGGGCCGTATCGGTCTGGTGTCGAAGTCCGGCACGCTGACGTACCAGATGATGTACGAGCTGCGTGACATCGGCTTCTCGACGGCCGTCGGCATCGGTGGCGACCCGATCATCGGCACCACGCACATCGACGCCCTCGCCGCGTTCCAGGCCGACCCCGACACCGACCTGATCGTGATGATCGGTGAGATCGGTGGCGACGCGGAGGAGCGCGCGGCCGCGTTCATCAAGGAGAACGTGACCAAGCCGGTCGTCGGCTACGTCGCGGGCTTCACCGCGCCCGAGGGCAAGACCATGGGCCACGCCGGTGCCATCGTCTCCGGTTCGTCCGGCACCGCCCAGGCGAAGAAGGAGGCCCTGGAGGCCGCCGGCGTCAAGGTCGGCAAGACCCCGACCGAGACGGCGAAGCTGGCCCGGGAGATCCTGGCCGGCTGACGCGGTCCGCCGGACCCGCCCGGCAAGGGCCCGCACCCCCGAGGGGCGCGGGCCCTTCCGTGTGCCGCCCGTGTGCCGCCCCCGGCTCACCGCGGCACCGGCACCACCCGTTCCGGTCCGCTCGCCGTCTCCTGGCGGAGCTTGGTCCGCAGGGTCAGCTCCTGGTCGGACAGCGGGCCCAGGGCCGCCCGCGGCGGTACGCCCCGTACCGCCTGGGCCGGGCCCGGGGGTTTCTCGTAGTGGGTCGGGGCCGTCCGCAGGGTGAGGGTCGTGGCTCCGACGACCGAGGCCGTGAGGGCGATCGCGGCCCGGGTCCAGCGGCGGGCCCGGAGTTCGCCGACCGACCGCACCACCCTCGGCCCGGCCGCCTCCAGCCGGTCGGTCGAGGCGAGTTCGGCCAGGCGCCGGTGCAGCAGGTCGCAGTCCGCCAGTTCGGGGACCCGTGCGGCCACCGCGGCCCGCGCACGCGTCAGCCGACGGGCCGCCGCCGGTGTGCTCGCCTCCGTCTCCGCCGCGGTCTCCGGGAGGTCGAGTCCCACGCCGTCGTACAGCAGGAGGGTGCGGCGGTAGGCCGGAGGGAGCGTCAGCAGGGCGTGCAGCAGCGCCCGGTCGGCGGCGTCGGACGGGGGCGGGTCGGGGCGGCGGAGCAGCCGGAAGCGGTGCCAGGGGGAGAGCGCGCACTCGTACGCGACGGCCCGCACCCAGCCCGCCGGATCCCGGTCCCGGGCCACCTCCGGCCAGCGTTGCCAGGCGAGCTCGAAGGCACGTTCCACGGCGGCGCGGGCCGACTCGCGCCGCCCGGTGAGCAGGTACGTCTGCCGTACGAGGGCGGGGGCGCAGAACTCGTACAGCGCGTCGAAAGCCTGAGCGGGCGTCAGGGAGGCCCCGGCCTGACGGGGCGTCACCGGGCAGCCCTCCGGTAGAAAAAACACATAAACATATATTGAGCGACACTTCGGTGGTTCGCCTGTTACGCGCGGAAAGCGCGTGTCGTTGGGAGCATGGCGATGTGACGCAGATGACCGCTCGCCGACCGTCGTTGTCGCTTTTGTTCACCCGTTTGTTCACCCGCTTGTTCACCGGCCTGCTCACCCGGCTGCGTGACCGCTCGTCAGGACTCGCCGGGAGCCTTCTGGGCGGCGCGGTCGCGGCCGGGCTCGGTCTCGGCTGCTTCGCCGTGCTCGTGATGGTGCTGTGGGTCAGCTCCCCCTACCCGGACAGCGGGCCGGGGGGCGCGCTGCACGTCGCCGCCGCGCTCTGGCTGCTGGCGCACGGCGTCCAGCTGGTCCGCACCGAGACCCTCACCGGGGTTCCCGCACCCGTCGGCGTCACCCCGCTGCTGCTTCTGGCGCTGCCGCTCTGGCTGCTGTACCGGGCGGCGCGGGACGCCACGGACGCGCCGGCCGACCCCGACGGCCCCCCGCCGGTCGACGCCTGCACGGCGTGGACGGGCGTCGTCATCGGCTACCTCGCGGTCGGCGCCGGTGCGGCGCTGTACGCCTCCGGCGGTGCACTGCGGCCCGAGTGGGACCGGGCGGCGGTGTGCCTGCCGCTCGTCGCGCTGGCCGGAGCCGGGGCCGGGGTGTGGACGGCGTACGGCCGTCCGCGCGAGCCGGTGCTGAGCGTCCTGGCGCTGCTGCCGGGGTTCCTGCGCCGCCGGGCCCTGACGCCGGGCGGGCCGGCCGGGCTGGGGGCGGCCGTGCGGGCGGCACTGGCCGGGACGGCGGCGCTCCTCGGCGGCGGGGCGCTGCTGCTCGCGGTGTCACTGGTGAGGCACGGCCCGGCCGCCCGCGCCTCCTTCCTGCAGCTCACGGAGGGCTGGACGGGACGGTTCGCCGTGCTGCTGCTGTGCGTCGCGCTGCTCCCGAACGCGGCCGTGTGGGCGGTGGCGTACGCCCTCGGCGCCGGGTTCGCGCTCGGCGCCGGGCACCCGGTCGCCCCCCTCGCCGCTCATCCGGCACCGCTGCTGCCGCCCTTCCCGCTGCTGGCGGCGGTCCCGCACAGTGCCCTCGCGACGCCGTGGCGGTGGGCCGTCCTGGTGGTGCCGGTGGCGGCGGGGGTGACGGTCGCCTGCTCCGCGGCACGGTCCGGACGGCGACGGGCGCGCCGGCCGGTCCTGCGGGCCGCCGGGACGGCACTGCTGGCGGCCGTGCTGTGCGGGGCGGCGTTCGCCCTGCTGGCGGAGCTGGCGGGCGGCCCGCTCGGGGTGGCGGCGCTGGCCCGGTTCGGTCCGGTGTGGTGGCAGGTCGGCGGCGCGGTGCCCGCCTGGGTCGGAGCGGTGGCGGTGCCGGTCTCGGTCGTGGTGCGGTGGTGGGGCGGACGGTCCTCGCGGGCCGGGGCGGCGGGAGCCGCCGAGCCCCGGGAGCAGGCACCGGGGAAGCGGGACGAGGTACCGAAGGTCAGGGAGCAGGCCTCGGCCCCGACGCCCGAGCCGTCCGTGTACGACAGCGCCCTGGACGCCTACGACGTACTGCCGGTCGAGGAACCGGCCGCGACCGCCCTGCCGGCTCACTCCGTACCGCCCGCCGAGCAGACGGCCCCACCGGACGAACCCGTGCGACCCGACGAGGACTGACCCCGGAGCCCCCGGGTGTCAGGGGCGTCCTGTCCCCGGAATCCCGTGCGGCTCTCAGCCGCTCTGCCCCAGCAGCCCGCGCAGCTCGTGCGGCAGCAACTGCTTGCACGACTGCTTGGCCTCACTGGTGAGGGAGTCGTTCACACACGTGTAGTAGTCGCGGTAGACGAGCTGGGCGGTGAAGGTGACCGCCACGAGGGCCAGGGCCAGCGAGCCGGTGACCAGGCCGCTGACCGCCGCAGTGGTCTGCGGACGGCCGGCCGGTTCGGGGGCCGGGACGTCCGGGTCGGGCCTGCGGGGCTTGGCACGCAGCGCGCTGATGCCCCAGTAGAGGGCGAGGGCGCCGAGCAGCAGGGCCACGTACGGCCAGCTGAAGAGGGCGAAGAAGAAGGCCCACATGCCGCACAGCAGCGCGTAGCGCGCATGCCGCTGGGCCGGGTCGGTGGGGTCCCAGCGGAGGTTGGGGGGCGGGCCCCCGCCCGGGCCCTCGGGGCCGCCGCCCGGCCGCTCGCCGAAACCGCCGGAGGAGCGGCCGGGCTGGCGGTCGCTCCACTGGCTGCCCCACGGGGAGTGGCCCGCGTCGCCGGAGTCCTGGCCGCCCTGGGAGCCCTCGGATCCCGAGGGGCGGCGGGGCTGCCACGGCCGGTCGGGGGTGCCCTCCGGCGGCGGGGCGAACGGGTTGTCGTCGGCCGGCGCGCCCTCCTGGCCGTCGCCGTCCGGCCGGCCCGAGGGCGCGTCGGGCGGTGAGGCGGGCCGTTCCCGCAGCAGCACGGCGCCCCGCTGCCTGCCCTGCTCCGGCTGCGGGGGGAACGTGAGGAGTCGCAGACTGCGGTCCGGCATCAAATGAGCGTCTTCCCCTAGGTGAGATACGACTGTCCGAATGGGTTGTCCCTGAAGGCAACGCGTCGCGCGACGGCCGCGTTCCCGACCAGTTCCCCCCAGACGCTACCTTCCGGCCACGCCCCCGTCCCGTGGGGGCCGTCCCATGTGCCGGTATCGTTGCCGGCGGTCGGCCGCTTCGTAGACTTCCCCGTATCGGGGGGCGTGAAGCATTCGTATGAATGCACAGGCCGCCCGCACGAACCCGCTTCCCCGAGAAAGGGCCCCACCGTGGCCGCCAAGCCCGTGGCCAAGCGCCTCGTCGTGCTGGTCTCCGGATCCGGCACCAATCTGCAGGCGCTCCTGGACGAGATCGACCGCGTCGGCCCCGAGGCCTACGGCGCCGAGGTCGTGGCCGTCGGTGCGGACCGGGAGGGCATCGAAGGGCTCGCCCGTGCCGAACGCGCCGGGCTCCCCACCTTCGTGTGCAAGGTCAAGGACCACGCGGACCGGGCGCGGTGGGACCTGGCCCTCACCGAGGCCGTCGCCGCGCACCGGCCCGACCTCGTCGTCTCCGCCGGGTTCATGAAGATCGTGGGGAAGGAGTTCCTCGCGCGGTACGGCGGACGGTTCGTGAACACCCATCCCGCCCTGCTGCCCAGCTTTCCCGGAGCCCACGGCGTGCGCGACGCACTCGCGTACGGCGCCAAGGTCACCGGCTGCACCGTCCACTTCGTCGACGACGGCGTCGACACCGGACCGATCATCGCGCAGGGCGTGGTGGAGGTCCGCGACGAGGACGACGAGAGCGCTCTGCACGAGCGCATCAAGGAAGTCGAGCGAAGACTGCTCGTCGAGGTCGTGGGGCGGATCGCCCGCAACGGCCATCGCATCGAGGGACGAAAGGTAGTTATCCAGTGACCGCCGAGAGCAACAAGCGGCCCCTGCGCAGGGCGCTCGTCAGCGTCTACGACAAGACCGGTCTGGAGGAGCTCGCCCGCGGGCTGCACGCGGCCGGTGTCGAGCTGGTCTCGACCGGTTCCACCGCCGCCCGCATCGCCGGCGCCGGCGTCCCCGTCACCAAGGTCGAGGAGCTCACCGGCTTTCCCGAGTGCCTGGACGGCCGGGTGAAGACGCTGCACCCCCGGGTGCACGCCGGCATCCTCGCCGACCTGCGTCTCGACAGCCACCGCGAGCAGCTCGCCGAGCTGGGGGTGGAACCGTTCGACCTCGTCGTCGTCAACCTCTACCCGTTCCGCGAGACCGTCGCCTCGGGCGCCTCGCCCGACGAGTGCGTGGAGCAGATCGACATCGGCGGCCCCTCGATGGTCCGTGCCGCCGCGAAGAACCACCCGTCGGTCGCCGTGGTCACCAGCCCCGCCCGGTACGCGGACGTCCTCGCCGCGGCCGCGGACGGCGGCTTCGACCTCGCCACCCGCAAGCGGCTGGCCGCCGAGGCCTTCCAGCACACGGCCGCCTACGACGTGGCGGTCGCCTCCTGGTTCGCCTCCTCCTACGCCCCCGTCGATGCTGCGGCCGACAGCGGCTCCGCCGCGGGGCAGTTCCCCGACTTCCTCGGCGCCACCTGGCAGCGCGCGCACACCCTGCGCTACGGCGAGAACCCGCACCAGCCCGCCGCCCTGTACGTCGACGCCGACGGCACCGGCCTCGCGGTCGCCGAGCAGCTGCACGGCAAGGAGATGTCGTACAACAACTACACGGACACGGACGCCGCCCGCCGTGCCGCGTACGACCACGCCGAGCCCTGCGTCGCGATCATCAAGCACGCGAACCCCTGCGGCATCGCGATCGGCGCCGACGTCGCCGAGGCGCACCGCAAGGCGCACGCCTGCGACCCGCTGTCCGCGTTCGGCGGCGTCATCGCCGTGAACCGGCCGGTCAGCAAGGAGATGGCCGAGCAGGTCGCGGAGATCTTCACCGAGGTCATCGTCGCCCCCGACTACGAGGACGGCGCCCTGGAGGCCCTCACCAAGAAGAAGAACATCCGGGTGCTGCGCTGCCCCGAGGGCCCCGCGAACCCCGTCGAGGTCAAGCCCGTCGACGGCGGCGCGCTGCTCCAGGTCACCGACCGCCTCCAGGCCGACGGCGACGACCCGGCCAACTGGACGCTCGCGGCCGGTGAGGCGCTCGGCGCCGAGGAGCTGAAGGAGCTCGCCTTCGCCTGGAAGGCGTGCCGGGCCGTGAAGTCCAACGCCATCCTGCTCGCCAAGGACGGCGCCTCGGTCGGCGTCGGCATGGGACAGGTCAACCGGGTCGACTCCTGCAAACTGGCCGTCGAGCGGGCGGGTGAGGAGCGGGCACGCGGCTCCTACGCGGCCTCCGACGCCTTCTTCCCCTTCCCCGACGGACCGGAGATCCTCATCGCCGCGGGCGTGAAGGCCATCGTCCAGCCCGGCGGTTCGGTCCGCGACGAGCTGGCCGTGGAGGCCGCGGGGAAGGCGGGCGTGACGATGTACTTCACGGGTACGCGCCACTTCTTCCACTGACACCGGCCTGCCGCCGACGCACCAGGGCCGTGCCCCCCGCTCGGGTGGGACACGGCCCTTGGTGCGTGCCGACGGTCCGCCGCGCTCAGAACTTCGGGCGGTTGAACCACGCCGAGGCCGCGCTGTTCACCATCGAGGCGAGGATGATGCCGGCGAAGGCGAGGGAGACGACCCCGCCGAAGGTGCCGGAACCGCCCGCGCCCTTCACGATGTTGACCAGGCTGCCGAGCAGCATCAGGGACGCGTACACGATCGTCGTGATGCGGATTCCGCTGCCGCCGTTCTTGAACTTCACCCCCAGGAAGATCGACAGGCTGCCCAGCGCCACCATCAGCAGGGCGAACACGATGAGCAGGCCGGTCGCCGTGCCGGTGTCGTCACCCGAGCCGACGCCGTTGGAGACGTCCTGCGCGGCACCGGCCGCGACGCCGAGGCCGAGGCCGACCAGGAACTGCAGGCCGGCCAGGATGAACAGCAGCACCCGGGCGGTCTTGATCAGGCCCGGCATCTCCATCGGCGCGCCGTAGCCGTAGCCCTGGGGGACCGGCGGGGCGGTGGGGTAGCCGTAGCCCGGCTGGACCGGGGGAGCGGTGGGGTAGCCGTAGCCGGGCTGGCCCTGCTGCGGCTGCTGCGGCGGGTAACCGGGCTGCTGGCCCTGGGGCGGCGGGCCGTAGGGGTTGTTCGGGTCGCCGAAACTCATGGCGCTCTTTCCTCCGTTGCTCAAGTGCGGGGACGACGCGCGGCACGGTTCGGAGGAGAGTTTCTACAGATGCGGTCCGTCCCCCCGGTACTGCCCGCGGCACTGTGTACTCATCGTTCTTTAGCGGACTCTTACTTGTCCAGCCGCATTCGCGATGTGTTGTGCAAGTGCAACATCGTCGATCAAGGTGGGACATGGGCGGAGGTGACCGGAGCGCCGGCCGGGGCCCCCGGATTGGAACCGGGTGGC
>NZ_JBSFIK010000038.1:54594-59416 GCF_053597535.1 Streptomyces sp. NPDC001348 | reverse complement strand
CAGTCATCCGCGAGGATGGGACCATGACCGCCCAGATTCTCGATGGCAAGGCCACCGCAGCCGAGATCAAGTCCGAGCTGACCGCCCGTGTGGCGGCGCTGAAGGAGAAGGGCGTCACGCCCGGCCTCGGCACGATCCTGGTCGGGGACGACCCCGGCAGCCAGAAGTACGTCGCCGGCAAGCACCGGGACTGCGCCCAGGTCGGCATCGCCTCGATCCAGCGCGAACTGCCGGGCACGGCAACGCAGTCGGAGATCGAGGCGGTCGTGCGGGAGCTGAACGAGGACCCGGCGTGCACCGGTTACATCGTCCAGCTGCCGCTGCCCAAGGGCATCGACGAGAACCGCATCCTGGAGCTGATGGACCCGGGCAAGGACGCGGACGGACTGCACCCGATGAACCTCGGGCGTCTCGTCCTCAACGAGCCGGCCCCGCTGCCCTGCACCCCCAACGGCATCCTCACCCTGCTGCGCCGCCACGGCGTGGAGATCAAGGGCGCCGAGGTCGTGGTCGTCGGCCGGGGTGTGACCATCGGCCGTCCGATGCCGCTGCTGCTCACCCGACGCAGCGAGAACGCCACGGTGACCCAGTGCCACACGGGCACCCGTGACCTGTCCGCGCACCTGCGGCGGGCGGACATCGTCATCGCCGCCGCCGGAGTGGGCCATCTGATCCGGCCCGAGGACGTCAAGCCCGGCGCGGCCGTCCTCGACGTCGGCGTCTCCCGCAACGCCGAGGGGAAGATCGTCGGCGATGTGCACCCCGGGGTCGCCGAGGTGGCCGCCTGGATCTCCCCGAACCCGGGCGGCGTCGGCCCGATGACCCGTGCGCAGCTGCTCGTCAACGTGGTCGAGGCGGCGGAGCGCAGTGCCGGCTGAGGACACCCACGACACCCACGACACCCACGACACCCACGGCACTCACGACACCCACGGCGCACCCGACAGCGCCGCCGGCGCCGACAGCTCCGACGGCGTCGACAGCGGGGAGCCGACCGTCCGGGACGCGATCAGCGCGCCCGACGCCGAGGGGCACCCCAAGCGGGTCACGCGCCGCTTCCCCCTGTTCACCCGGGACACCGCGCGCCCCGAGGGCGGCGGCCGGGCCGCTCCCGGGGACGCCCCGGCGCCCGCCCGGCAGTGGCCGATGCTCCTCGTGCTCTCCCTGGTCGCCGTCGGGCTGCTCATGACGGCGTTCGACGCGTTCCGGCTGGGCATGCTGCTGGCCGGCTCGGCCCTGCTCGCGGGTGCCGCCCTGCGCTGGGTCCTGCCCGGCGTGGGCATGCTCGCGGTCCGCTCCCGCTTCACCGACATAGTCACCTACGGCGTGCTCGGCCTGGCGATCGTCCTCCTGGCGCTGATGGCCCAGCCCAATCCGCTGCTGCAGATCCCCTTCCTGAAGGACACGCTGCACTTCACCCTCACCAACTAGTGCCCCGGCATGCGACGTTCGCCCGTGAAGGAGCGGCGTCCGGTGCGTGCTCTGGGGGTCCCCCCGGCCGAAGGCTGGGGGAGTGCCGGCCGGAAGTCCTCGTACTGGACGTACTTGGGCTTTCGGCCGGTGCGGCGAGTGGGGGTGCCCCCTCTGGGGGAGCGTGCCGGGCGTCGCGACGGGGCGAACGTTGCCTGCCGGGGCACCAGGACGCCAACCAGGACGCCGACAAGGATGCGGCCCGGGCGTACGACGGTGCGCCGTGACGGACCGATGCATCCGTGCGCCCCCGGCCCGGGGACCGGGTTCCGGGGGCTTCGCATTCCCGTGGGTAGCCAGAACGGGGACTGGAGGGGGCCCGCGTCCGGGGGACGGCGCGGGACGAACAACACCGACCGGGGAAGAGGGGGGAACCGATGCCTCGCTGGAAAGCCTTGCCGGACGAGCTCGATCCGCAGGTGAAGGAGTTCGCCGGGCAGTTGCGGCGGCTCGTGGACCGCAGCGGGCTGAGCATCGCGGCGCTGGCCGACCGCACGGGCTACAGCAGGACGTCCTGGGAGCGGTACCTGGGCGGCCGGCTCCTCGCACCGAAGGGCGCGATCGTCGGCCTCGCCGAGGTCACCGGCACCGATCCCGTTCATCTGACCACCATGTGGGAGCTGGCCGAGCGCGCCTGGAGCCGTTCGGAGATGCGCCACGACATGACCATGGAGACGGCCCTGATCTCCCGGGCGCGAGCCGCGCTCGGCGACCTGGGCACACCCGTGGCGAGCGCGGGCGCGAACCCGGGTACGAGTTCGGGCGCCGGAGCCGGCCCTGGCACCGGTACGAGTACGAGCACGGGCGGCAACGGCACAGCCGCCCGTGTCCGCGGCGCGACCCTGTTCCCCGGCATCGCGGGCCCCGCCGGCGTGTCGCCCACGATCCCGCCGCAGCCGACGGCGCCGGACGCGGACGCGAGGGAAGCGGCCGGGAGCGGGCGCCCCTCCTCCGGCCGGGCGGCACCGGGCCCGTACGGGGTGAACGACGGGGACCGTCCACGGCGACCCGACGGCCACGGCCCCTCGGAGGGCAAGCGGCGGCTGACGGCGTTCCTCGCGGGCGCCGGCACCGTACTCGTCGTGATCGCCGCCGTCGTCCTCCTCGCCGGCAGCGGCGGCCACGGGAAGACCGGGGACGCGGCGGTCCCGTCCGCACGGCGCACCCCGTCACTCACCGCCGAACGCCACCTGCCGGCGGGGGTGAAGTGCGACGGCGCCGACTGCACCGGCCAGGACGCGGAGCGCATGGGCTGCAGCGGCGAGCACGTCACGACCGCCAGGACCGCCACCGTCGGCAGCACCGTCGTCGAGGTCCGCTACAGCGTGGCCTGCCGGACCGCGTGGGGGCGGATCACCGGGGCGGCGCGGGGGGACGCGGTGCGGGTGAGCGCCGGGGCGCGGAAGGAGACCGGGACCGTCACACGGGACGGGGACACGATCGCCTACACGCCGATGCTGGCCGTGCGGGACGCGGCCGGGGTGAAGGCCTGCGTGACGCTTGCCTCGGGGCGGCAGGGGTGCACGAAGTAGCGGTTGGACGGTGGCGCCGAAAAGGCCGGGACCGGCACGCATGGCCGCCGGAATCCTGGGCAGGCGGACGGTACCCCCACGGGAGTCCGGCCACGGTCCCCCGAACGGCGGCCGTCTCTGTTCCTCCTCTCCCGGACAGGCGGCCGCCTTTTCGGTTCCGCCCGGCGCGGCCCTACGGCGGCGCGGTGACCTGTGGGGTGGGCCACACGAGCCCCGGACGTTCGCCGTCCCGGATGCGCGATAGCCTGACCGCTGGATCTGTCTTGATACCAAGAGATCGATCATTTGCACGTCCCACCCGGGGCAGGGACGCCCCGCCGCCAGCTGTCATACGGAGAACGCCATGACCCGCACTCCCGTGAACGTCACCGTCACCGGCGCGGCCGGCCAGATCGGTTACGCCCTGCTCTTCCGCATCGCCTCCGGCCAGCTCCTCGGCGCGGACGTGCCGGTCCGCCTGCGTCTGCTGGAGATCACCCCGGCGCTCAAGGCCGCCGAGGGCACGGCGATGGAGCTGGACGACTGCGCGTTCCCGCTCCTGCAGGGGATCGACATCACGGACGACCCGAACGTGGCCTTCGACGGCACCAACGTGGCTCTGCTCGTCGGCGCCCGGCCCCGCACCAAGGGCATGGAGCGCGGTGACCTGCTCGAGGCCAACGGCGGCATCTTCAAGCCGCAGGGCAAGGCCATCAACGACCACGCCGCCGACGACATCAAGGTCCTCGTCGTCGGCAACCCGGCCAACACCAATGCGCTGATCGCGCAGGCCGCCGCCCCGGACGTACCGGCGGAGCGCTTCACCGCGATGACCCGCCTCGACCACAACCGCGCGCTGACCCAGCTCGCGAAGAAGACGGGCTCGACGGTCGCCGACATCAAGCGCCTGACCATCTGGGGCAACCACTCCGCCACCCAGTACCCGGACATCTTCCACGCCACGGTCGCCGGCAAGAACGCCGCCGAGGTCGTGAACGACGAGAAGTGGCTGGCCGAGGACTTCATCCCGACCGTCGCCAAGCGCGGTGCCGCGATCATCGAGGCCCGTGGCGCCTCCTCGGCGGCCTCCGCCGCCAACGCCGCCATCGACCACGTCCACACCTGGGTCAACGGCACCGCCGAGGGCGACTGGACCTCCATGGGCATTCCGTCGGACGGTTCCTACGGCGTCCCCGAGGGTCTGATCTCCTCCTTCCCGGTCACCACGAAGGACGGCAAGTACGAGATCGTCCAGGGCCTGGACATCAACGAGTTCTCCCGCGCCCGTATCGACGCCTCCGTCAAGGAGCTCGAGGAGGAGCGCGAGGCGGTTCGCGGCCTCGGCCTCATCTGAGCCACGCCGCCCGGTCCCGCACGGGCCCCCTTCCGGTTCTCCTCCGGAAGGGGGCCCGCGCCCGTTTCCGGTTGCCGGGTGTCAGCCCGTCAGCTCCGCACCGAAGTCGGTGTACCTGCCGGCCGGCAGCCCCACCTTCGTCGGTCCGAAGGTCATGGAAGCCGTGGTGGAGTAGAGGGTGGACGACGCGCCCGGCAGGAACCAGGCCGCACCCTCCGGGTCGTTCTCCTGGGCGGCTACGGCGGTGAGGTCGGCGTGGCCGTCGCGGTCGACGTCGGAGGCGAGGAGGGCGCTGCCGAAGCTGTCGGCTCCCTCGACGGAGCCCGGCACGCCGGGGCTGTCCTGCGTCAGGAACACCGCGTGGGCGGTGGTGAGTCCGGAGGCCGAGCCCCGGAGCAGGGTGATCGCCCCCGCCGAGGGTCGGTAGTCGGAGTCGTCCCCGAAGCTCTCGCCCGGCGCGCCGACCGCGAGGTCGCCGTACCCGTCC
>NZ_JBSFIK010000038.1:0-54496 GCF_053597535.1 Streptomyces sp. NPDC001348 | reverse complement strand
CCGGAGCAGGGTGATCGCCCCCGCCGAGGGTCGGTAGTCGGAGTCGTCCCCGAAGCTCTCGCCCGGCGCGCCGACCGCGAGGTCGCCGTACCCGTCCTTGTCGAAGTCGCCGATCGCCAGGGCCTGCCCGAAGGCGTCGCCGGCCTCGGAGGAGTCGGGGACGCCCGCGGTGTTCTGGGTGAGCGAGACGCGGCGGGTGGCGCTGGGGCCGGAAGGGGTGCCGTAGACGACATCGATCTTGCCGCCGGTGGCGGCCGAGGGCTCGTCGGCCGGATCCTCCGGGGTGCCCAGAACGATGTCTCCGTGCCCGTCCTTGTCCAGGTCGCCGATCGCCGCCGTCTCGGCGGGGCGCAGGGTCGCCGCCTTGCTGATGCCGTCGGCCGTGCCCTTGTAGTAGAAGGCGCCGGCGAGGTGATCGCTGTTGGGCTTCCGACCGGTGACCACCAGGTCGGCCCTGCTGTCGTCGCCGACCCGGCCCGCGGTGAGGGCGGGTCTGTCGACGCCCGGGGAGTACGAGGAAACCCTGCCCGTGGAGCCCGACTTGGTGAACGGGCCGCGAATCAGCCTGACGCGCCACGGGGAACCGCCCGAGTCGCTCTGTGCGGAGATCGCCAGGTCGGGCTTCCCGTCACCGGTGAAGTCCGCCGCCGCGATGCTCGAACCGAAGTAACTGCCGTACAGGGTCTGCGGGTTCTTCACCGTCGTGCCGCCGGACAGGCCGTTACCGGAACCCCAGACGATGACGACCGTGCCGGCGTCCTCGGCGTCGCCGGACTTCTCGTGCTGCGCGCCGACGACCAGATCGCTGTAACCGTCGCGGTTGAGGTCGGCGGTGGCGATCCGGTCGCCGAACTGGTCGTCCTTCTCCGCCTCGCCCGGGATGCCCGCCGTGTTCTGGCTGATCAACTGGTGCCTGGACGGGTTCAGTCCGCTCGCCGTGCCGTAGACCACGGCCACCTGCCCGGCCTCCGCCTTGCCGCCGGCCGTGGCGAAGGGAGCCGCGATCGCGACGTCCCGGTAGCCGTCACCGTTGAAGTCGCCCGCGTACTTCGCGGTGGCCGCCGTCGCCGGCCCGCTGAGCGCCACGGGGGCCAGGCCGGACGTGAGGAGCGCGGCGGTGAGCAGGCTGGTGCGCTTGCGCAAGGTTTCTCCAAGTGAACGGTCGCAGCGGATCCCGGGGCCGGGCGTCGTGATCGGAGACCTCCGGCAACACGCAAGGGTTGTACGTGAGTTCGAGGGGCTTCCGCGGCGCCGGTGACGGCTCCGGGCGGCTCGCGGGCAACGAGATCGACACCCTCATCGGATCGCTGGAGCGAGGTACTCGTCCTCGGCCAGGGCCAGACGCTTGAGCAGCCCCCCGAGGGCCATCGAGGAGGCGGGACGCGGTGGTGCGGTCCCCGGCGCACGTCCGGAAGGCGGTCGCCGAGGGGGGCGCCGGTCAGGTGGCCGCGTACACGAACCGTAGCGGTGAGTTGCCCCTGCTGCGCCGTCCGCCGACCGACATGATCGAGGAGTACCCCCGTCACCTCGGTCACGCCGACCTGATCCGTGAGTCGGTCGACGGACGGGTGGGGGAGGACCCGCCGGCCGGCCTCTGAGACCCGCCAACACCGTTCCTGATCTTCCTTTTGTCCCGGTTTGCCCACACCTCGAGTGACGCGGCGCACTTTCGGCCACCGATTGCGCATGCAATCCGAAGGTCCGGGCAGGCGGACACGGTCCCCGAGAGTGACACCTGTGTGACACACGGGAGCTGAACAGGAACGGAAGGCAACAGCGAACATGGCGAAGAGAGCCGTACAACAGGCGCGGGCGACCATCCACGTCGGCGGCGAATGGCTGGAAGCGGTCTCCGGCGCGACCCGCGAGATCCTCGACCCCGCGGACGCGTCACCCTTCGCCGTGGTCGCGGAGGGTGACGAGAAGGACGCCGAAGCGGCGGTGGCCGCGGCCCGCCGCGCGTTCGACGAGGGGGAGTGGCCGCGCACGCCGGCCGCCGAGCGCGCCGCCCTGCTGCGCCGGGTGGCCGACCTGCTGGTGCGCGACCGCGAGGAACTCGGCCTGCTGGAGAGCCGGGACGCGGGCAAGACCGTCGAGGAGGGCCGCGTCGACATCGACTGCGTCGCCGACGCCTTCCGCTACTTCGCCGACCTGGTGGCCGCCGAGGCCCCCGGCCGGGTCGTCGACGCCGGCTCGTCCGACATCCACAGCGTCGTCGTGCACGAGCCCGTCGGGGTCTGCGCGCTGATCACCCCCTGGAACTACCCCCTCCTCCAGGCGAGCTGGAAGGTCGCCCCGGCGCTCGCCGCGGGCAACACCTTCGTGATCAAGCCCAGCGAGATAACCCCCCTGACCACGGTCGCCCTGATCGAGCTGCTGGTGGAGGCCGGACTCCCGGCCGGCGTGGCCAACATCGTCACCGGTCCCGGCCACACCGTCGGCGCCCGCCTCGCCGACCACCCCGACGTCGACCTGGTCTCCTTCACCGGCGGTCTGGTCAGCGGCACCAAGGTGGCCCAGGCCGCCGCCCCCACCGTCAAGAAGGTCGCCCTCGAACTCGGCGGCAAGAACCCCAACGTCGTCTTCGCCGACGCCTGCGCCACCGACGAGGGCTTCGACACCGCCGTCGACCAGGCACTCAACGCCGCCTTCATCCACAGCGGCCAGGTCTGCTCGGCGGGCGGCCGGCTCATCGTCGAGGAGTCCGTCCGGGACCGCTTCGTCGCCGAACTCGTCCGCCGCGCCGAGAAGATCCGCCTCGGCCGGGGCACCGAGGACGGCGTGGAGTGCGGCCCCCTCGTCTCCGAGCAGCAGCGCGACAAGGTCGAGGCGTACGTCGAATCCGCCCTCTCCGAGGGCGCGGTGCTGCGCTCCGGCGGCAAGCGGCCCCGGCCCAGCGACATCCGGCCCGAGTCCGGCTACTTCTACGAGCCGACCGTCCTCGACCGCTGCCACCGCGAGATGAAGGTGGTCCGGGAGGAGGTCTTCGGCCCGGTCCTCACCGTCGAGACCTTCCGCACCGAGGACGAGGCCGTCTTCCTCGCCAACGACACCGAATACGGCCTCGCGGGCGCCGTCTGGACCGCCGACGCGGGCCGCGCCCGGCGCGTCGCCGGACGGCTGCGGCACGGCACCGTCTGGATCAACGACTTCCACCCCTACCTGCCGCAGGCGGAGTGGGGCGGCTTCGGCAAGAGCGGCGTGGGACGCGAACTCGGCCCCGCCGGACTCGCCGAGTACCGCGAGACCAAGCACATCTACCAGAACCTGGCACCCGAACCGGTGCGCTGGTTCGCGGGCTGACCTGCCGCTTTCTCCTCCCGCCGCGACCGGCCGGACCCCGCGACCCACCCGGCCGCCGCGACCGCACCCACCCCTGATCCCCCGTCCCCGACTCCCCCCGAGCGTCCCACCAGGAGTGAGCACCCCCATGTCCGACAGTCCACACGTCTACGACTACGTCGTGATCGGCGGCGGCACGGCAGGCTCCGTCATCGCCTCCCGCCTCACCGAGAACCCGGACGTCACCGTCGCCGTCATCGAGGGCGGCCCCAGCGACGTAGGCCGCGACGACGTCCTCACCCTGCGCCGCTGGATGGGCCTGCTCGGCGGCGAACTCGACTACGACTACCCCACCACCGAGCAGCCACGCGGCAACTCCCACATCCGGCACAGCCGTGCCCGCGTCCTCGGCGGCTGCTCCTCCCACAACACCCTCATCGCCTTCAAACCCCTGCCCTCCGACTGGGACGAGTGGGAGGCAGCCGGCGCCAAGGGCTGGGGCGCCGTCCCCATGGAGGCCTACTACGCACGTCTCCTCAACAACATCGTCCCGGTCGACGAGAAGGACCGGAACGCCATCGCCCGCGACTTCGTCGACGCCGCCCAGTCCGCACTCGGAGTACCCAGGGTCGAAGGGTTCAACCGCAAGCCTTTCACCGAGGGCGTCGGATTCTTCGACCTCGCCTACCACCCCGAGAACAACAAGCGTTCCAGCGCCTCGGTGGCCTACCTGCACCCGGTGATGGACGAGCGGCCCAACCTGACGATCCTGCTGGAGACCTGGGCCTACAAGCTGGAGCTGAACGGCACCCGCGCCGAGGGCGTGCACGTGCGCACCAAGGACGGCGAGGAGATCCTCGTACGCGCCCGTACCGAGGTCCTGCTGTGCGCTGGCGCGGTCGACTCGCCCCGTCTGCTGCTGCACTCCGGCATCGGCCCCAAGGCCGACCTGGAGCGGCTCGGCATACCGGTCGCGCTCGACCTGCCCGGCGTCGGCGAGAACCTGCTGGACCACCCCGAGTCGGTGATCGTCTGGGAGACGAACGGACCGATCCCGGAGAACTCCGCGATGGACTCCGACGCGGGCCTGTTCGTGCGCCGCGACCCCGAACACGCGGGCCCCGACCTGATGTTCCACTTCTACCAGGTCCCCTTCACGGACAATCCGGAACGACTGGGCTACGAACGCCCGCAGTACGGCGTCTCGATGACCCCGAACATCCCCAAGCCGAAGAGCCGCGGCCGGCTCTACCTGACCAGCGCCGACCCGTCGGTCAAACCCGCCCTGGACTTCCGCTACTTCACCGACGAGGACGACTACGACGCCCGCACCCTCGTCGACGGCATCCGCATCGCCCGTGAGATCGCCAGGACCGAACCCCTCGCGGGCTGGCTGAAGCGCGAGGTCTGCCCCGGCCCGGACGTCACCGGTGACGCCGAGATCAGCGAGTACGCGCGCAAGGTCGCGCACACCGTCTACCACCCGGCAGGCACCTGCAAGATGGGCGCCGTCGACGACGACCAGGCCGTCGTCGACCCGGAGCTGAGGATCCGCGGCCTCGACGGCATCCGCATTGCCGACGCGTCCGTGTTCCCGACCATGACCGCCGTCAACCCCATGATCGGGGTGCTGATGGTCGGTGAGAAAGCCGTCGACCTGATCGGAGGTGGTCTGCGATGACCATCACGCCCGCCACCCGCAAGCCGCCGACCGCCGACACCGAGGACACCGCCCCCGTCTTCGCCGTGGACGGCCTGTGGAAGGTGTTCGGCCCGAAGGCCGACCGTGTCCCCGCCGACCCAGAGCTGACCGACCTCCCGCCCGCCGAACTGCGCTCCCGCACCGGCTGCACGGCCGCCGTCCGCGACGTCTCCTTCGACGTCCGCAAGGGCGAGGTCTTCGTCGTCATGGGCCTGTCCGGCTCCGGCAAGTCCACGCTGGTGCGCTGTCTCACCCGGCTGATCGAACCCACCGCGGGCACCATCGCCATCGACGGCGAGGACGTCCGCTCCATGGACCGCGCCCGGCTGCGCGAACTGCGCCGCCACCGCGCCGCCATGGTCTTCCAGCACTTCGGCCTGCTCCCGCACCGCACCGTCCTCGACAACGTCGCCTACGGCCTGGAGATCCAGGGCGTCGGCCGCTCCGAGCGCCGCGCACGGGCCAAGGAGGTCGTCGACAAGGTCGGCCTGAAGGGCATGGAGAAGCGCCGCCCCTCCCAGCTCTCCGGCGGTCAGCGCCAGCGCGTCGGACTCGCCCGCGCCCTCGCCGTGGACCCCGAGGTGCTGCTCTTCGACGAGCCGTTCAGCGCCCTCGACCCGCTGATCCGCCGCGACATGCAGGAGGAGGTGATCCGGCTGCACCACGAGGAGGGCCGCACGATGGTCTTCATCACCCACGACCTCAATGAGGCACTCAAGCTCGGCGACCGCATCGCCCTCATGCGCGACGGCCGCGTGGTGCAGCTCGGCACCCCGGAGGAGATCGTCGGCTCCCCGGCCGACGACTACGTCCGCGAGTTCGTCCGGGACGTCCCCCGCGAACAGGTGCTGACCGTCCGCAAGGCCATGCGCCCCGGCGACTGCGGCGGCCCGGACCACCCGGGCGCGCTCCGGCCGGACACGGTCGTCGCCGACGCGATCAAGGTCGTCGCGGCGGACGGCAGGCCGGCGTGCGTGGTGGACCAGGGCCGGTGCATCGGCGTGGTGGACTCGGAGGCACTGCTCGGGGTCGTGGCCGGCAACGGCGTGGCCGCGGACAGCAGCACCGCCGCGGAGGCGGCATCCGTCCGGCGGGCCCTCCCCCAGCGCCGACGTGAGACGCCGCCCGCCGGTACCGGCGCGGAGGTCGTGTGATGGCGACCCTCACCACGAGCGCCCCGCGTCTGGCACTCCCCGGCATCCTGAAACACCGCGCGACCCACAAGCTCCTCCTGCTCGCCCTGGCCGCGGCGGTCCTCGTCCCCCTCGCCGCCGCCCGCTGGCCGAGCGCCGCATGGCCGCACGCGCTCACCGTCAACGTGTCCAAGCCGCTCGCCGACGCCAGCGACTGGGTCATCAACAACCGGGACAGCCACCCGCTGTTCCTGTACTTCTTCGGCTACATCAGCAACGCGGTCGTGCTCTCCGTACGTGCCGTGTACCTCACCCTGCTCGCCGCCGGCTGGGCCGGAGTCACGGCGTTCGGCGCGCTCGTCGCCTGGCGGGTGGCCGGCCTCCGGCTGGCGCTCGGCACGGCCGTCGCGTTCCTCGCCTGCGGGGTGCTCGGCATGTGGGTGCCGACCATGCAGACCCTCGCGCTGATGGTGGCCGCCGTCCTGCTCTCCGTGGCCGTCGGCTTCGTGCTCGGCCTGGGCGCCGGGCTCTCCGACCGGCTGAACCGCGCCCTGCGCCCGGTCCTGGACACCATGCAGGTGCTCCCGGCCTTCGCCTACCTGCTCCCGGTCGTCCTGGTCTTCGGCATCGGCGTCCCCGCGGCCGTCCTCGCCACCGTCGTCTACGCGGCCCCGCCCATGGCCCGGCTCACCGCGCTCGGCCTGCGCGGCGCCGACCCCGAGGTGCTGGAGGCGGTGGACTCCCTCGGCGCCACCGGCCGGCAGCGGCTGCTGACCGCGCGCATCCCGCTGGCCCGCAAGGACCTCCTCCTCGGCCTCAACCAGACGATCATGATGGCGCTGTCCATGGCCGTCATCGCCTCCGTCATCGGCGCCGGCGGCCTCGGTGACCGCGTCTACCAGGCACTCGCCTCCGTCGACGTCGGCGCGGCCCTGGCGGCCGGCATCCCCATCGTGCTGCTGGCCGTCGTCCTGGACCGGGTCACCTGCGCGGCCGCCGGGGACGGCACCAGCCGCCCGCGCGCCATGGCCTGGGTCTACGCGCTGGCCGCCACCGTGGCCGTCGCGCTGGCCGCCCGGCTCCTGGGCCGCATCGACTGGCCCGACGCCTGGACCTTCGACATCGCCGCACCGGTCAACCGCGCCGTCGACTGGATGACCGCCCACCTCTACTCCGGCGTGCCCTACGTCGGGGGCACCGCCGACTGGGCCGGACACTTCACCACCTGGGTCCTCGACCCCCTCCGCAGCGGCCTGCAGTGGCTGCCCTGGTGGTCGGTGCTGCTGATCGTCGCCGCGCTGGCCTGGGTGATCGGCACCTGGCGCACCGCGCTGACCGCCGTCCTCGCGATGGCCGCGATCGGCGTGCTCGGCGTGTGGGAGCCGTCCCTCGACACCCTCTCGCAGGTCCTCGCGGCCGTCGCCGTCACCCTCGTGCTCGGCTTCGCCACCGGAATCGCCGCCGCCCGCAGCGACCGCTTCGAACAGGCGCTGCGCCCCGTCCTGGACGTGTTCCAGACCATGCCGCAGTTCGTGTACCTGATCCCGGTCGTCGCCCTGTTCGGCGTCGGCCGCGCCCCGGCCGTCGCCGCGGCCGTGGTCTACGCCCTCCCGGCCGTCGTCCGGATCACCGCGCAGGGCCTGCGCCAGGTCGACCCGGCCGCGCTGGAGTCGGCCCGCTCGCTCGGCGCCACCGGCCGCCAGCAGCTGTGGCAGGTGCAGCTCCCGCTCGCCCGCCGGTCGCTGCTGCTCGCCGTCAACCAGGGCGTCGTCCTGGTCCTCGCCGTCGTCATCATCGGCGGCCTGGTCGGCGGCGGCGCCCTCGGCTACAACGTGGCCTTCGGTCTCGCCCAGGGCGACCTGGCGACCGGTCTGGTAGCCGGTGCGGCGATCGTCTGCCTCGGCCTGGTCCTGGACCGGGTGACCCAGCCCACCGAACGCCGCGCGACGAAGGGAGCGTGACATGAGGATCCACCGCAGGACGGCCCTGGCCGTCTCCTCGGCCGCGGCCCTGTCGCTGCTGACCGGCTGCGGCGCCGCCGACATGACCAAGCAGGCCTCGCCGTTCGCCAACGCCCAGGGGTCCAAGACGGTCACCCTGTCCGTGCAGTCCTGGGTCGGCGCCCAGTCCAACGTGGCCGTCGCCCAGTACCTGCTGGAGCACAAGCTCGGCTACCGCGTGGACACCGTCCAGGTCGACGAGGTCCCCGCCTGGGACGCGCTCAGCCAGGGCCGGGTCGACGCCATCCTGGAGGACTGGGGCCACCCCGACCAGGAGAAGCGGTACGTCGACGACAAGAAGACCATCGCGCGCGGCGGCGGCCTGGGGGTGACCGGGCACATCGGCTGGTTCGTACCGACCTACCTGGTCAAGCAGCACCCGGACATCACCAACTGGAAGAACCTGAACAAGTACGCCTCCCTCTTCCGCACCCCGGAGAGCGGCGGCAAGGGCCAGCTCATGGACGGCTCACCGTCCTACGTCACCAACGACAAGGCACTGGTGAAGAACCTGAAGCTGGACTACCAGGTCGTCTTCGCCGGTTCCGAGGCGGCCCAGATCACCCAGATGAAGCAGTTCGCCAAGGAGAAGAAGCCCTTCCTCACCTACTGGTACGAGCCGCAGTGGGTGTTCAAGAAGGTCCCGATGACCGAGGTGAAGCTGCCGCCGTACAAGGAGGGCTGCGACGCGGACGCGGCGAAGGTCGCCTGCGCCTACCCGCACACCCCGCTGCAGAAGTACCTCAACGCGGACTTCGCGAAGTCGGGCGGCAAGGCGGCCGCCTTCCTGAAGAAGTTCAAGTGGACCACGGAGGACCAGAACGAGGTCTCCCTGATGATCGCCGACCAGAAGATGACACCCGAGGACGCGGCGAAGAAGTGGGTCGACAGCCACCCCTCCAGGTGGAAGGCGTGGCTGTCCTGAGCCCTACCGCAACCCGTCCGCGATCTCCCGCAGCGCCTGCACGGACCGCCGCTGGAGTCCGGGCCCGAACGTGACGCGGGTGGCCCCGAGTCCGCCGAGTTCGGCGGGCGAGGGGCCCTCGCCGTCCAGCCGGGCCATCATGTTGATCGGCCCCTGGATGCCGGACCGCAGCAGCGGCAGCACGGACGCCGGGGCGAAGATCGGGTACACGCACTCGGCTCCCGCGGCGACGTAGAGCGCGGCCCGCTGGATCGCCTGTGCGGGATCGGTGACCCCGCGCGCGAACGTGTCGATCCGGGCGTTGACGAACAGCTCGCCGGCCGCGGCCGACCGCACCTCGGCCAGCCGGTCGGCGTGCTCGTGCGGGTCCTCGAGGACACCCCGGTGGGAGTCCTCGAGGTTGCACCCCACGGCGCCCGCCTCCAGCAGCCGCTCCACCAGCTCCTTCGGCGGCAGCCCGTAGCCGTCCTCGACGTCCGCCGACACCGGCACGTCCACGGCACGGGCGATGCGCGCCACCGCGGCGAACATCTCGCCGGCCGGGACGGCCCCGTCCGCGTACCCGAGGGAGGCGGCGATCCCGGCGCTCGGTGTGGCCAGCGCCGGGAACCCGGCCTCGGTGAACACCCGCGCACCGGCCGCGTCCCAGGGGCCTGGGAGCACGAGAGGGTCGCCGGGGGCGCGTCGCCGGTGCAGGGACCGCAAGACGTCCACTTTTCTCATGGCCGGTAACCTCCCGGCGGGACGCGGCGGCTCACCATGAGCCGGTTCCAGCCGTTGATGGCGCTGATCAGGCCGATGAGGTGGGCGAGTTCGGACTCGCCGAAGTGCTTGGCCGCCCTCTCGTACACCTCGTCCGGTACGAAGCCCTCCGTGAGGACGGTGACCGCCTCCGTCAGGGCCAGCGCCGAACGCTCCCGCTCGCTGTAGAGGCCCTCGGCCTCCTCCCAGGCGTTCAGCAGTTGGACGCGGTCCTCCGACTCCCCGTTCTTCCGGGCCACCTGCAGGTGCATGTCGAGGCAGAACGCGCAGTGGTTGAGCTGCGAGGCGCGGATCATGACCAGCTCGGCGAGGACCGGGTCGCCGAGCCCCTTCTTCGCCGCCGCGCTCAGCGCCGACATGGCCGTCGCGACCTCGCGGTCCAGCAGCTGTGTACGGCTCACTCGAACTGTCCCGGCTCGCAGTGGCCCGGGGTCATGCGGGTGGTGACCCCGAACCGGTTCCACGCGTTGATCACCGTGATCGCGGCGATCAGCTGCGCCAGCTCGGCCTCCTCGAACCGCTCGGCGGCCCGCTCGTACACCTCGTCCGGCACGAACCCGTCCGTGAGGACCGTGACGGCCTCGGTCAGCTCGATCGCCGCGAGCTCCTTCTCCGTGTAGAAGTGCCGCGACTCCTGCCAGGCGCTGAGCTGCACGATCCGTTCGACGCTCTCGCCGGCCGCGAGGGCGTCCTTGGTGTGCATGTCGAGGCAGAACGCGCAGTGGTTGAGCTGCGAGGCGCGGATCTTCACCAGCTCGTACAGCTTCGGGTCCAGGCCCTTCCTGGCGGCGGTCTCCAGCCGGACCATCGCCTTGTAGACCTCGGGGGCGTGCTGGGCCCAGCGGAGGCGGGGCGGGTGTTCGCGGGCGTACTCGACGGTTTCCTCTGTGCTCATGTCCTCGACCCTAGGAGCGGGGCAGCCCAGGAGTATGGTCCATTTCCATGGCGAAAACCTGGGCCACTGCGGGCATCGACCTGCACCTGGAACCGGCCCGCTCACACGGTCTGCGCCGGGGTCTCACCGACGCCCTGCGGGACGCCGTCCGCACCGGCCGCCTCGCCCCCGGCACCCGGCTGCCCTCCTCGCGCACCCTCGCCGCCGACCTGGGCATCGCCCGCAACACCGTCGCCGACGCCTACGGCGACCTGGTCGCCGAGGGCTGGCTCACCGCCCGGCAGGGTTCGGGCACGCGGGTGTCCGAGCTCGCGGTGGCCCCACCAGCGGCGACGGCGCCCCTCCGCCGCGGCCGCCACCGCTCGGCCTACAGCCTCCTTCCCGGCGCCCCCGACGTCGCCGCCTTCCCCCGCGCCGAGTGGCTCAGGGCCGCCCGCCGCGCCCTGACCGCCGCACCCAGCGACGCCCTCGACTACGGCGACCCCCGGGGCCGCCCCGAACTGCGCACCGCCCTCGCCGGCTACCTCGCCCGCTCCCGGGGCGTACGCGCCGATCCGGACGCCATCGTCGTCTGCGCCGGCTTCTCGCACGGGCTGCGGATCCTCGGCACGGTACTGCGCGCCCGCGGGGTACGGACCGTGGCGGTCGAGTCGTACGGCCTCGACACCCACTGGAAGCTGCTGACCGACGCGGGACTGGCCACACTGCCACTGCCGTACGACGAACTGGGCACCGACACCCGCGCACCGGGGTCCGCCGAGGCCGTACTGCTCACCCCCGCCCACCAGTTCCCGATGGGCGCGGCCCTGCACCCCGACCGGCGGGCGGCCGTCGTGGAGTGGGCGCGGCGCACCGGCGGGCTGGTCCTGGAGGACGACTACGACGGGGAGTTCCGCTACGACCGCCAGCCGGTCGGCGCCCTGCAGGGGCTCGACCCCGACCACGTCGTCTACGTGGGCACCGCCAGCAAGTCCCTGGCCCCCGGCCTTCGGCTGGCCTGGATGGTGC
The DNA here is from genome assembly GCF_053597535.1 of Streptomyces sp. NPDC001348. Taxonomy (NCBI): domain Bacteria; kingdom Bacillati; phylum Actinomycetota; class Actinomycetes; order Kitasatosporales; family Streptomycetaceae; genus Streptomyces; species Streptomyces sp. NPDC001348. Next base: position 42,789 of record NZ_JBSFIK010000038.1, on the reverse strand, counting down.
TGCCGCCGGAACTGGTGGCCCCGGCCGTGGCGGCCAAGGGCCGCATCGACACCTGCGGGGTACTGGACCAGCTGACCCTCGCCGAGTTCCTCGACTCCGGTGCCTACGACCGCCACGTCCGCTCCTCCCGGCTGCGCTACCGGCGCCGCCGCGACGCCCTGGTGGCCGAACTCGCCGGGCGGGCCCCCGCGGTCCGCGCCACCGGCATCGCCGCGGGCCTGCACGTGGTGCTGCGGCTCCCGCCCGGCACCGAACAGGCGGCACTGCGGGCGGCGGCCTGGCACTCACTCGCGGTGCACGGCCTGCGCCGCTACCGGCACCCGGAGGCGACCGGTGAGCAGCCCGACGCGCTGGTCGTGGGCTACGGGACACCCCCGGACCACGCGTGGTCCGGAGCGCTGGACGCGTTGTGCGCCGTGCTGTCCGAATGATCGGGAATGATCGGGCGTGTTTTCCGGTCCGGAATTCATTTCGGTGTGCGGGAGTATTAGAGTCACCTCATGAGCACTAGCGATTCCGTATCCCGCGTGGCCCTGAAGAAAATCACCCCCGACGTGTCCGCGGCCATGGGCGCACTGCATGGCGCCGCCGTTTCCGCCGCCCAGGACGCGAAGGTCGAACCGGAAATCCTGGAACTGGTCCGGATTCGCGCCTCCCAGATCAACGGGTGCGCCTTCTGCCTCGACATGCACACCAAGGACGCCCGCGCCAAGGGTGAGACCGAGCAGCGGATCTACGCCCTGAACGCATGGCGCGAGACACCCTTTTTCAACGGACGCGAGCGCGCCGCACTGGCGTTGACCGAGGCCGTGACCCTGGTGCACGACGGGCACGTACCCGACGCGGTCTACGCCGAGGCGGCCGCGGTCTTCGACGAGAACCAGATCGCGGCACTGATCTGGGCGGCCACCGTCATCAACGCCTACAACCGGATCGCGATCGCGACACGGATGATTCCGGGGGCTTATCAGCCCGTCCCGCAGAAACACTGAACGGAACAACTGAAGCAGGGCAGCGAAAAACACGCCGGGTCGAATACTTTTCGATCCGGCGTTGTTTTTCCTGGCCGGGGCAGCGGAAAGTCAGTCGCCCGGCAGCGGCTCCATGAGGCCGTCCAGCCATTCCCGCCATTCCGGCGCGCGCACCGGCTCGGCCGCGCGCATCGGCACGTCGCTCCCGTCGGTCCCGCCCGTCCACCCGGTCACGGGCCGGATGCCGTGCAGCGCGTTGACCAGCCACACCTCACGGCCGTCCAGTTCGGTCAGCGTCCGCTCGCGGTGGGCGACCCGGATGCCGGAGCGCAGGGCCCGTTCCTGGATGAGGCCGACGGTCACACCGGGCAGCACGGGCAGCCGCGGCGTGGGCAGGCACAACGTGCCGTCCTCCCACCACAGCACGCTGGCGGTGGCCGACTCCAGCACCACACCGGACGGCGTGACCAGCACCGCCTCCTCGGCGTCCGCGGCGGCCGCCCGCCGCCGGACACGGGCCAGGACATCCAGGTCCGGGCCCTTGCGGCGGGGAAGCGTCCGCGGGTCGCACTGCCCCGCCGCCCACACCCGTATCTCCGTGCCGAGGGGCGGAGCGTGACGCAGCAGCAGCCGCAACTCTCCCGACTCCGCGGTGAGTTCGACTCTGGGAAACCACTCGCCCGTGCGCGGCAGCGCGGCCGTCATGTCCTGCCAGAACTCCAGGAGCCGGCGCAGCGACGGCCCGTCGCACTCGCCACAGGCCCGCAGGAAGCGCTCCCGGTGCCGGCTGAAACCGCGCACCCGGCCGTCACGCACCAGCCAGGAGTCCGCGACGAGCAGCCGCCCGCCGTCCACCGGCCCGGCCGTCAGCCCACCGCGGGGCGTCCACGTCAGAAGACCTTCCAAGGTCGCCGGTCCTGTCACAGCCGCTCGCCTCCTCAGTACTTGCCGCCGACCGCCGGTGCCCCGTGCCGCGGCCCGTACGGTGCGTGCTCCAGCCACGATCCGCACCAGGGCAGCACCGGCGCGAGGGCAGCCGCCGCACGCTGCTTGACCCGGACGACCCGCCGGTGCGGCCGCAGATGCTCCAGGGCCGCACCGGCGGCCGCGCTGTTGAACAGCCCCGCCGCCCGCCGAACCTCGGCGAAGGCCGCCACCGCCCCCGCCGCGCCGACCTCCGCCCCGGCAGCGACAGCCTCAGCCGCCCCGGCCGCGACAGCCTCAGCCGCCTCGGCCGCGACAGCCTCAGCCGCCGCTGCCGCGTCGGCGATCCCACTGTTCATACCCCGCGCCCCGAACGGCGGGAAGAGGTGCGCCGCCTCGCCGACGAGCAGCACACGCCCGTGCGGATCGGTGAAGGAGGCCGCGACCTTGCGCAGGAAGCGGTACGTCGACACCCACAGGATCCGCTCCGCGTACCCCTCACCGACCACCGCGGGCAGCCACCGCCGCACCGCCTCCTCGGTGCCGTACTCCTCCCACGCGTCGTCGTCCCGGCACTGCAGGTCTACCTGGAAGCCGCCGGTGAACGGCACCCGCATCACGCTGCGCCGGCCGAGCCCCGGATGCTCGTAGTGGAAGACCCGCTCCAGCGGCAGCTCGGCGCCCGGCACGTCGGCCACGTCCACGACGACGTGGAAACCGTCCCCGTGCGAGCCCTCCATACGGATGCCCAGCGCCGCCCGGACCGCCGAGCGCGCCCCGTCCGCGGCGATGACGTGACGGGCGCCGAAGACCCGCCCGTCCCGGGTGGTCAGCACGGCCTCCCCGGGACCGGTCCGCACACCCGTCACCTCCGCGTCCCAGACGAACTCCACCCCGGCCGCCCGGCAGGCGTCGAGCAGGAACCGTTCGGTGTCGACCTGGCGCAGGCTGGTGAAGGGCGGCAGACCGGACGGCGGCGGGAAGGTGCGCGAGTAGACCTCACGGCCGCGGTACAGGGTCCGCCGGGTGTGCCAGGTGCGCCCGTACCCGCTGATCTCGGCGGCCAGCCCCGGACGCATCCCGTCGAGCAGCCGCAGCGTCTCCCGGTGCACGAACAGCGCGCGGCTGCCGGGACGCCGGCGGCCCTCCGGGTCCGCTTCCAGCAGCACGACCGGCAGATCGTGGGCGCGCAGCGCGAGCGCCGCCGACAGGCCCACCGGACCGGCGCCCACCACGACGACCGGGATCACGCCGTGGCTCTCTCGGCCAGCATGCGGCTGATCTCCACCCGCTTCACCTTCCACGTGGCGGTCATCGGCAGCTCCTCGAACCGCCACTGCCGGGGCTCGGCCATCGCGGGCAGGTCGGCCGTGGCCTCCCGCCAGCGTTCCGGATCCAGTGGCCGCTCACCCCGGACACACACCACCGGCACCGGCTCCCGGCCCGCGCCCGGCACGATGACCACCTCACGCAGCTCCTCCAGGCGGTCCATCAGCGTGTCCTCGACCTCCAGATTGCTGTGCACGGAGTCGATCCGATCGACCTCACGGTCCATCAGGTGCAGGGCGCCCAGCCGGGTCCGGAAGCCCACGTCGCCCATCTGCCACCATTCCCCGTCCAGTTGGCGCTCGTACTGCTCCCGGGCGCCGAGGTAGGTGAGGATGCGGCCCCGCGTGCGGGCCTCGATCCGGCCGGGCACCCCGGGCCTGGCCCGGCTGCCGTCGGGGGCGGTGACGCGGACCCGGGTGAAGCCGGGTATCCCGGTGCCGACCCGGCGGCCGTCCGCGCGGGCCGCGCTGCGCCGGGTGAACCACTGGAAGGCGACGGGGCCCGTCTCGCTCTGCCCGTACAGCTGGATCAGCCAGGGCGTACGGCGTCTGGAGGCGTCCAGCAGCCGCCGTACGGTCCGCGGATGGATGGCGTCGAACGTCGAGCCGTACGACCGCACCCTGGACAGCGGCGCCCCCGGCGCGTCGGCCAGCTCCTCCCACAGCACGAACGTGTTGGGGTGGGTCTCGACGATCCCGGGCCGGTGCCGGGCCAGCAGCGGTCCCACCGCGGCCGGGTCCGGGTCGGTGATCAGCACCAGCGGGCTGCCGAAGCGCAGCAGCACGCCGAGCAGGTGGTAGAAGCGCGAGTGCACGAAGGACATGTGCAGCGCGGCGGTCTCACCGCGGGTGGGCCAGCCCATCGCCTTCTGCGGGACCAGCCGGTTCCACATCGTGTTCGCGCAGTGCACGGCGAGCTTGGGAACGCCGGTGGTGCCGGAGCTGTGCGTGATGAGGGACGGCTCGCGGGGGTGGAGCCGTACCGGCGCGGGCGGCCGGGCACCGGCGTACTTCCGCAGCGGTTCGGCGCCGGGCGCGTCGTCCACGGACAGCGTCCGCCGTACCAGCGGGGCGAGGCCGATCTCCCCGAGCGGGCCCTCCAGCTTCGCCCGGTCGGTGATCAGCCAGGGGCGCCGCAGCCGCTGGAGCAGCTGTCCGACGACCGGGCCGGCCAGACCCGGCGAGAGCAGTACGGGAACGGCGCCGATCCGGGAGACCGCGCAGGTCAGCAGCACGATGTCGACGTTGTCCGACTTGTGGAGGGCCACTTGCTCCGAGGGCCGTACCCCGGCCTCCCACAGCCGGCCGGACAGCTCCTCGACCACGTCGGCCAGCGCCCGGTAGGTGAGGTCGACGCCGAGCTCGGGGCTGACGTCCAGCGGCCGGTCCAGGGTGACGAAGACGGCACCGTGGCGGTCGGCGGCGTCCCGGAAGACGGGGCCCAGACAGAACGCGCGGTCGGCGAGCAGGGGCTGTCGGGCCATGCGGCCGTTCCTTTCTGCCATGGTCACCACGTCCGCCACGCTCACCACGCGCCCCGCCGGACCAGGTGGCGGCGGAGCTTTCCGGTGGACGTGCGCGGGAGCGAGGGGACGAAGCTGACGCTTCTGGGGACCTTGAAGGCGGCCAGACGCTCCCGGGCCAGCCGGATCAGGTCCTCCTGCAGGCCCGGCTGCGGTGCCGCGGCAGACACCACGAAGGCCCGCAGCCGGCCGGCGCCGGATCCGTCGGCGACCGCCACCACCGCGACCTCCCGTACCGCCGGATGGGTGCGCAGCACGGCCTCCACCTCCAGCGGGGAGACGGTGATGCCGCCGACCATCTCCATGTCGTCGGTGCGGCCGAGGTGCCGGAAGGTGCCGTCCGGTTCGCGGCGTGCCCGGTCGTGGGTGGCCAGCCAGCCGCCGGTCAGGGTGCGCGCCGTCTCCTCGGGCCGGTTCAGGTAGCCGGGCGTGATCGTCGGCCCGCGCACCCAGAGTTCGCCCTCCGCGCCGTCCGGCACCGGGCGCCCGGCGCTGTCGCGCAGCTCCACCTCGAAGCCGGGTACCGGGCGGCCCACGGTGCCCGGGTGGTTGTGGCCGAGGCCGTTGGCGCAGAAGGCGTGCCCGGCCTCGGTGGAGCCGATCTGCTCCAGCACCGGAGCGCCGAGCAGCTCGGTCACCTGCCGGCCGAGGCCCTCGGGCAGCCCCTCGCCGGCCGAGACCGCGGCCCGTACCGAGGCGAAGCAGGCCTCGTGGCCGTTGCCCCGGTCGGCGACCAGCGCGGCGTACGCGGACGGCACGGAGTACAGCAGGGTCACCCGGTGCCGGGCCACGAGTCCGTCCACGGCGGCCGGGGTCGGACGCCCGTCCACCAGCACGGCGGACGAGCCGGAGAACAGCGGGAAGACGAAGGCGTTGCCGAACCCGTAGGCGAAGTAGAGCTTGGACACCGACAGCGTGACGTCGTCCTCGGTGATCCGCAGCAGCCGCCGGCCGATGAGGTCGTGGTACGTCTTCGGATCGGCGTGCACGTGCACCGCCCCCTTGGGGCGGCCCGTGGTGCCGGAGGTGTACTGGACGTACAGCGGGGTGTGCGCGCCGACCGGGTGGGCGTCGGCCGGCTCGGCGGTGGGGCTGAGCGCCAGCAGCCGGTCGGCGCCGAGCCGGGGCCGGCCGCCGAACCGGCCCTCGAGGCCGGTCCCGGTCACACACAGCACGGCGGCCGAGTCCTCGGCCATGAACGTGTGCTCGGCCGCCGGGAGTTCGGGGTTGACCAGCACGGCCACGGCGCCCAGGCGGGCGGTGGCCAGGAACGCCGTCACCCAGGCGATGCCGTCGGGCAGCGCCAGCAGCACCCGGTCGCCGGGCCGCACGCCCGCACCGGCGAGGACGCTCGCCGCACGGGCCGCGAGGGCGTGCACCTCGCCGTGGGTCCAGATCCGGTGCCCCTGGTGGAAGGCGGTCCGCCCGGTCCATCCGCGCCGCTCGGCCAGCGCGGCGAGCTGTGCCGCGAGGTTGCCGGGCGCGTCGGCGTCGGGCGCGACCGGGCCGCGGAAGGGCCGCAGGGTGGGAGCGGTCATCGGGCGGGCTCCTCTACGACGGCCGGGAGGGCGGCGGGCTCACGGCGGGGGCGGACGCGCGGGGCGGGTTCCCGGCGGGCGTCCGCCGGTGCGGTGGCCGCTCCCATGTCCTGGAGGGTCGTCACCCGTACCGCCTCCCGGGGCGCGACCGCCGCCGGCTGTTCCCGCATGGCCCGCAGGGCCCGCATCTGGGCCGCCGTCTTGAGCAGCATCTCGTCGTACTCGGCGACCGGGTCGGAGTCGAGGACGATGGCCCCGCCGGCCCCCAGGTGCAGCAGACCGTCCGCGAGGACGGCGGTGCGAATCACGATGCTGAGGTCCGCGCCGCCGCTGCACCCCAGGTAGCCGAGGGCACCGGAGTAGACGCCGCGGGCCTCGGTCTCCAGGGAGTCGATGATCTCCATCGTGCGCAGCTTGGGCGCACCGGTCATCGACCCGCCGGGGAAGCAGGCGCGGACGCAGTCCACGGCGTGCGTGCCCTCGCGCAGCCGTCCCTCGACGGTGGAGACGAGCTGGTGGACGGTGGCGTACGTCTCGGTGGCCATGAGCCGGGAGACCCGGACCGTCCCGGTGCGGCAGACCTGGCCCAGGTCGTTGCGGAGCAGGTCGACGATCATCAGGTTCTCGGCGCGGGTCTTGGCGTCCGTCGCGAGCGCGTCCCGCAGCCGGGCGTCCTCCGCCGGGGTGCCGCCGCGCGGCGCGGTGCCCTTGATGGGCTTGGCCTCGGCGGTCCCGTCCCGGGTGACGCGCAGGAACCGCTCGGGCGAGGAGCCGGCCACGTCGAGGTCGCCGAACCTGAGGAACGCCGCGTACGGCGCCGGGTTGACGCGGCGCAGCGCCCGGTAGAAGTCGTAGGCGTCGGACGGCGCGGGCAGCCGGGCCGTGTTGGTCAGGCAGACCTCGTAACTGGTGCCCTTGCGCAGTTCGTCCTGGCAGGCCTCGATGTCCGCGAGGTACGTCGTCCGGTCGCGGACCAGCCACGGCTCGGCGGCGGTGAGATCCGGGGCGGTGGGGCCGGGCAGTGCCCGTGCGTCGGAGTCCGGGGCCACGAAGGTGAGGTGGGCCACCGCGCTCTGCAGCCAGTCCGCGGCCTCCAGGGTGGCCTGCGGGGTGTCCTCCGCCAGGCAGACGGCGTAGGTGAACCCCTCCTCGTGGTCGACCACGATCAGCCGGTCGGCGAACAGCCAGCAGGCGTCCGGGGTCGTCGCCCGGTGGCGGTTCGGCGATCCGCAGTCGGCCTTCGTCTCGTAGCCGAAGTAGCCGACGTAGCCGCAGGTGAAGTCGAAGGGCAGCCCGGTGGCGTCCACCTGCCGGTTCGTCAACTGCCGCCTGAGGTAGTCGAAGACGCTCGCCGTGACCTTGCGCGGCGGCCGTCCGGCCCGCTCGATCTCGCAGCGGCCGGACGCGACGTCGTACCGCACGAACTCGGAGAGCGGGCCGCTGTCGTCGCCGAAGAAGGAGAAGCGGGAGCGCCCCGGCTCGACCAGGGAACTGTCCAGCCAGAACGCCCGCGGGGAGTCGGCGTACATCCGGGTGAAGGCGGCCTCGGCGTCCACGGCGGTGGCGATGCGCCGGGTGTGCAGACGGTGGACCGGGCGGCCGACGCGCCGGGGCTGGGGGATGGTCGTGACCGACGGGCCCGGCGAGGTGCGGGAGATCGGGGTGACCGCGGTGTTCTTGGTGCGGGGTTTGCGGGCGAGTTCGGCCGTGAGGTTGCGGAAGTTCACCAGCATGCGGTGGCCGTAGTCGGTGAGGACGGACTCCGGGTGGAACTGCACCCCCCACAGGGGCCGGCTGCGGTGCCGCAGCCCCATCAGCACACCGTCCTCGGCCCAGGCCGTGGCCTCGAGGGTCTCGGGCAGCGGTTCGTGCACGGACAGCGAGTGGTAGCGGACCGCGGTGAAGTTCTGCGGCAGACCCCGGAACAGGTCCTGTCCGTCGTGCCGGACCGCGGTCAGGTGCCCGTGCCGGGGCTCCGGGGCGGGCAGCACCCGGCCGCTCTCCCCGAGGGCTATGCCCTGGTGGCCCAGACAGACGCCGAGCACGGGAAGCCTCGACTCCGCGATCAACCGTGAGCTGATGCCGAAGTCGCGGGACTCGGCAGGATGTCCCGGACCCGGTGACACCACCACGTTGTCGAACTCCGCGAGGTCCGGTACCGAGCCGGCCGGGGCGTCATTGCGGATCACCACCGGCTCCTCGCCGTTCACCTCGGCGATCAGCTGGAACAGGTTGTACGTGTACGAGTCGAAATTGTCGATGAGCAGGGTCTTCACCCGCCCACCTCCCTTGGGTCGTTCCCGGGTCTACGCGGTCCGTCGTTTGTGCCGTCCACGGAGCGCCTGGAGCGGCGGATACAGCCATTTCTTGAGGAAACGCTGAAGTCGCGGCATGAGAATCCAGGTGACGAGAGCCGTCACACACAGGCACAACAGGAGCGTACGAACGATCGGATTGAGGCCGCCGAGATAGGGGAGCACGATCAGATTGAACAGGAGTACCGGTGGAAAAACCGCACTCATGTTCACGAACCAGAGTTTCCATTTCGCCGGGGGGACCGGTGCGGCCGGCGGCGCGGGTGCGGGGGCCGGTGACACGGGCCGGGGGGCCTGGGCGTCGAACCATGCCTTCGCACCCCGTACGCTCTGGCGGCCGGTCTCCCGCGCGACCCCCGTCGCGCGGGCGTCCCACTGCTTCCGGTCGCGGGAGATCTCCCAGCCCAGAGCCGCGTCCTCGCTGGCGAAGCGATAGACGACATGCCACTCGGCCTCCTGGTCGACAAGGACACCTCCTCCCATGAAGCCCGGCTGCCGTGAACTCGCGCCGAGCATGGCCCACCCCAAGGAGTGGAAGTCGGCCTCACGGCCCGGCGTCACGTGATAGGCCACGGTGACGGTGACGGGATTACTGGTCACACCGTCGAGTACGTGAAGAAACTGTGCGGTGTTCAAGATTCAACGGACTTTTTTGCGTGTCCGGTTCGTAACCTTATGCAAGCGCTTGCCGCAAAGGCTGGAAAAGGTAAAGGATAAAAAGCGCCGGAAATCAGTGGCCGACCGGCCGATTTACCAGCGGAAATTGCCGAGGCCGCGGCCGCGCGTCAGGCCGCCTCGGCCGGCGCCTCCCCGAACCGGGCCAGTGCCAGCGCGCCCGCCACCGCGACGAGGAACCCCAGCACGGCCAGCCACGCCAGCCCCTCCCGGGTCCGGTCGCCGAGCCACACCACGCCCACGGCCGCCGGACCGAGTGTCTCCCCGACGACCATCCCGGCGGTGGCGACCGTCACCGAGCCCCGCTGCAGCGCCGAGGTCAGCAGCAGGAACGCGGCGCCCCCGCCCAGCAGCAGGGCGTACGCCGCCGGATCGGCGACCAGGTCGGCCGGCCGCGGGGAGCCGACCAGCCGCACCGCCACCTCCACCACCCCGAACCCGAACCCCGCCCCCAGGCCGAGCAGCAGCGCCCGCCCCCGCTCGGGCAGCCGCCCGCCGGCCAGGCCCAGCAGCAGCACCCCCGAGGCGGTCCCGAGCAGCACCCACTTCAGCGCCGCCGGCCCGCTCCGGTCACCCTCCGTCCCCGAGGCCAGTCCCAGCATCGCCAGCCCCGCGCACACCACCGCGACCGCCGCCCACTCGACCCCGCTCAGCCGCACCCGCAGCAGTCGCGCCGCGACCACCGCGGTCACCGCCAGGCTGGCGGCGAGCGCCGCGCCCACGGCGTAGATCGGCACCGACCGCAGCGCCACGACCTGCAGCACGAACCCGAGCCCGTCCAGCGCCAGCCCGGCCGCGTACCGCCACTGCCCCAGCGCCCGCAGCAGCAGCGCCGCGTCCCCGCCACGTCCACCGGTGGCCGCCGCCCGCGCGGCCACCGCCTGCCACACCGTCGCCGTACCGAAGCAGACCGCCGCGCCGAGCGCGCACACCATTCCGAAGAGCACGGAGTGACTGTAGGGGAGTGACCAAAACAGGCCCCCGGGCTCCAACGCGCTCTCACCGATCTCTAGGCTTGCTGCGGTACCGGACATAAACGGGGAGAACACGAAACATGGCGAACACGCGAAGCCAACTCCGCTCCACCGCGGTCGTCCTCGGCGGCGTGGGCGTCCTGGCAGCCGCCCTCACCGCCTGCTCCTCCGACCCCGACAAGCGCTGCGTGGACCGCGGCAGCTACAACGTGGCCAAGGGCTACAAGGTCGTGTCCGACAAGAACTGCAAGTCCGGCAGCACCAAGACCGCCGTCAACGGCACCTGGTACTACGGCGGCAAGAAGAAGAGCGGCTGGGTCGACGGCGGCTCCTTCACCAAGTCCGGCAAGGGGTCGGGCGGCTCGGACGACGACAACCACCGCTCCGGAGTCCACCGCGGCGGCTTCGGCGGCGGCAAGGGCGGCTCCGGCGGCTGAGGCCGATCCGGACCCGGACCCCGCATGGAACGCCACACCATCGCCCCCCGCCCCGGCTGGCAGCGCACCGTCGAGGAACAGGGCCTGATCTACCCCCTCACCCGGTACCCCGACGGCTCCCTGCGCCCGTACTGGGACGAGAGCGCCTACTACGCCTTCACCCTCGACGAGGTCGAGGCCCTGGAGGAGGTGGTCGAGGAGCTGCACGGCATGTGCCTGGCGGCGGCCGACCACATTGTCACGGCAGGCCGCTTCGCCGACCTCGGCATCACCGACCCCCGGGTGGCGCACGCGGTCGCCGAGGCCTGGCACCGCCGCGCCGAACTGCCCTCCGTCTACGGCCGCTTCGACCTGCGCTACGACGGCACCGGCCCGGCCAAGCTGCTGGAGTACAACGCCGACACCCCCACCTCGCTGGTGGAGGCCGCATCGGCGCAGTGGTTCTGGATGGAGGACCGCTTCCCCGGCGCCGACCAGTGGAACAGCCTGCACGAACGCCTCGTCGCCGCCTGGCGGAAGCAGTCCGCGCTCCTCCCGCCCGGCAGCCCGCTGCACTTCGCGCACTCCTCGGCCGACGAACTCGGCGAGGACCTGATGACGGTCGCCTACCTGAAGGAGACCGCGGAGCAGGCCGGCCTGGACACCGACTGGATCTCCATGGAGGAGATCGGCTGGGACACCCTGTCCGGCCGCTTCGTCGACAACGACCTCCGCTTCATCCGCGCCGTCTTCAAGCTGTACCCGTGGGAGTGGCTCACCACCGACGCCTTCGCCGGACACGTCCTGGACACCCTCGACAACGGCGGCGGCACCGGCAGCACCCTGTGGATCGAGCCCGCCTGGAAGATGCTGCTGAGCAACAAGGCCCTGCTGGCGATCCTCTGGGAGCTCCACCCCGGCCACCCCCACCTCCTCCCCGCCTATCTGGACGGTCCGCGCGACCTCGCCACGACCACCGGTTACGTCGCCAAGCCCCTGCTCGGCCGCGAGGGCGAGGGAGTGACGGTCCACGAACCGGGCGCCGAGGCGGTGGTGCGCGAGGAGGCCTGCTGCTACCAGCGGCTGGCGCCCCTGCCGGACTTCGACGGCAACCGCGTCGTCCTCGGCGCCTGGGTGGTCGGGAACGAGCCGGCGGGGCTGGGCATCCGGGAGTCCTCGGGCCTGATCACGGACGAGTACGCACGCTTCGTGCCCCATGTGATCCCGTAGAAGGACCCGTGGTCCGGACGCGCTGGCCCAGGAAGAGGGCCGCCCGGTCCAGTGCCTCGTCCGCCTCCTCGAGGACGCCGGCGAACGCCTGGAACACGTGGGGCACGTCCGCGGTGACGTCGAGGACGGCGTCCACGCCGAAGGCCCTCGCCCGCGCGGCCATACGAGTGGAGTCGTCCAGGAGCAGTTCGTTGGTGCCCGCCTGCAGCAGCATCGGCGGGAGGCCGGTCAGGTCGGCGAGTACGGCGGGGCTCAGCATCGGATGGTGCGGGTCCTGCCCCGCGAGGTACATGGCCCCGGTGTGTCCCAGGCTCTCGCGCGTGAAGTACGGGTCGAGGCCTGCCTTGGTGTCCATGCTCTCCCCGGTCCGGGTGGCGTCGAGTGCGGGGGAGAACGCCACGATCGCCGCGGGCATCGGCAGGCCCGCGTCCCGGGCGGCGAGGCAGGTGGTGACGGTGAGACCACCCCCGGCGGAGTCGCCGGCGAACGCGATGGCCGAAGGGTCCTCGCCGCCGTCGAGGAGGGCGCGGTAGGCGCTCAGCGCGTCCTCGATCGCGGCCGGGTACGGGTGCTCCGGCGCGAGCCGGTAGTCCAGCGACAAGGCCCTGAACCCCGTCCTGGCCACCAGATTGCCCGTCAGCGACAGCGCGGTGTGGGGCGAACCGAAGACGTAGGCGCCGCCATGGAAGTACAGGATCGTTCCTGCGCGGGGACCGCCGACCGGCTCGACGAGCAGCGCGGGGCGGGGGCCCAGCGCCGTCGCCGTGGTGCGTATTCCCTCGGGGACGATCATCTCGGCCATCATCGCCCTGAACCAGGCCCGCATCTCCTCGACCGACCGGGGCTCGTCGGACCGGGACTCCTCGGACCGGGGCTGCCGCAGCATCGCGTCGATCGCCGCGCGCTGTTCCCTGCTCATCCCATGCTCCCATCGTAAGTAGATGCCGGTACACTATATGCCGTGACATATAAATCAACCGATGGCGGCACCGACCTCCCGGGCTTCTTCTCCGACCTCGTCCGCTGCGAGACGCGGCTCTACAACGCCCTCAACGACCCTCTGCGCGAACGGCACGGCATCGTCACGTCGCAGTTCGAGTTCCTGCGCCACCTCCGCGACCACCCCGGGTCCCGGGTTGCGGACCTCGCCGCCGCGTTCGCCGTCGGCATCGGGGCGACCAGCAAGGGCGTCGACCGTCTGGAGAGACACGGATGGGTCGCGCGGCACCCCAATCCGTCGGACCGCCGGTCATCGCTGCTGGCGCTGACCGACGACGGCCGGGAACTGGTCGACGCGGCGGAGGGCACCTTCACCGAGCGCCTGGCCGAACTGCTCGCGGACACCCTCGACGACCCCTCGATGCCGGCCGTCGCGCAGACCCTCGCCAAGCTTCGCTCCGCACTGGAGCGCGCCCAGACCGGCATGCCCACAGGCTGACGCCACGCTCGCATGGTGGACGCGGTACCGGTACCACCCGGACCGCCCGGTAGGCTGATCGCCGGGCCGTGACTGGCGCGCTTGGATGGGATGGACCATCGGGGAGCGGTCCCGTCGGAAACGAGTGCCGTGCGCCTGGGCCGAACCGTGAACGCGAACGCCGTACGAAAACGCCGTCCGGAGGCCGACATGCCAGAGCAGCAGCCCCTCTCCACCGAGTCCACCGCCTTCCGCGCCGCCCTCGACGTGGTCCGCGCCGTCGAGCCCCGGGTCGCCGACGCCATCGGCCAGGAGGTCGCCGACCAGCGCGAGATGCTCAAGCTGATCGCCTCCGAGAACTACGCCTCCCCGGCCACGCTGCTGGCCATGGGCAACTGGTTCAGCGACAAGTACGCCGAGGGCACCGTCGGCCGCCGCTTCTACGCGGGCTGCCGCAACGTCGACACGGTGGAGTCGCTGGCCGCCGAGCACGCCCGTGAGCTCTTCGGCGCCCGCCACGCCTACGTCCAGCCGCACTCCGGCATCGACGCCAACCTCGTCGCCTTCTGGGCCGTACTCGCCGACCGCGTGGAGGTGCCGTTCCTGGAGAAGACCGGCGCCCGCCAGGTCAACGACCTCACCGAGGCCGACTGGGCCGAGCTGCGCCAGGCCTTCGGCAACCAGCGCATGCTCGGCATGTCCCTGGACGCCGGCGGCCACCTCACCCACGGCTTCCGCCCGAACATCTCCGGCAAGATGTTCGACCAGCGCTCCTACGGCACGGACCCCGCGACCGGCCTGATCGACTACGACGCCCTGCGCGCCCAGGCGCGCGAGTTCAAGCCCCTGATCATCGTCGCGGGCTACTCGGCCTACCCCCGCCTGGTGAACTTCCGGACCATGCGTGAGATCGCCGACGAGGTCGGCGCCACGCTCATGGTCGACATGGCCCACTTCGCGGGCCTGGTCGCGGGCAAGGTCCTCACCGGCGACTTCGACCCGGTCCCGCACGCCCAGATCGTGACGACCACGACCCACAAGTCCCTGCGCGGCCCGCGCGGCGGCATGGTCCTGTGCGACGACTCCCTCAAGGACCAGGTCGACCGCGGCTGCCCGATGGTGCTGGGCGGCCCGCTCCCGCACGTCATGGCCGCGAAGGCCGTCGCCCTCGCCGAGGCCCGGCAGCCCGCCTTCCAGGACTACGCCCAGCGCATCGTGGACAACTCCCGCGCACTCGCCGAGGGCCTGATCCGCCGTGGCGCCACCCTCGTCACCGGCGGCACCGACAACCACCTCAACCTGATCGACGTCGCCGGCTCCTACGGCCTCACCGGCCGCCAGGCCGAGGCGGCCCTCCTCGACTCGGGCATCGTCACCAACCGCAACGCCATCCCCGCCGACCCCAACGGCGCCTGGTACACCTCCGGCATCCGCATCGGCACCCCCGCGCTGACCACCCGCGGTCTGGGCACGGCCGAGATGGACGAGGTCGCCGGCCTCATCGACCGTGTCCTGACCACCACCGAGCCCGGCACCACCAAGTCGGGCGCCCCCTCCAAGGCCTCCCACGTCCTGGACCCGAAGGTGGCGGACGAGATCTCCCAGCGGGCGACGGACCTCGTGTCGGGCTTCCCGCTGTACCCGGAGATCGACCTGGGCTGACCGGCCTCCCCCGGAGCTCAGAGATCGATCAGCTCCTGCCGTGGCTCCTCCCGCGGCGGTCCGGCCTCCCGCCGGGCCGCCGTGCGGCGCGCCAGGAAGCCGCCCGCGAACCCGGCGGCGAGCCCTCCGGCCGCCCACCACAGGGGATCACCGGACCGGTGCCCGCCACCGGACGCGTCGTGGCCCTCGGGCATGAAGCCGTCCCCGGCCAGCCGGTCGTAGAGCGCCCGCGGCGCCCGGTGCCACCGGACGTCGTCGTCCTGCGTCTGAGGTGCCGGATCGGTGCGCACCCAGGGCGTGCCGTCCCGCGCCAGGATCAGCTGGTCCTGCCGCTCGACGGCCACGTCCCCGCCCGGCGCCCGGTGGGTCTGCGGCCATCCGCCGACCCCGGTCAGGCCCCACACCACGGTGAGCCGCACGGCCGGATACCGCCCCTGGGACCAGGCCGTGGGCACCGGCTCGGTCCCCGTGTACGTCGGCTGCAGCAACTTCCACAGCCGGGCGAAGCCGGGATCCCCGGAGCGCAGGCTCGTCGTCGTGCCGCCCGCGCCGTTCGGGACGATCATCGCCACGTCGGGGCGGTCCGCCGCCCGCGCCCCGGACGCCCCGGTCAGGACGAGCGCGCACGCCGTTGCCGCCGGCCATGCCGTCCGCACCCGCCGGCGCCCGCCGCGCCCGTGCCCGTGCCTTGCCATCGTCCCCCCCCGGGTACGCCGCCGGTGCCCCGCGCATGCCACCCCCTTGTTACACCACCGCGGACAGGTCGAGTCCCTTCTGTTCCGGACCAGTTCCGGATCGGGCCCCGGAACCTGAGAGAATGGTGAGCATGGCCACTGACCGCCCGCCCGTCGCCCACCCCCACCCCCAGGGGAATGGCTCCGCCATGCAGCATCCTTTGCGCGTGCTCTCCGGAATCCAGCCCACCGCAGGCTCGTTCCACCTCGGCAACTACCTCGGCGCCGTGCGCCAGTGGGTGGCCCTGCAGGAGAGCCACGACGCGTTCTACATGGTCGTCGACCTGCACGCGATCACGGTCCCGCAGGACCCCGCGGACCTGCGTGCGAACACCCGGCTGGCCGCCGCCCAGCTGCTGGCGGCCGGGCTCGACCCGGACCGCTGCACCCTGTTCGTCCAGAGCCATGTCCCCGAGCACGCCCAGCTCGCCTGGGTCATGAACTGCCTCACCGGCTTCGGCGAGGCGTCCCGCATGACCCAGTTCAAGGACAAGGCCGCCCGGCAGGGCGCCGACCGCGCATCCGTCGGCCTGTTCACGTACCCGGTCCTGCAGGTCGCGGACATCCTGCTGTACCAGGCCCACGAGGTCCCCGTCGGCGAGGACCAGCGCCAGCACGTCGAGCTCACCCGTGACCTCGCCGAGCGCTTCAACGGCCGGTTCGGCGAGACCTTCACCGTCCCGAGGCCGTACATCCTCAAGGAGACGGCGAAGATCTACGACCTCCAGGACCCGACCGTCAAGATGAGCAAGTCGGCGGCCACGCCGAAGGGCGTCATCAGTCTCCTGGACGAGCCGAAGGCCAGCGCGAAGAAGGTCAGGAGCGCCGTCACCGACACGGACACGGTGATCCGCTACGACGTGGCGGACAAGCCGGGGGTGTCGAACCTCCTCACCATCTACTCCACGCTCACCGGCAGGTCGATCGCCGAGCTCGAGCGGGACTACGAGGGCAAGATGTACGGCGCGCTGAAGACGGACCTCGCCGATGTGATGGTCGAGTTCGTGACGCCGTTCCGGGAGCGCACCCAGCAGTACCTGGACGACCCGGAGACGCTGGACTCGATCCTGGCCAAGGGCGCGGAGAAGGCGCGTGCCGTGGCGGCGGAGACGCTCGCTCAGGCGTACGACCGGGTGGGTTTCCTGCCCGCGAAGCACTGAGGCGCACGACCGCACACACGTACCGTGGGCGGAGCGCTGCACATCACTTCCGCTGCGCCTGCCCACGCGACTCCCGTGGCCGTACAGTCGATAGCCGGACGGCTGCGCACGTACCGGACGAGAACGAAACAAAGAGCGACGACAGGAGACGACGTGGGGACCGTAACGATCGGCGTGTCGATCGCGGTTCCGGAGCCTCACGGCAGCCTGCTCCAGGAGCGGCGCGCGGGCTTCGGCGACGCCGCTGCTCACGGCATCCCCACGCATGTCACCCTGCTGCCGCCGACGGAGGTCGAGGAGACCGACCTGCCGGCCGTCGAGGCGTACCTGACCGAGGTGGCGGCGGCCGTCCGGCCGTTCGCGATGCGGCTGTCCGGCACCGACACCTTCCGGCCGCTGTCCCCGGTGGTCTACGTGCGGGTCGTGGAGGGCGTCGAGGCCTGCGCCCGGCTGCAGCAGCGGATCCGCGACACCTCCGGGCCGGTCGCCCGTGAGCTGCAGTTCCCGTACCACCCGCATGTCACGGTCGCGCACGGCATCGACGAGGCGGCGATGGACCGGGCCTTCGAGGAACTCGCCGACTACGAGGCCGCCTGGCACTGCACCGGCTTCGGGCTCCACGAGCAGGGCGCCGACGGGGTGTGGCGCAAGCTGCGGGACTTCACCTTCGGCGGCGGCACCATGGTGCCCCAGCAGGCGGCCCCCGTGGACCGCGGCACGATCCGCAGCCACCGCTAACGCTGCGACCGGAAAGGTTCACCGGCTCGCGACGCCCGGCACGGCACCTCGCCGCGTTGTCGCACCACCCGAGTACACCCAGTACGCGGGTGATGCTCCGCCTTGCGAGGCACCGCACCGGACGCCGCGAGCTTCCCGGCAAACCTTTCCGGTCGCAGCACCAGCCTCGCCCCGCCGCCGGACAGGCCCTAGATCGGCAGCCGCCGGAACACCGTCCGCGGTACGTGCCGCAGCGCCGACATCACCAGTCGGAGGGCGCCCGGCACCCACACCGTCTCCGTGCGGCGCCTGAGCCCCAGTTCGATGGCCGTGGCGACCGCCTCCGGCGTGGTGGCGAGGGGGGCCTCCGCCAGACCGGCGGTCATCCGCGTCCGGACGAAGCCGGGGCGTACGACCATGACGTGCACGCCGGTGCCGTGCAGCGCGTCGCCCAGGCCCTGGGCGAAGGCGTCCAGACCGGCCTTGCTGGAGCCGTAGATGAAGTTCGAGCGGCGGGCCCGCTCGCCGGCGACCGAGGAGAGCACCACCAGGGAGCCGTGTCCCTGGGTCTGCAGGGCCCGCGCGGCGACCAGGCCGGCCGAGACCGCGCCCGTGTAGTTGGTCTGCGCGACCCGGACGGCGCCCGCCGGCTCGCGCTCGTCGACCGCCTGGTCCCCGAGGATGCCGAAGGCGAGCAGCACCATGTCGACGTCGCCCTCGGCGAAGACCTTGCCGAGAACCGTCTCGTGGGAGCCGGGGTCCAGGGCGTCGAAGGCGACGGTGCGTGCGTCGGCCCCTTGGGCGCGCAGGTGTGCGGCCGCCTCGTCCAGGGCGGGCGAGGGGCGGCCGGCCAGCCACACGGTGCGGGTGCGGCGGGTGACCAGCCGGCGTGCGGTGGCCAGCGCGATCTCGGACGTACCGCCGAGGACGAGCAGCGACTGGGGGATTCCGAAAGCGTCCTTCACGACAACTCCTAGAGGTTGAGCCGGCGGGAGAGGTCCGACGTGAAGACCCCGGCCGGGTCCAGCTCCGCGCGCAGCGCCCGGAACTCGTCGAGCCGTGGGTACATCGCGGCGAGCAGCTCCGGGCGCAGCCGGGAGTCCTTGGCCAGGTAGACCCGCCCGCCGGCGGCGGCCACCTCCTCGTCCAGCTCGTCGAGGAGGGGCCCGAGGCCCGGCAGCCCGGACGGGACGTCGAGTGCGAGGGTCCAGCCGGGCACCGGGAAGGACAGCCAGCCCGGGTCGGCGTCGCCGAAGCGCTTGAGGACGGCGAGGAAGGACGGGCACCGGCGGGCGGAGACGCGGTGCACGATGCGGTGCAGGGCCTCCTCCTGGCCGTGTCCGACGACGAACTGGTACTGGAGGAAGCCGGCGCGGCCGTAGATCCGGTTCCAGTGGGGAACGCCGTCCAGGGGATGGAAGAAGGCCGGGATGCGCTGGAGTTCGCCGGTCCGCGCACGTGGTGCCTTGCGGTACCAGAGTTCGTTGAAGAGCCCGACCGTGGTGCGGCCGAGGACGCCCTCCGGGACGAGGGCGGGGGCGGCCGGGAGCCGCCGGGGGCGGAAGGACAGCGGGCGCCGCCGCGCGCGCGTGCCCTCGAGCGCCTCCAGGGGGGCGTGGTCGCCGCGGGTGAGCACCGCGCGGCCGGTCGCGGCGCCGCGGGCGAGGAGGTCGATCCAGGCGACCGAGTAGTCGTAGCGGTGGTCGCCGGCGGTCAGCCGGGCCATCAGGTCGTCGAGGTCGGCGGCGCGCTCGGTGTCGACGGTCATGTACGCGGTCTCGACCGGCAGCAGCCGCAGCGTGGCCGTCAGGATCACCCCGGTCAGGCCCATGCCGCCGGCGGTCGCGTCGAACAGGGGGGTCCCCGGGCGCGCGGTGCGCACCTCGCCGTCGGCGGTGAGCAGCTCCAGGGACAGCACGTGGCGGGAGAAGGAGCCGGAGACATGGTGGTTCTTGCCGTGGATGTCGGCTCCGATCGCCCCGCCGACGGTCACCTGGCGGGTGCCGGGGGTCACCGGCACGAACCAGCCGAGCGGCAGCAGCACCTCCATCAGCCGGTGCAGGGAGGTGCCCGCGCCGCACAGTACGGTCCCGTCGTCGGCGTCGATCGCGTGGACGCGGTCGAGACCGGTCATGTCGAGAACGGTCCCGCCGGCGTTCTGCGCCGCGTCCCCGTACGCCCGTCCGAGGCCTCGTGCGATACCGCCGCGGTCCCCGCAGTCGCGGACGGCGGCCGCGGCCTCCGCGTAGGTCCGCGGGCGGACCAGCCGGGCGGCGGTGGGTGCGGTGCGGCCCCAACCGGTGACGGAAACGGTGTCTCCAGACATGCCGGTGACCGTATCGCCCGTTATGGGGGCGACCAGTTATGGAACATGGCTTCCCTCCCCGAAATGGGTGATTAATGGGATGTCGTCCAATATTGCCGTAATTCAAGCGGGCCGGACGTGAACAGTGGATCCACATGGACGACCTGGATCACGACCTGGATCACGACCTGGACCACCGGATCCTTTCCGCGCTCCACGCCCGCGGCGCCGATCCGTGGGTGGCGTCCGCCGCCCGTGGACTCTCCCTGAGCGGAGAGCACGGCGCGCTGTGGCTCACGACCGGCCTCGCCGGAGCCGCCGTGGACGGGGCGCGGCGCAGCGCCTGGCTGCGCGGCACGGCGCTCGTCGCGGGCGCGCACCTCGCCAGCATGGCCGTGAAGCGCCTCGTGCGCCGCGCGCGCCCCACGCACGTCGAACCCCTGGTGCGCACCGCCGGCCGGCACTCCTTCCCCAGCTCCCACGCCGCCTCCGCCGCGGCCGCCGCCGTCGCCTTCGGAGCGCTCGGCGCCCGTCCGGTGCCGCCGCTCGCCGCCGCCATGTGCCTGTCCCGGCTGGTCCTCGGCGTCCACCACCCCTCCGACGTGGCGGCGGGCGCGGCCCTGGGGGCGCTGACGGCACGAGCGGGAGCCCGCTGGATGAGGGGGAGCACCGATGGCTGACCTCGCGCTCCTTGAGCGCCGCCCGCCCGGCGAGCCCCCGCTCCCGCCCCGGCGCCGGGGCACCCTCCTGGGCGGTCTGCTGAGGGCCATGCGCCCGAAACAGTGGGTCAAGAACATCCTCGTCCTCGCCGCCCCGGCCGCCGCCGGCCGGCTCTTCTCACGGCACGCGCTCACCCAGGTCGCACTGGTCTTCGCCCTGTTCACCGCCTGCGCCGCCGCCGTCTACCTGATCAACGACGCACGCGACGCCGAGGCCGACCGCGCCCACCCCGTCAAGCGCCGCCGCCCGGTCGCCGCCGGGCAGGTCCCCGTGCCCGTCGCCTACGCCACCGGCGGCGCACTGGCCGTGCTCGGGCCCGCCGCCGCCCTCTGGCTGGCCTCCCCGGCCGTCGCCGCCCTGCTGACGGCGTACCTCGGCCTGCAACTGGCCTACTGCGTCACCCTCAAGCACCTGCTGGTCGTCGACCTCGCCGTGGTGACCACGGGATTCCTGATGCGGGCGGTGATCGGCGGGGTCGCGCTCGGCATCCCGCCGTCCCGCTGGTTCCTGATCACCACCGGCTTCGGGGCGCTGTTCATGGTGTCGGCGAAGCGTTACTCCGAGGCCGTCCAGATGGCCGGACAGGCGGGTGCGACACGTGCGCTGCTCACCGAGTACACCACCGGCTACCTGCGCTTCGTCTGGCAGCTGGCGGCCGGCGTCGCCGTCCTCGCCTACTGCATGTGGGCGCTGGAGGCGGGCGGTGTGCCGCACACCAGCGTGCTGCCCTGGCGGCAGTTGTCCATGGTCGCGTTCATCCTCGCGGTCCTCAGGTACGCCGTCTTCGCCGACCGCGGCACCGCCGGCGAGCCGGAGGACGTGGTGCTGCGCGACCGCGCCCTGGCCCTGATCGGCGCCGCCTGGCTGGCCATGTACGGTCTGGCGGTGGCCAATTGGTGACCCCGCCGCGGCGGGGCGAACTGTTCGGCTTCGCCACCGCGGGGCTCCTCGCCTACGCCACCGACCTGGCGCTCTTCAGCTACCTGCGCGGACCCGCCGCCTGCGACCCGATCACCGCCAAGTCCCTGTCCTTCGCGGCCGGCTGCACGGTCGCCTACGCCGGCAACGCCCTCGGCCCCTACCGCCGCACCCGGCCCGGAGGGCTGCGCACCTACGCCGTCTTCGTCGCCGTGAACCTCGCCGGGGCCCTCGTCCAACTGCTCTGTCTCACCGTCAGCCACTACGGCCTGGGCCTGACTTCGCAGCGGGCCGACACCGTTTCCGGCGCCGGAATCGGCATGGCACTGGCCACAGTCCTGAGGTTCTGGGGTACCCGGACATTGGTCTTCCGAGACGAGGGCAGAGTCGGATCATGGACTGGCTGAAAACACTCCCCGGCGTGGGACCGCTGTTCGCGCGCCTGATGACCACGCACGCGTGGCGCTCGTACGAGCGCCTGGACCGGGTGAAGTGGACACGGCTGGCCGCCGCCATGACGTTCGTCAGCTTCATCGCGCTGTTCCCGCTGCTGACCGTGTCCGCCGCGATCGGCGCCGCCACGCTGAACCCGGCCGGACAGCGGCACGTGGAGAAGCAGATCGCGGAGCAGTTCCCCGGCATCTCCGACCAGCTGGACATCACGTCCCTGGTCCAGAACGCGGGCACGGTCGGCTCCATCGCGGGCGCCCTGCTGCTGCTCACCGGCATCGGGTGGGTCGGGCAGATACGCGACTGCCTGCGCGCGGTGTGGGAGCTGCCCGACACCGACGAGAACCCCATAGTGCACAAGGCCAAGGACGCCGGGATCCTGATCGGGCTCGGCGGCGCGCTGCTGGTCACGCTCCTGACCTCCGGCCTCGCCTCCGCGGCGGTCGGCTGGGCGGCCGGCGGTCTGGGGCTCGCCGAGCACGGCTGGGGCACCGTGCTGCTCAGCGTCGTCGCGTTCGCCGTCGCCGTCCTCGCCGACTTCCTGGTCCTGCTGTACGTGCTGACCCTGCTGCCCGGCGTCGAGCCGCAACGCCACCGCCTGTTCGTCGCGGCGCTCACCGGCGCGATCGGCTTCGAACTGCTGAAACTGCTGATCAGCGGCTACATCCAGGGCGTCGCCTCGAAGAGCATGTACGGCGCCTTCGGTGTCCCCGTCGCCCTGCTGCTGTGGATCAACTTCACCGCGAAACTGGTCCTCTTCTGCGCCGCCTGGACGGCGACGCCGAGCAAGGCGGCCGAGCTCAGGAACGAGTCCGGCGACGTACGAGATCGGGCAGTGGCCACCGGCGGTTGACCAGGAACGCCCCGCCGCCCAGCAGCACCAGCAGCCCCCCGGCGACCGCCAGGGCGATGCCGGCGCCGCGCGCACCGCCCCCGGAAGGCGCGGCGGCCACCGGCTTCGACGACGGCCCGCCGCTCCCGCTCCCGCCCGCCTGGCCGACCGGTGGCGTCACGCCGGGCCGCCCACCGGCCGGGACGGCGCCCTTGGGCGGCACCAGCTCACCCACCGGCCTGACCTTGCCGACCGCCCCGAAGCCCCAGTCGAAGAGCCGGGCGGCCTCCTTGTAGACCTCGTTGTGCTCGTGCTTCTCCGGATTCATGACGGTGACCAGCAGCACGTGGCCGCCGCGTTCCGCGACACCGGTGAACGTGGCGCCCGCCTGGCTGGTGTTGCCGTTCTTCACCCCGGCGATGCCCTGGTAGACGGGCACGTCCGTGTCGCCGCTCAGCAGCCGGTTGGTGTTCCGGATCTCGGTGGAGCCGAACTTCGCCGTCACGGTCGAGCAGTAGTCGCGGAAGTCCTTCTTCTGCAGACCCGAGCGGGCGACCAGCGTCAGGTCGTACGCCGACGACACCTGTCCCGGCCTGTCGTAGCCGTCGGGACTGAGCACGCGCGTGTCCAGGGCCTGCAGCTCGTCCGCGTGCGCCTGCATGTCCTCGACGGTCCGCCCGATGCCGCCGTTCATCCGCGACAGCACGTGCACGGCGTCGTTGCCGGACCTGAGGAACACGCCGAGCCACAGATCGCGGACGGAGTAGGTGCTGTTCTCCTTGATCCCGACCACGCTTGAGCCGGCGCCCAGGCCGGCCAGGTCGGACGCGATCACCTTGTGCTCGGTGGTCTTCGGGAAGCGGGGCAGCACCGTGTCGGCGAACAGCATCTTCAGCGTGCTCGCCGGGGGCAGCCGCCAGTGCGCGTTGTGCGCGGCCAGCACC
Organism: Streptomyces sp. NPDC001348; assembly: GCF_053597535.1. Taxonomy (NCBI): domain Bacteria; kingdom Bacillati; phylum Actinomycetota; class Actinomycetes; order Kitasatosporales; family Streptomycetaceae; genus Streptomyces; species Streptomyces sp. NPDC001348. Next base: position 19,036 of record NZ_JBSFIK010000038.1, on the reverse strand, counting down.
TCGCCGGACTCGGCGTCGGCGATGATCCAGGAGCGCGCGGTGACGTCCTTGGGCAGCACGGGGACGCCGCTGCCGAGGTCGGCCTGGGTGCCCGGCTCGCCCAGCCGGGCGCCGCCGACCGTCGACATGTGCGCCGGGGGAGTCGCCGTCGGGCCGGCCGAGGGGGACGGCGCGGCGACGGCGGCGGGCGCGGCGAGGGACGCGGACAGCAGCGCGGCGGACGTGACCAGCAGGGACCGCCCGGCGGCCGTGGGGGGTGTGAGCACGAGCGGAAACGTACCTTGCCGGCTCCCGCGACCCCGGGCGCGGACCCGGACGGCCGCCCGCGATACTGAACCCATGAAGCTCAGCCGCCCGGTGTCCTGGTTCCTGCTCGCCTTCGGGGTGTGGAGCTGGGTCATCTGGGTCACTTTCGTCAAGAATCTCGTCAAGGACAGCAGCGGTCTCGCCTTCGACGACGGTCACCCGACGGCGTACTTCTGGGTGCACCTGACGCTGGCGGTCGTTTCCTTCGTATTGGGGACGGTGATCGGGGTCATCGGGTTCCGCGGACTTCGCGCACTGCGCCGCACGTCATAACGGCAGCGAGGGGCAGGGGCCCGACTTCGCCAGGGCGCTCGGCGACCGGGACAAGACCCGCACCTGCGCGCTGCTCGCCCATCAGCCGGTGCAGATCCACGAGGCCGTCCGGTACGGCGTCGACCTGCAGCTCTCCGGGCACACCCACGGCGGCCAGCTCTGGCCGGGCAACCTCGTCGCGGCGGCCGCCAACCCGACCGTGGCGGGACTGGAGCGCTACGGCGACGCCCAGCTGTACGTCAGCAGGGGCCCGGGCGCCGGGGGCCCGCCCACGCGCGTGGACGCCCCCTCGGACGTCACCGTGATCGAGCCGGCGGCGCGGTGACGATTCCTCAGCAAGCCCCCCAAGACTTGGAAAACAACCCCCGGGTAAGTTCTTTCTCATCTAGCCAGATTGCTCTTCCCCCACCTCAAACACGTGTGATTAGGTGAGCCGCGCCACTAGGGGGTGGCGTTTGTGTGCAGGGCCTGGGTAGGGCTCGGGTAGGGCCTGGGGAGGGCACCACCATGCGATCGGTTCGCATGCGGATTCTCGCGATGTCTCTGGTAGTCGCAGCCGTGGGCGTCGGCGGCTGGCAACTGTTGCCGTCACAGGGGGACGACGACAGGACCATCACGGTCGGCACGACGGACGCCGTCACGTCACTGGACCCGGCCGGTGCCTACGACGCCGGCTCGTGGGCGTTGTTCAGCAACGTCTTCCAGTCACTGCTGTCCTACGAGCCGGGCGGCGCCACACCGGTGCCGGACGCGGCGAAGAGCTGCGCCTTCGTGGGCAGCGGACTGAAGACCTACACGTGCGAGCTCCGGGCCGGGATCACCTTCCCGAGCGGACGGGCGATGACCGCGGAGGACGTGAAGTACTCCTTCGACCGGGTCAAGAAGATCAAGTCGGACGTCGGTCCGGCGTCCCTGTTCTCCACCCTGGACTCGGTGACCGCCGCCGGCGACACCGTCACCTTCCACCTCTCCTCACCCGACGCCACCTTCCCGTTCAAGGTGGCGTCGGGGGCGGGTTCGATCGTCGACCGGGAGAAGTACCCCGCGGACAGCCTGCGCTCCGGCAACGATGTCGACGGCACCGGCCCGTACCGGCTGACCTCGTACACCAAGGGCGAGCAGGCCACCCTGGAGCCGAACTCCGCCTACAAGGGCGACCTGGACGACACCGGCCGCCCCGTCGAACTGCGCTACTACGGCGACTCCGCGAAACTGGACGCCGCCTGGAAGGACAAGCGGATCGACGTCGTCACCCGGAACCTGCCGCCGAAGGTGCTGTCCGGGCTGTCCGCCAGCGACCCGAACCAGCGCGTCACGGAGTCCGACAGCTCGGAGACCCGCAACCTCTACCTCAACACCCGCCGGAGTTCCCCGCTGCACGACGTCAGCGTCCGGCGGGCCATGGCCTGGCTGGTCAACCGCGAACAGCTGGCCGAGACCGTGTACGACGGCACCGTCGACCCGCTGTACTCGCTGGTCCCGGCGGGCCTCAACGGCCACACCACGTCGTTCGCCGACGCCTACCCCGAGCCGAGCGCCAGGAAGGCGAGGCAGCTGCTCACCGAAGCCGGTGTCTCCCTCCCGGTGCACTTCACCTTCGGCTACGGCAGGGGCCGGGGCTCCGGTGCCGAGGAGGCCGCCGAGCTGAAGCAGCAGCTCGAAGCGAGCGGCCTGTTCAAGGTGGACGTCAAGGGTTACGAGTGGACCGACTTCCAGAAGCGGTGGGCGACCGGCAAGCTGGACGCCTGGGCGGTCGGCTGGGTCGCCGACTACCCCGACCCGGACACCTTCGGCGCCCAACTCGTCGGCACCGGCTCCACGATGAACACCGGCTACAGCAACAAGCTCGTCGACAACCTGATCATCGACAGCCAGCAGTACGCCGACCGCAGCCGGGTCACACAGGACTTCCGCTCCCTGCAGGAGGACGTGGCGCGCGACGTGCCGCTGATCCCGCTGTGGCAGCGCAAGGAGTACGTCGTCAGCAGCGAGGACGTCGGCGGCGGCCAGTACCTCGACGACGGCACCGGTGTGTACCGGCTGTGGCGCCTGGAGTGGATCTGACGGTCCGCTACTCCGTGGGGCGGTCCACGACCGCACGGGCGCGCTCCGGCAGGGTCACCGTCACCTCCAGCCCCTCGCCGGGCGCCGTCCGCACGGCCACCTCGCCGCCGTGCGCGTGCACCACGCCCTGCACGATGGCCAGGCCCAGCCCGCTGCCCGCGCCGCCGCCCGCCCGGAAGAACCGGTCGAAGACCCGGGCCGCGTCCTCCTCGGCCAGCCCCGGACCCTCGTCGGCGACGCACAGCCGCACCACCCCGTGCGAACGCCCCACGCACAGCCGCACCGGCACGTCGGCCGGCGTGTGCGTGCGGACGTTGGCCAGCAAGTTGCCCAGCACCTGCCGCAGGCCCGACTCGTCGGCGCGCACCAGCAGCGCGCCGTCGGCGGCCACGGTGACCGGCCGGTCCGGCTGCTGCACCCTGAGGTCCTCGGCGGCCTCCCGCACCAGCCGGCTCAGGTCCACGTTCCGCAGGCGCAGTTCGGGCCGCTGGTCGAGGCGGGCCAGGGTGAGCAGTTCGTCGACGAGCCGACCCATCCGGTCGGCCTCGGCGTTCATCCGGTCCCAGGCCCGTTTCCGCTCGCCCGGCTCGTTCAGCATGCCCTTGTCGTAGAGCTGGAGGTAGCCGCGGATCGCCGCGAGCGGGGTGCGCAGCTCGTGCGAGGCGTCGGCGACGAAACGGCGCAGCTGGGCCGCGGTGTGCTCACGGGTGCGGTACGCCGACTCCACCTGGTGCAGCATGGAGTTGAGGGCCAGCCGCAGCTGCTCGACCTCCTGGGTCGGATGACAGCTGGAGGGTACGCGCCGGGTGAGGTCGCCCTCGGCGATGGCGGTGGAGGTCTCCACCATGTCCTCCAGCGGCCGCAGCCGGCGCCGGACGGCGAACATGGTCAGGCAGCACAGCAGGGCGAGCAGCAGCGTGCCGACGGCGAGGTCGAGCCTGAGGGCTTTCGCTATGCCCTGGTGCAGGGCCTCGGTGGACTGGGCGAGCAGGATGTAGGAGCCGTCGGCGAGGCGGACGGCGGTGGCGCGATAGGCGGCGCCGTGCACGGTGACGTCGCGCGGGGCGCGATCGGCCGCGAGGTCGCGGGGGCCGTCGACGGCGGCGGCGAGGGAGCGCTGGGCGTCGGTGGGCTCGACGCCGAAGAGCGCGAGGGCCCTGCCCCGGCCGTCGACCGCGGCGAAGATCGAGTCCGGCGTGGGCTGCCCCTGCGCGTACGTCGGCGCCATCCGGTCACGGATCACGTCCAGCCCGCCGATCGAGTCGACCTGGTGCAGGGTGAGCCGCGAACCGCCCAGCGACTGGCGCATCTTGAGCATCTCGGTGTCGACCTGGCCGACCAGGTAGTGCCGCATCCCCATCAGGCTCACCGCGGTGGCCACCACGATGCCGACGGCGAGCAGCCCGACGTTGGCCAGGGTCAGCTTCCCGCGCAGCGAGTGCACGCCGTGCCTGCGGTGGTGCCTCACGCCAGCCCGTATCCGACACCGCGGCGGGTGGTGATGACCGGCGGCCCCAGGGGCTCGAGCTTGCGCCGCAGATAACTTATGTAGGTCTCCACGACGGTGGATTCGGACGGGGCGTGCTCGTACTGCCAGACGTGGCGCAGCAGTTGTTCCTTCGGTACGATCCGCCCGCCGTTGCGGACCAGGAACCGCAGCAGCGCGTACTCGGTCGGGGTCAGTTCCACCGTGCGGCCCGCGCGGTGCACGGAGTACGCCGTCTCGTCCAGCTCCAGGTCGCCGTATCTGAGCGGCGGGCGCTCGGGGATCACGTCGGAGGGGCGGGTGCGGCGCAGCACCGCGCCGATCCGGGCGACGACCACGTCGATGTCGAACGGCTTGGTGATGTAGTCGTCGCCGAAGCCGAGGGCGCCGACGATCTCGGCCGGCGCGTCACGCGCGGTGAGGAACACCAGCGCCAGATCAGGCTGCCGGGCGCGCAGTTCACGGCCCAGGGCACGGCCGTCCCCGTCCGGAAGCATGACGTCGAGCAGGGCGGCGTCCGGCCGGGTGCGCCCGGCGAGCGTGCGGGCCTCGCGGACGGTGCCCGCGGTCATCACCTCGAAGCGGTGGTAGCGCAGGGCGATGGCGAGGACGTCCGCGATGCTCTCCTCGTCCTCCACGACCAGCACGGTTCCTGGAGCGGTCATGCCCCCAGTATCGGGTGAGGTCGTCGACCACGTGTCCGGATCGCGCTTTGGAGTTCCTTGAGAGTCGACCGCGCCGCGTGTCCCGCGCGTGCGGGGTTGCCGATGCTGGTGCCAGGACCCGGGGGACCGACCGGTGAAGTACGGACGAATCAAGGAGCGTTGAGCGTGACGGCATGGGCACGATGGTGCTACCGGCATCGGCTGGTGGTCCTGTTGTTGTGGGTGGGGGCGCTGTTCGGCCTGGGATTCGCGGCGTCGACGGCGGGCACGGACTACGCGAACGTCTTCTCCCTCCCGAACACGGACTCCAAGCGCGCGTACGACCTTTTGGAGAAGGCCTTCCCGGCCGGTGCGGGTGACACCGACACGGTGGTGTGGAAGGCCGACGGCGGATCGGTGCGCGACGCGGCCGTGAAGTCCCGGATCCAGCCCGCGCTGGAGAAGATCGCGAAGATGAAGGGCGTCGGCGAGGTCGCCGGCCCCTACAGCGGCGACCGGGGGGCGGCGCAGATCAGCCGGGACGGGCGGATCGCCTACGCCCGGATCACGTTCGCCGAGCAGGCGAACGCCGTGCCCAAGGACCTCGTCCAGGACGTCGTCGACACCGCACAGGGTGCCAAGAGCAAGGGCCTGGAGGTCGAGCTGGGCGGGCAGGCCGTCCAGCGGGTGGAGGAGCCGCCGCAGGGCCTGGCGGAGATGGTCGGTCTCCTCGCCGCGGCCGTCGTGCTGTTCCTGGCCTTCGGCTCGTTCCTCGCCATGCTGCTGCCGATCGGCATCGCGATCTTCGGCGTCGGCATGGGCCTGTTCGGTGTCCAGTTGCTCAGCCACACCACCGACATCCCCGATCTGGCGCCGCTGCTGTCCTCCCTGATCGGCCTCGGCGTCGGCATCGACTACGCCCTGTTCATCGTCACCCGGCAGCGGCGGGGCATCCTGCGGGGCGTGGACCCGGAGGAGTCGGCGGTCACCGCCCTCAACACCTCCGGCCGGGCGGTGCTGTTCGCGGGCGGCACGGTGTGCATCGCGCTCGCCGGCATGCTGGTGACGAACCTGCGCTTCCTGGACGGCGTGGTCATCGGCACCTCGCTGACGGTCGTGCTGAGCGTCCTCGCGGCCACCACCCTGCTCCCCGCTCTGCTGGGCTTCCTCGGCCCGCGCGTGCTCAGCCGCCGCCAGCGCCGTCGACTCGCCGAGCGGGGCCCGGAGCAGGAGCGGGCGAGCAGTCTCTCGGCCCGCTGGTCGGCGGGCGTCCAGAAGCGCCCCCGCAGGATCGCCGCGCTCGCCCTGGTCGTCATGGCCGTCCTCGCCCTGCCGGTGCTGTCCCTGCGCCTCGGGGCGACGGACCAGGGCAACGACGACGCGTCCACCACGACCCGCAAGGCCTACGACCTGCTCGCCGAGGGCTTCGGGCCGGGCTTCAACGGCCCGCTGCAGGTGGTCGTCTCCAGCGGTGACACGGCCACCCTGGTGAAGGACGTCCAGGCGACCAAGGGCGTCGCCCAGGTCGGCGCGGTGCCCGCCCGCGGCGGCGTGACGGTCGTGCAGGTGGTCCCGACGACGTCACCGCAGTCGAAGGAGACCGACGACCTGATCGACACCCTGCGGGACAAGGTGATCCCAGCGGCGAAGGTACAGGCGCATGTCGGCGGGGTCACCGCGATATCCAAGGATTTCGCGACCGTCACCGGCGACCGGCTGCCGTACTTCATCGCCACGATCATCGCCCTGGGTTTCCTGCTCCTGCTGGTCGCCTTCCGTTCCCTGGTGGTGCCGCTGACGGCCGCACTGATGAACCTGATCGCCGCGGCGGCCTCCTTCGGCGTCCTCGTCGCGATCTTCCAGTGGGGCTGGGGCATCGGCCTGCTCGGCCTCGGCAGGGCCGGTCCGATCAACGCCTTCCTGCCGGTCATCATGCTGTCCCTGCTGTTCGGCCTGTCCATGGACTACCAGGTGTTCCTGGTCAGCCGGATGCACGAGGAATGGGTGCACACCAAGGACAACGCGCGTGCGGTACGGGTCGGCCTTGCGGAGACCAGCCGCGTGATCAACTCCGCGGCGCTCATCATGGTCTGTGTCTTCGTGGCCTTCGTACTCAGCGGCAACTCGGGCGCGGCAACGGCGGGCGTGGGCCTGGCGGCGGCGGTCGCACTGGACGCGTTCATCCTGCGTACGGCACTGGTGCCGGCCGCGATGCATCTGCTGGGCAAGTCCAACTGGTGGCTGCCGGTGTGGCTGGAGCGGCGGCTGCCGCATCTGGCGGTGGAGCCGAAGGAGGAGTCGGAGCCGGCTCCGGCCACGGAGGAGGGCCCGGCCTCGGTGGTCCACGGCTACGTCCGCACGGCCGACGGCGAGCCGGTCGGGGATGCTTCCGTGACGCTGCTGACGAAGGGCGGGCGCCGGCTGGACGGGGTGACGTCGCTGGCGGACGGCTCGTACATCGTGTCGGTGCCGGAGCCGGGGGCCTATCTGCTGGCGGTGACGGCGGGCTCGTACGGCTCGAAGGCGCGGCAGGTGGTCGTGGGGGACGGGCCGCTGGTGTACGACGTGGAGGTGGCCGAGGGGGAGGTGGACGCGGTCAGTTAGCCTTTTTCTGCCCGGCCATGAGGATCTGGTCGACGTCGAGGGTCACCTTGGCGCCGATGGAGTCGGGGAGGGTGACGAGCTCGCCGGGGGCGTGCGGCCGGTGGTACTGGTACGTGCCCCCGGCCGGTTCCGCGAGTACGTGGAGACGCTGGTGCTTGCGGTCGACGACGACGTAGACCGGCACCTCGGCCTCCGCGTAGGCGGCGACCTTGGTCTTCAGGTCGTCCTTCCAGTTTCCGGAGGTGACCTCCAGGACGAGACGGAAGCACACCGGGTCGTACGCGTTGTTCTCGACGTAGTGGTCGTCGATGTCGGCGTCGACGACCACGAGGTCGGGGATGGCGTAGTCCTCGGCGTCGGTGGGCAGCCAGAGGCCGACGTTCTGGAGCACCTCGGTTTCGCCGCCGTGCAGGCCCGCTGCGATGAACGGGATCATGAGGCCGGTCAGGGCTCGGGCGTGGGGGGCATCCGGGGATGGGGTCACGAGGAGGTGGCCTCCGATGATCTCGACGCGGTAGCCCGGATGGCGCTCCATGATCTCGTCGGCGAGGGCCGTGAGCGAGAACGGCTCGTCGTCGAAGGGCTGCTCGACGGATGCAGCGGACATCGCGTGCCTCCTAGGGGCTGGTGTCGAGAGCATCATCGTAGGCAGGCCGGGCGCCGGATGTCCCCTTCGCGCCCGTTCACCCGAAAGTGATCACCCGCCCTGCCGCCCTCGCCCCGCCGGATCCGGCAGAACCCTCGTCATCCCCGGCAGGAAGTCCGTGAACAGCTCGTGCACCTCACGCACGAGCGGCCGCAGCACCCGGAACCGAGCCAGGTACACCCCCCGCGCGGTGAGCCGGGCCCCCCGCTCGGCCAGCCGGTAGCTGCGCTCGCGCCCCTCGGTCCGGTCGAAGATCCAGTACAGGACGAGCCCCATCTGGGAGAGCCACATCAGCTCGGGCAGGATGTCCCGCAGCTCCTCCGGGACCTTGGTCCTGGTACCCGCCAGCACCTCCCGGTGGACGCTGACGGCCTCCAGGCGGGCGTGCTCGGACTCGGGGGAGAAGGGGCTGAGCGGGCTGTCGGGGTCGGCGGCGTTCTTGAAGAACTGCACGGCGAACTCGTGGTACGGGGTGGCGATGTCCAGCCAGGCCCGCAGCACCCCCGCGAGCCGCGCCTCCAGGTCGGTCTCCCGCTCCAGGACCTCCCGGACCGCCACCCGGTGCTCGGCGGCGATCCGGTCGTAGAAGCCCTGGATCAGGTGTTCCTTGCCCTCGAAGTAGTAGTACGCGTTGCCGACGGAGACCCCGGCCTCCTTGGCGATGGCCCGCATGGTCGTCTTGTCGTAGCCGCGCTCCTGGAACAGCCGCATCGCCGTCTCGAGGATGAGCGCGCGGGTCTGCTCGGACTTGCTGACTTCGTTCTTCGCGGACACGGACAAGAGCCTAACGACTGCCTCGGGCGCCCCGCGTCCGCGGATCAGGGCCGCCGGCCGAGCTCCGGACGCTTGGTGTAGTCCGTGAAACCGAGGACGTTCCCCCAGGGGTCGGCGATCTCCACCGTCCACCCCGTGGCCACGGAGAAGGGCTCGTCGAGCGGCTTGATCCCGGCGTCGGCGAGCTTCCTGACCGCCGTGCGCGCGTCCGGCACCTCCAGCCACAGCCGGGGCGAGGGCCAGGACGGCGGCCGGTGCCCCAGCCCGTGCTCCACCCGCAGCAGGATCCCGGGGGTCTCGCCCCCCACCTTGAGCAGGGCGATCCCGGCCTCGTCGAACCGGAACCCCACGACGAACCCGGCCCGCTCGTAGAACTCCACGGCCTCGCCGAGGTCCCCGACGGGGAAGAGCACGTTGTCGAATCCGAGCAGCTCGTACGACTGTTCATCTGACATGCCATCAGATTAAGTTGCCGCAGCCGCGGTCCGGGGAGGCCGGACCGCCCGGGTCACCCGCCCGGACCAGGCGATGTCACAGCGGGGCGAGTTCCGTGCGCCCGTCGAACCGCCCCCCGGCCCGCGCGGCGAGCCAGTGGACGCGGTCCAGGTCGCGCTCCCCGCGCACATGCACGTGAACGGTGTGGTCCGCGGCGGGCTCGCACTGGTAAAGGTCCCTCGAGTGCACCGACAGCGTGAGGTACGCGTACTTCTGGGAGATCGATTCGAGCCCCGCCTCCGGCACCTCGGGCCATGCGTCCAGGTCCCAGCGCACGGCGGCGGAGTCCTGGGGGCGCAGCGCGCGGACGAACGGTTCGGCGAGTTCCAGTGGGTGGCACCAGTCGTGCACGGAGACGGGCAGACATTCCGCCGGGTCGTCACCGTTCTCCGCCGACCCCGCCTCCGCCCCCTCCCGTGCCCACCAGTTCAGTCCGGGCAGCACCCGCAACACCTCGACCAGACCCTCACGGGACCGGATCTTCGCCTCGAAGTCCACCTCGGCGCGGGTGAGGTCCGTCATCCCCAGCAGCGTGCGCACCACGCGCAGGGCCTCGTCCAGGTCGGGGGTGGTGAGGACGGCGGCGGCGGTGGAGTTGCTCATGGGGTGACCCTAGACGCCACCGCCTTCGCGCGCGGGTGGGAATGACGGGACGCCGGCCCCCCGCCGCGATCCGGACTGTGTCGCGCATCACATCGACGTCATGTCACGGTCGGTCGGCCATCTTCCATCTGGTGTGCGTCGGCAGCGAGTGGAGGAGGACGCGACGATGAGCGCACAGCAGGAGACCGGCACGGCGGACACGCACCGCGTGGTGATCCTGGGGGCCGGATACGCGGGTATGGCCGCGGCCGTCCAGCTCGCGGCCCGGACCGGGCGGCGCGAGGGCGTGCAGGTGACCGTGGTGAACGCGACGGAGCGGTTCACCGAGCGCATGCGGCTGCACATGACGGCGACCGGCCGGGAGCCGGCCGAGTTGAGCATCACGGAGATGCTGGAGGGCACGGGGGCGCGGTTCGTGCGCGGCTGGGTGACGGGGGTGGACGCGGACGCCGGCACCGTGCGGATCGACGACGACCGGGTGCTGCACTACGACTCACTGGTGTACGGGCTGGGCAGTGGGGCCGACACGTCGGCGGTGCCGGGTGCCGAGGACCACACGTACACCCTGAGCGGTGCCCAGGACGCCGAGTTGCTGGCCGACCGGCTGGGCCGGCTCGGCAGCGGCACGGTGGTGGTCTGCGGCAGCGGGCTGACCGGCATCGAGTCCGCCGCGGAGATCGCCGAGCGGCACCCGGAGCTGAACGTCGTACTGCTGGGCCGAACCGAGCCCGGCGCGTCCATGAACCCCAGGGCCAAGGCATACGTGCGCACCGCGCTCGACCGGCTGGGCGTCCACGTGCGCACCGGGGCCGAGGTGGTGAAGGTGCTGCCCGACGCGGTCGAACTGGCAGGCGGGGAGAGCATCGCCGCCGACGCGGTCCTGTGGACGAGCGGCACACGGGTGTCGCCGCTGGCGACCGCCGCCGGGCTGACCGTCGACGAGCGCGGACGCATCGTCACGGACGCCGCGCTGCGCTCGGTGTCCCACCCGGACGTGTACGCGATCGGTGACGCGGCCGCGATCCGCCAGGCCTACGGCACCATGCACGGCACCTGCCAGGGCGGCATGCCGACCGGGGTGCACGCCGCGCTGTCGATCGACCGTGTGCTCAGGGGCAAGCAGCCCAAGCCGTTCCGCTTCGGCTACTACCACACGCCGGTGAGCCTGGGCCGGGGCGACGCGGTGGTGCAGTTCACCCGCCCCGACGACAGCCCGCGCCGGATCTGCCTGACCGGACGCATGGCCGTCCGGTACAAGGAGACGGTGACCGCCTCCCCCTGGCCGACCTACGGCCGTATGAAGAAGATGCCCGCCTCGGGCGCGTTCTGGCCCCGCGGGGGCCGCTTCACCCGGGTCCGGGAGGCCCGGTGACCCACCCGTCCACCCACCCCGGCCAGCAGGTCTTCCACGAGCACCGGAGGCTGCTGTTCTCCGTGGCCTACCGCCTCCTCGGCACCGCGGCCGACGCCGAGGACGCGGTCCAGGACGCCTGGATCAAATGGTCCGCCGCGGACCGCTCGCAGGTGGCCGACCCCAAGGCGTACCTGACGCGCATCGTGTCGAACCTGGCGCTGGAACGGCTGCGCTCCGCCCGGCACAAGCGGGAGACCTACGTGGGGCCGTGGCTGCCGGAGCCCATCCTCACCGGCGGGGACGCCGCCGAGGCCGTCACGGACGCCGAGTCGGTGTCGATGGCCCTGCTGGTGGTGCTGGAGACGCTGAGCCCGCTCGAACGCGCGGTGTTCGTCCTCAAGGAGGTCTTCGACTTCAGCCACGCCGAGATAGCGGAGACGGTGGAGCGTTCCGAAGCCGCGGTGCGGCAGGCCGCGCACCGGGCCCGCGAGCACGTGCGGGCCCGGCGGCCGCGCTTCACCGCCGACCGGTCGCGGCAACGTCAGGCCACCGAGCGGTTCTTCGCCGCGGCGAGCGGCGGTGACGTCAACGCCCTGATGGAACTGCTGTCCCCGGACGTCACCCTGTGGACCGACGGCGGCGGCAAGGTCCGCCAGGCCCTGCGCCCGGTCGTGGGCGCGGCCAAGGTGGCCGCCTGGTTCGCGGCCGTCGGCACCGCCACCTACCAGGGCGTCCAGCCCGCCGACATGAAGGCCGAACTCGTCGAGATCAACGGCGGTCCGGGCATGGTGTTCAGCGGGCAGGGGCGCGTGATCGCCACCGTCACCCTCGACTTCGACGCCGACGGCCGTATCACCGCCATCCACAACGTGGCCAACCCGGACAAACTCCAGGCCGTCGCCGCCGGCACCGCTCACGACGTCGGGACACGGTGAGCGTCCGCTCGTGCGGGTGGTTCAGGGCCTGCGCCCGCGGAAGGTGCGGCGCAGGTCGTCCACCCAGGCGTCCGGGTTCTCCCAGGGGATGAAGTGGCCTCCCTTCGCATGGGCGTTGACGTTGACGTGGTTGAACCAGGCGGCCTGCGGACCGGTCTCGAACGCCCGGACGCGCTCGTCGGTGGTGTGGATGCCGGGCGGGTTCTCGTACGTGACGAAGGTGAGCCCGACCGGGGCCTGCACGACCGGGGTGCGGTCGTGGGCGGGGGACCAGGGGTAGCGGTTGGCGTTGGCGTAGTAACGCATCGACGTGGCGATGGAGTTGTTCACCCAGAAGATCGTGGCGTGGGTGAGCAGATCGTCCTTGGTGAAGACGGACTCGACGTCGCCGCCGTTGTCGCTCCAGGCGTTCCAGCGCTCCACCAGCCAGGCGAGCAGTCCGGCGGGCGAGTCGCTCAGCCCGTGGGCCAGGGTGGCGCCGTCGAGCATGTGTACGGCGAGGTGGGGCGCCCAGCGGTGGTCCAGCTCGACGATGCGGGCCCGTACGTCGGCGGGCTGGTCGTCGGTGAGGGGCCGGTTCCGGGCGAAGTCCCAGGCGCGGGGGCCGTTGAAGAAGTCGAGCGGCAGCCCGGAGCCGATGTGGATGCCGTACAGCTCGTCGGCGTACTTGTGGCCGAGCTGGCTGGAGACGATCCCGCCGATGTCGCAGCCCCCGGCGGCGTATTTCTCATATCCGAGGGTCTCGGTCATCAGAATGTGCCAAAGATCGGCGACCTTCCAGAAGTTGACGTCCGGAAAGCCGGTGAGCGGGCCGGGGAAGCCGAACCCGGGCAGGGACGGCACGATGACGTCGAACGCGTCGGCGGGGTCACCGCCGAACGCCGCCGGGTCGGCCAGCGGGTCGATCACCTTCGACCAGTGCCAGAACGTCCACGGCCAGCCGTGGCTGAGGATCAACGGCACCGGGCGGGGGCCGCGGCCGGCCTTGCGCATGAAGTGCACCGGGACGCCGGCGACGCTCACCTGGTACTGCTCGTAGGCGTTGACGGCGGCCTCGGCCTTGCGCCAGTCGAAGCCGTCTTGCCAGTAGGCGACCAGCTCACGCAGATAGCCGTCCGGGACGCCGTAGGACCAGTCCTCGTTCCCCTCGTCCAGCGGTGGGCGGGTCAGCGCGAGCCGCGCGCGCAGGTCGGCGAGGGCCTCGTCGGGCACGTGGATCGGGGTGGGCTCCAGGGGGAAGGGGGGCGGGGTGGGCATGGCGGGTTCCTTACCAGGTAGCGGGAAGCGGTGCCGTCGGCCTGTCGGGCGGCCAGCTGGGCCATTTCAAGGAGTGCGGGCAGCGACGCGGTGAGCGGGTCGAGCCGGCCGTCCGGACAACCGATGCGCTCCTTTCGCCGCGACTCGACCATGTTGGCACCGGCGCGGACAGCGCGACGACTTCGTATGTGCCCCCGGAGCGGAGGAAGAGGTGGCGGTGAGGAGGCAGCCATCGACGCGGCCCGCCCCGGTCCGCGCAGCTCCCGCGGGACCGGGGCGGGCATGGCATTGCCACCTCACCCGATGGCGATCCGGGTCTTCCAGTAGTCCTTTGCGGCGATGACCTCTGTTCCCGAACCGGTGAGGGCGGTCTTGCTGCCTGTGTAGAACCGGACAGATCCGTCGGAGCGAACAGCCCAGATGTCGGGGACCGAGTCTCCGTTGACGCTGGGCGTACCGATCAACAGCGGAATGTTGTCGCTGTCCCAGCCCGATGCGCCGTATTCGATGTCGACCCCGCCTGCGGAGTTGGCTGCGGAAGCGAGCGAGTCGGGATTGACTCCACCGCTGGATGCGGCGATGCCCTTGCGCAGCAGAAGTCTCCCGCTGACGTCGGTGCGGTAGAGGAGGTCGGTGACACCGTCACCGGTGATGTCCTGGGCGGTGACGAGATCGCGGTCCTTCCAGGCGGAGGCGGACAACCGGATCGCCTGGTCGATGGTCGCGCCGTGATAGCCGGTCAGCATCCACAGCTCATCGTCGCCGCCGTTCCTGACGGTGGCGAAGAAGTCGGTGCGGCCGTCACCGGTCGCGTCCCCCGCGCTGATGATCCGGGTCATGTCCGCGGGGTCGGGTGCTCCGTCGGGCAGCAGGATCTCGTGGCGTTTGTCGATGTTGACCGCACCATAGCCGTCCCCCGGGTAGACCCAGAGCCTGCCGTCGAGGCGGACGACGAGGTCCTGCAGGCCGTCACCGCCGTAGATGTCGCCGTTGTGGGTGATCAGGGCACCCTTGAAGTGTCCTGACGGAGCGGCGACGTACGGCGGCAGATCGTCTCCCGCCGGGTCCTTGTCCGGGTTGGCCCGGTAGGCGCCGGGCATCGAGTAGTCGAGGTCGCCGGTTCCCCTGGCCAGGTCGTCCTTGTTGGCCCGGGAGGGATACATGGTGAGGTTGCCGGCTTCGGTGACGACCATGAGGTCCGCCATCCTGTCGCCGGTGAAGTCGCCGGGGGCGTCGGCCTGGTCTCGGGGCGTGACGTAGAAGAAGTACTTGGCCGGCTGCGAGACGTTGCCCGCGCTGTCGACAGTCCGGACGTACAACACGTTGGGCCCGGCGGAAGGGGGCTTCGCGTCGCCGATGGTCGCGGCCACGCTGGTGGCCGCGCCGGCCTTGCGCGTCACCTGGCCGGTGCCCGAAGGCGAGTTGAAGCGACGCACCCGGAGGCATCGGCGAGCCGTACTCCTCGATCCGGCACACGGACAACGGCGACTACGTCACCCGCGTCACCGGCTACGACGCCGAATACCACCCCACCGGCAGCGAGACGGTCATCCCGTCCAACTCGATGACGACAGGCCTGGCGGGCACGTACACCTACTCCTACACGTACACCTACTCCTACACGTACACGCCGACGGGCAGCCGCAGACGGTCACCCTGCCCGGGGCGGGCGGACTGGCGCGGGAGAAGGTCGTCACCCGCTACACCACCGACGGCCTGCCGGAATCGACCTCGGGCCTGACCTGGTACACGGCCGACGTCACCTACTCGCCCTACGGCGAGCCGCTGCGCACGGTCTCCGGATCCCAGCCCTACCGCGTGTGGACGACCAACTTCGTCGACCCGCACACCGGCCGCCTCCAGCGCACCGTCACCGACCGCGAGACGGCAGGCCCGCACCGCATCGCCGACAGTTACTACTCCTACGACGCGACCGGCACGATCACCTCGAACGCGCGCCGGCTGAGCGAGGCGACGGGCGACACGTGGGACACCCAGTGCTTCACGTACGACGTCCTCGGCGAACTGGTGCACGCCTGGACATCGGCTGTCACACCAGGCGGCAAGGGCACGGGCTGCAAGGCGTCCAACGGCAAGACGTGGGGCTACCGCACGGACTACGCGACCTCCTCCGGCCCGGTCACCGACGCCGCGGACGCGGCCACGGACACCACAAGTCCCGACACCGCCCTGACATCGACGCTCTCGGCGGCGGCCCCGGACACGACCACCCTGTCCACGGGCGCGACCGCCTACGAGCAGTCGTTCACGTACGACTGGCTCGGCAACCGCGCGACGATGACCGACCACGACACGACGGACGCCACCTTCACCTACGGCTACGGCAAGACGGTGGCCGCGACGAGCACGACTCCGGCGTACACGGCCCAACCGCACACGGTGACGTCCACCAGCTCGACCCCGCCCGGCGAGGCCAGCTCTTACACGTACGACGCGACGGGCAACACGACGGTCCGGGACCTGTCCGACACGACGCAGAAACTGACCTGGTCGCCAGACAACAAGCTCGACTCCCTCACGGCCGACGGCAAGAAGACGACGTACGTCTACGACGCCGACGGCAACCGCCTGCTGGAGAACTCGTCCTCGGGCTCGACCCTGTACCTGGGCGAGACGGAACTGACGACGAACGCCACCGGCACGATCACCCGCGCGTCCCGCTCCTACACCCAGACGGGCGCCCCCACGGTCGTCCGCACCACGGCCAACGGCTCGACTACCGGCCACAAGCTCAACGTCCTGATCGCCGACCAGCTGGGCACGGCGAACACGACAGTCGAACTGTCCGACACCCAGCCCGTAACGCGCCGCGCCTACAAGCCCTACGGCGAACTCCGTGGCCCCAAGCCCTCGTCCTGGCCCAACAAACGGGGCTACCTGGGCGTAGGCATCGACGACACGACCACCGGCCTGACCCACCTGGGTGCCCGCGAATACGACCAGGACTCCGGCCGCTTCCTGAGCAGGGACCCGCTGCACAAGCCGTACGACCCTCAAAGCCTCAACGCCTACACCTACTCCCTCAACAACCCGACGAACTTCAGCGACCCCACGGGACTCGACCCGGCCAGCTGGGGAGAGACGCCCAGATGCCAGGCCACCGGCAAGAACTGCGGCGGCGGAAATAACAGCAGCAGCAATAGCAGCAACAGCAGCAGCAGCAACAGGAATACCAGGTCCGCCGAGCAAAGACTCCTCAACCTCGGAGTGCAGACCGATGACGCCAAAAAGCTGTCCAGCTACTTGTATGCCTACACCGGTCAAGCCAACGGGGATTACTGGAACACGCCGATAGGTGAGGGCCACAGGCTCTCGATGGCCTGCTACGGCAGGACTGGCTGCCAAGTCGCGTACGACTATCTACAAAAGACCGACGACGTAGCCGGCGCGAAGAAGCTCGCAGCTACGTACTGTCTCCACCATGCCGAGCAATGCGCGCATGAGGCGCGTATGGAGGAGTTCGTCACCGGCACCATGCGAGAGGCGCTGGAGCTCATCGCCCTGGGATTCGGTGATGGAAAATACGGCTGCAAGTGCTTCCTGGCCGGAACTGCTGTCGAGATGGCGGACGGTAGCACGAAAGACATCGAGGACATCAAGGTCGGCGACAAGGTGTTGGCGACCGACCCGGAAACCGGCAGGACCGCACGGAAGAAGGTCACACGCCTCATCGTCACCGACGGTGACAAGTACTTCAACAAGCTCTCCATAGCCACCAAGGACGGCACCGAGCACCTCACGGCGACCCACGAACATCCCTTCTGGTCTCCGTCCGAGCACGACTGGGTCGAAGCCGGATCCCTTACCCCCGGCATGACCCTGCTCAGTGACGACGGCACCACTGTCATCGTCACCGCCAACCACCCCTTCACCAGGCACGCCCGCACTTACATCCTCACGGTCGATGACCTCCACACGTACTATGTGCTGGCGGGGACTACGCCCGTACTGGTGCACAATTCCGGTGGGTTGTGTGGCCCTGGCCTTAGGACGGCATCGGAAGCCGGTATCAGCCCGAATGATGCCAGGCGAATTCAGAATGCCGCTGATAAAGCAGGGCAGCCAATCATTGTGGTCGGGAGTCGTGCGAACGGAACACCCAACCCGACATCGGACTGGGATTACATCCTGTCGGGTCCGTCCAGAACTCGTCACAGCGTCAAGAATTCGCTGCCGCGAGGTACGGGTGACGGTGAAGGGAGTGGGCGCGGTAGAGACTTCTGGCAGAACTACAATCCGAACCGCCCAGACTATGCGGAGCTGGACCCAAGCAGGCCGTACGTTGTATTTGAGCCACAGAGCAGGTGAGCACTTGCGAGCATCAGAGCGGATCATCAACGAGGTTGCCCAAGGACTCCGTAGCCTGGAGGACGCTGTGGCCTGGTTCTCTTTGCTAGAGCAGGTTGAGCAGAGGGCGGTGCTGCACGAGGTTGTTCGTTACTCCATGCAGGCCCATGCGACAGTGAACGACGCCCGTGATGGGCTGCTGCGATCAGGCGTCAAGCCGACCATGACCCCGGCAGTGTTGATTGTTCGAGAACCGATTCTCGAACAAATGGGAAAGATTATAAATCTGCCCCCCGGTGAGTACGTGAAGTCCTTCCGCGTCCTCTTGTCCACGTTCGCTGTGGCTGACACGCGGCGAAGGGAAACGGAGTGCCGAGGAACTTGTAGGCACGCCTGGCACAACCTGTCGTAGGCGCCGACGTCCCCGGTGCCTCAGAGAGGGCGTTGCCGGGGATTTCTGAGTTCGTTCGGACGCGCATTGGGAGCCCCCGGCCGAGTCGGTACTCGGCCGGGGGCTCCTGGGCGTTTGACGGCAACGCTGACGCTGAGGTTGAAACGGTGGGGTGACAGCGTTACGGAGGCTCCAGTGCCAGTCCGGTTCCGGCGATGAAGCCGTCGAGTACTCCGGGGCGGCGTTGGATGCTGCGTAAGCGGTTCTTCACGAGCGGGGTGAGGTCTTCGATCGAGCGGGGTGCGAGGTTGGCCAGGGACTTCTTCAGGTGGGCCCAGACGCCTTCGACGGGGTTGAGGTCGGGCGCGTAGGGCGGAAGCTTGACGATGGTCAGCCAGTCGCTGTTGCGCTCGCAGAACTCCCGCAAGGGCTTGGCGTGATGGGTGCTGGCGTTGTCCCAGACCACGATCAGCGGGACATCGCCGAGCTGCCGACGAGCAGAGGTCAACAGGTCCGCGAATTCGCGGGCCCGGAAGCCCTTCTTCTCGCCGGTACGGCCCCGGTACGTCTGCGTCCGGTAGATCAGACGGGTCTCGCGGCCCGGCCGGACGCAGATCATGCCGGCCATCAAGACCCGTCCTGAACCCTTGCCCACCACTTTGACCAGCGGCGTCCTGCCCCGCCTTGACCACGTGCGGCCCTTGCCGGGCTTCAGGTCCTGCCCGGCCTCGTCCTCGAAGACGATCCACGCGCCCAGGAGCTGGGCCGTCCTCTTGCCCGTGACCACTGCTCCGTCCGCCACCTGGCCACTGCCTGCTCATCGCGTTCGACGGCTCTGTGCGCGGGGACCTGCGGTGACCAGCCAAGCCGGTGCAGCAGATACGACACCCCACGCG
>NZ_JBSFIK010000037.1:12100-95823 GCF_053597535.1 Streptomyces sp. NPDC001348 | reverse complement strand
ACCCGCGTACTGGATGTACTCGGGTGGTGCGACAACGCGGCGAGGTGCCGTGCCGGGCGTCGCGAGCCGGTGAACCTTTTCGGTCGCAGCACTAGCGGAGGTCCGCGGTGCGCTGCCGTCGCCTCGCGCGCAGGGCCGCGTCCAGGGAGAGGTACGGGGCACCGGCGAGGACGAGGGGCAGCCAGGCCATCAGGTAGGCGAGGTCATTGCCGTAGTAGTACGGGTCGGAGGCCCAGCTCACCGTCAGCCACAGGCTGAGCGAGATCAGCGCGCCGCCGAGTGCGGCGAGGCGACCGAGCAGGCCGATCAGGGTGCCGATGCCGACGGCCAGCTCACCGAGGGCGATGCCGTAACCGAAGCCGACGGGGTTCTTCAGGGCGAGGTCGACCAGGGCCGGGATGGCCGAGGAGTCGCGGACGGAGCGCATGGTGTCGCCGATGGAGCCGGCTCCGCCGGACTTCATGAAGGCGCTGCTGGTGAGTTTGTCGAGGCCGGCGTAGATGAACGTGACACCGAGGAAGACGCGCAGCGGAAGGAGCGCGTAGTGGGTGGCGGTGTCCCGCCAGTCCCGGCCACCGCCCTCTCGACAGGCCTGTGTGTCCATCCGCATACCGTGAGTCATCGCTGCAGCCGCCTCTCGCCCGCCGTGCCGAGCCCTCACCAGACGATACGTACGACAGGTCGGCCCCGCTCACCCCCGTCGCCCACGTTTTTCCGAATTCTCAGGAGAGTCAGAGGTGGGCGAGATGAAACGGATGGACCGGATGGCCCCGATGGGCCCGATGAGTCGGGTGTGTGCCCGGCCCACGCTCATACTCCGGTCCCCCGGTTCACTCCGTCACCTGGACCACGCACCGGTTCGTCGCCACCCCGGCAGCCGTCACGATCTGCACCTCCACCGAGCCGGGCTCGACCTCGGCCGGTACGGGGACGGTCAGCACGGTGTCCGTGGGGTTGCTGAAGCCGCCGGTGACGGGGACGAGCGGGACGTGGACGTTGACGGCGCCGATGCGCACCACCATCCGGGAGAGGCGGTCGGCGGTCTGGGCGCCGGGTGGGACGAAGCCGGTGCCGCGGATCTCGATGTCGTCGCCGGTGCGGATCGGACCGTCCAGGTCGCCTGCCTCACGTGCGCGGACCACGGAGTGGATGACCGGACGGCCGCCTTCCGCGTACTTGCCGGCCAGGTAGGTGGCCGCCGACACCAGCACCACCACCGCCAGCCCCCACGGCAGGTCGGGCAGCCGGTCGGGGCGGCGGGCGAGCCGTACGGCGGTGAACAGCAGGGCGACGGCGCTGATGACGACGTACTGGATGTCGGCGAAGTTGCCTCGCCCGGCGTCGTCGGTGAGCAGGTCGGCCGCGCTCGGCCGGTGGGCGCGCACCTTCTGCAGCCGCTGGGCCGCGACCCGCGTCCCGACCACCCGCCGGACCAGCATCGCGATCACGCACACCACGGCGAGGACGGTCACCACGCCCGCTCCCCGGGCGAGACCGAGGCCGGAGATCAGCATGTCGCGCTCGGCGTGGCCGGAGGCGGCGGCCAGCCGGCCGGCCAGGAAGAGCACGGCGTAGGTCAGGAACAGCACCCAGACCGCCGCCACGGTTCGGGAGGTGGACATCCGGTGGTCCTCGCCGATGACCGGCGCCAGCACCCCGCCGCGGGCCCGGTGGAACCAGGACGCGGCGGTCAGCGCGCCGGCCGTCACCAGCGCGGCGAGCAGTCCTGCGGTACGGGAGGTGGTCCAGCCCGCGCCGATCGCGGTCAGCGACTGCACCAGCAAGAGCACCACCACGGCCGTCCACACCGCGCAGGCGGTACGCACCCAGAGCCGGGCCAGCCAGGCCTCGCCCTCCGCCCGGCCGCGCTCGGCGACCGTCTCGGCGGCCTGCGTCAGTTCCTCGGAAACCCACTGCCGGGACGCCGAGGCGGAGTGGGCCACCGCCGGCGGCAGCCCCTGCCCGGACGCGAACTCGTCCCGTTTCAGCAGGAAGGCGGCGACGGCACGCCGATGCCCTTCGCGCGCCCCGTGCGGACAGTCCCCGCAGGCGCAGCCGCCCGCGTGCACGCCCTGCCCAGCCTGCTGCACCGCCACGCCCGACGCCCGCCTTCCCCACGACCCTCGGCACGGCCGGAACCGCCCTCCGCGGGCCCGGCCGTCGCCGTGGAACTCCCCGGTGACAAAAGCGAATTGTGCCCTAGTCGGCGCCGTCCGCGTCCGGCATGCGTGGTCACGCCGGGTGAAGCCGGTCCTGCGGTGTTGACCCTGCTGCGAGAAGGGGCGGAGGGCGTGCACGGACCCGGGCAAGCGCGGCCGGCTCGGCGGTCCGGCCGGCGGGTCCTACTCGAGCAGGTCGGGTTCGCTGCGGCTGATGTCCTGCCACAGCGGCTGGTAGTTGATCCAGGCGACGAGGTCGCCGCCGAGTTGCTCACGGGTGGCCACCGCGAGCTTGTGGTCGATGAGAAGCGGGCGGCCCGCCGCCTTGGCCATCAACTGCACCTGGCAGGACCGCTCCATGGAGAGGAACCACCAGGCCGCCGCGTCCACCGAGTCGCCGACGGTCAGCAGCCCGTGGTTGCGCAGCACCAGCGCCTTGCGGCTGCCGAGGGCGGTCGCGATGCGCCGTCCCTCCTCGGCGTCGACGGCGACGCCCGTGTAGGCGTTGTACAGCGCGTGGTCCTCGTAGAAGGCGCAGCTCTCCTGGGTGATCGGGTCGAGCAGGTCGCCGAGGGCGGACAGGGCCCGGCCGTGCACCGAGTGGCAGTGGGCGACCGCGACGACGTCCGGGCGGGCGGCGTGCACTTGGGCGTGCACGGTGAAGGCGGCCTGGTTGACGTGGTAGCGGCCCTGGATGACCTGCCCGTCCTGGTTGGCCAGTACCAGGTCGCTGACGGTGACGTGCTTGAACGGCAGACCGAAGGGGTTCACCCAGAAGCAGTCGGTGAACTCGGGGTCGCGTGCGGTGATGTGCCCGGAGACCCCGTCCTCGAATCCGGACCGTCCGAAGACACGCAGCGCGCCCGCGAGCCGTTCCTTGCGGTGCCGTCGTTCGTCCTCGACCGAGTCGTGCATGGGCGGCATGGCGAACCGCAGCTGGTCGGTGGGCAGCGGCAGAGGTGGGGTGGGCCCGTGCATAGGTCCTCCAGCACTGGGTTTGCTTTACGGGGCGGAAGTTACCGTCAGTCAAGTCAAAAGGGCAGGGGCGTTCTGTAAAGATGACGCACTCAAGGGGAATGCGGCCTTCGCGTGGCTCACCGGCCTGGTGTGCGGAAGCCGCAACGGGACGAGTCGGGACGTGAGCGGTTGGTGCGGCCGGTGCCGTAACGGGTGTGAGCTGCCGCCTCTGATACCCGACAGAGGATGTCGGGTATCGGCGCCACACTCACCGTATGACAGTGAACTGGGCGGCCTTCGCCGCCACGGAACCCGGGCTCGCCGGGCTCGTCGAGGAGCGCTTCGGCGCCTTCACCCACCATGTTCTGGTCACCCTCCGCCGGGACGGCTCGCCCCGCACCAGCGGCCTGGAGGTGCGTTTTCTGCGCGGCGAGCTGTGGCTCGGCATGATGCCGGACTCGTGGAAGGCGCTCGACCTGCGTCGCGATCCACGTTTCGCGCTGCAGTCGAACCCCGGGCCGGGCGCGGACCCGGGTCCGGGTGACGTGCGGATCAGTGGGCGGGCGGTCGAGGTGGACGACCCGCGGACGAAGGGGGCGTATGTGAAAGAGGTGGAACCGCCGCAGCCGTTCCACCTCTTCCGCACCGAGCTCACGGAGGTCGTGCGGACCTACGTCGAGGACGACACGTATCTGGTCGTGCAGGTCTGGAAGCCCGGTGAGCCCTTGCGCGTCGTCAAGCGCAAGTGATCGCTCCTGAAGCGATCGCTCCTGAAGCGATCACTCCCACTCGATCGTGCCCGGCGGCTTCGAGGTGACGTCGAGGACGACGCGGTTGACGTCCCGGACCTCGTTGGTGATCCGGGTCGAGATCCGGGCCAGCACGTCGTACGGCAGCCGGGACCAGTCGGCGGTCATGGCGTCCTCGGAGGAGACCGGGCGCAGCACGATCGGGTGGCCGTAGGTGCGGCCGTCGCCCTGGACGCCGACGCTGCGGACGTCCGCGAGCAGGACGACCGGGCACTGCCAGATGTCCCGGTCGAGGCCGGCCGCGGTCAGTTCCTCGCGGGCGATGGCGTCGGCCTCGCGGAGCAGGTCCAGGCGCTCCTTGGTGACCTCGCCGACGATCCGGATGCCGAGGCCCGGGCCGGGGAACGGCTGCCGCTGGACGATCTCCTCCGGGAGGCCGAGCTCCTGGCCGACCATCCGGACCTCGTCCTTGAAGAGCTTGCGCAGCGGCTCGATGAGCTTGAACTCGAGGTCCTCGGGGAGGCCGCCGACGTTGTGGTGGGACTTGATGTTGGCGGTGCCGGTGCCGCCGCCGGACTCGACGACGTCGGGGTAGAGGGTGCCCTGGACCAGGAACTCGACCGCCGGGCCCTGGTCCGCGATGATCTCGGCCTGGGCCTGCTCGAAGACCCGGATGAACTCGCGGCCGATGATCTTCCGCTTCTCCTCGGGGTCGGCGACCCCCTTGAGGGCGGTGAGGAAGCGCTCCTCGGCGTCGACGACCTTCAGCTGGACGCCGGTGGCCGCGACGAAGTCCTTCTCGACCTGCTCGGTCTCGCCCTTGCGCATCAGGCCGTGGTCGACGTAGACGCAGGTCAGCTGGGAGCCGATGGCCTTCTGCACGAGGGCGGCGGCCACCGCGGAGTCGACGCCGCCGGACAGGCCGCAGATCGCGCGCCGGTCGCCGACCTGCTCGCGAATCGCGGCGACCTGCTCCTCGATGACGTTGCCCGTGGTCCAGGACGGGGTGAGGCCCGCACCGCGGTACAGGAAGTGCTCCAGCACCTGCTGGCCGTGCGTGGAGTGCATGACCTCGGGGTGGTACTGGACGCCGTACAGCTTCTTCTCGTCGTTCTCGAACGCGGCGACCGGGACGACGTCCGTGGACGCCGTGACGGAGAAGCCCTCCGGGGCGGCGGAGCAGGCGTCGCCGTGCGACATCCAGACCGCCTGCTCGGCCGGGGTGCCCTCGAAGAGGGTGGAGGCCGCCTTGGAGACGTGCAGGTCCGTACGGCCGTACTCGCGGGCGCCGGTGTTGTCGACCGTGCCGCCGAGGGTCTGCGCCATCAGCTGGAAGCCGTAGCACATGCCGAAGACGGGAACGCCGGCCTCGAACAGCTCGCGGTCGAGACGGGGAGCGCCCTCCTCGTACACCGACGAGGGGCCGCCGGAGAGGATGATCGCCGCGGGGTTCTTGGCGAGGATCTCCCGGACCGGCATGGTGCTCGGCACGATCTCGCTGTAGACCCGCGCCTCGCGGACACGACGGGCGATGAGCTGGGCGTACTGCGCCCCGAAGTCGACGACCAGGACGGTGTCGGGAGCGGCGGCGGGGTTCGCTGATGACACGAGGTGCCTTCCGGCGGTTGGGCGGGGTCTGTAGTTGCCGAGTCTACCGGGGCGGCCGTGGGCGGCCTCGCCGTCTCCCGGCGGCTGCCGCCCCGGACGGGCCGGACGACGCCGGACCCGTGGCATACTGGCCCCATGCTCACGCACCCGACCTTCGTCTTTACCTATGGCAACCGGCCCACCGGCTGCCATGGTCGTGCTGCTTGAGCCACTGACAAGCGACTTCCCAGGCGCCCCGGGCCGACAGGTCCGGGGCGCCTGTGTTTTCCCGGTCCTGTCGCCTCGGGGAACCGCATCCCACCAGGAGCCCCGCCATGACCGCCGTGACCACAACGAGCGCCGTGACCCCCACGACCGCCACGAGCGCCACGACCGCCACGACCGCCACGACCGCCACGACCGCAGAGCAGACGATCGCGGACGCCCGGGAGCGCATCGACACGCTCGACGACCGGATCATCGGCCTCATCCAGGAGCGGATGGCGGTGTCCGCCGTCGTGCAGGAGACCCGCATCGCCTCCGGCGGGCGGCGCGTGCACCTCTCCCGGGAGATGGAGATCCTCGGCCGCTACCGGGACGCCCTGGGCAAGCCCGGTACGCCGCTGGCCATGACACTGCTCGAACTGTGCCGGGGCCGCATCTGAGTCCGGTCGCCCTCACCCGTCCGGCGCGTGACCGTCCGGCCCGCGGCTTCGTTGGTCCGGGTGCCCGCGCCGGCCAGGGGCGGGCCGTCGCTCCAGGAGAACGACCGGACGGCAGGGGACAGCAGCCCGGTCACCCAAGAGAACGACCGGCCCCGGGTGAACCCGGGGCCGGTCGGCGTGCTCCGGACCCGTCGCTGTGACCCAGGCCACATAAGGATTTTGTGAGTGGCAGGGCAACCATTCACAGCTTTCACAGGTCACACCTGCGGAAACAACGGCCACATCCGTGCCCCACACGCGGAGGCCTCACCCGACGTCGTACTGCGGTGCCGCAGTACGCAGCACCTCTTGAGGTCTTCATGAAGCTTCGCCGTGCCATGGCCGCAGCGGCCGCGACGGCTGCCATCGCGCCGATCGCGCTGCTGTCCGCGCCGGCCGCGTTCGCGGAGGAGTCGACGTCGTCGGCCCCCACCGAGTCCGTGACGACGACCGACACGCCGACCGACACGCCGACCGACACCGCGTCCCAGACCGGCACGCCGACCGACACTCCGACCGACACCGTCACCCCGACGGACACGACGACGGACACGACGAGCCCGGCCGACACCGTCACCCCGACGGACACGACGAGCGCGGCCGGCACCACGAAGCCCACCGTGGCGGCGGCACCGACCGACACGACCGGCTCGCCCTCGGAATGGCCCAGCGAGTGCCCCGTCGGGGATGACGGTGTGGACCCCGACTCCCAGCTGTCGCTGGACGTCTCCGGCCTTCCCGGCAAGATCGTCGCGGGCAGCGGCTGGCACTACTTCAGCCTCACCGCCGCCAACCACAGCGACGTGGCGCTCGGCGAGGTCCAGTGGCTCGCCGCGGTCGACAACGCCTCCGAGAGCGACAACGAGAAGGACTGGCTGAGCGCCTACGCGCGGCTCGAGTACTTCGACCCCGCGACCAAGGCGTGGGAGTCGCTGGCCGACGAGATAGGAAACGGCTACTTCTTCGGCCAGACCGACCTCGGTGCCAAGGAGACGGTGGCCATCAAGCTGCGCGTCGACATCAGCTCGAAGGCCCCCGCGGGCGGCGGCTACGCGCTCGGCCTCGGCGGCTACGTGGACCCGGAGAAGGAGTGCGTCCACAGCTCCTTCGCCTACTACGGGTTCACCGTCCTCGCTCCCGGCAGCGACAACGACGACCCCGGCAAGGCCGAGCCCAAGCCGGGCGACGACGACAAGCCCGCCGGCGGCAAGGAGCCGCAGGGCGGCGCCAAGGAGCTGCCGCCCACCGGCAGCCTCGCCTCCACCGGCTCCAGCTCCGCGCTCCCGGTCATCGGTGTCGTCGGCGGTGTCGCCGTGGTCGCCGGTGCGGGGGTCGTGTTCGCGGTGCGGCGGCGCAAGGCCTCGGCCGGCGCGTAGGCAAGGACGACCGGCGAGCCCGGTAAGGAGGGAGGGACCCGCGCTCGGAGGGGGGTGCGGGTCCCTCCCTTCGCGCTCGCGGGCTACTTCTTCGGCACCGCCGGGATGCCCAGGAACGGCAGCCGCAGGGCCCCGAAGGCGTCGGCCGGGACCACGGGACCGACCGGCTCGACCGGCTGCAGCCGCTGGTACGGCTCGCCCTGCGCCGGACGCGGGTCCGCCTCGCCCTTGTTGGGCCAGTACGACATCGCCCGCTCCGCCTGCGCGGTGATCGTGAGCGAGGGGTTCACACCCAGGTTGGCGGAGACCGCCGCGCCGTCGACCACCGAGATGCCGGGGTGGCCGTACAGCCGGTGGTACGGGTCGATCACGCCCGTCTCACGGGAGTCGCCGATCGGGCAGCCGCCGAGGAAGTGGGCGGTGAGCGGGGTGCCCATCAGCTCGCCGACATTGCTGCCCGCGAAACCGTTGATCTCGGCGGCGAGGGCCGAGGCGGCCTCCGACGCTGCCTTGATCTGCTTGGGGTTGGGTGCGCCATGGCCCTGGCGGGCGGTCAGCAGGCCCTTGCCTACGCCGTCCGGCTTCAGGTACGTCGTCAGGGAGTTGTCCAGCGACTGCATCACCAGGCCGATGATGGTCCGCTCCGACCAGCGGCGGTTGGACAGGGAGCGGACGACCAGCAGCGGATGCCGGGCCGCGTTCGACAGCCAGGCCAGGACGCGGGAGGTGCCCTCCGCGTAGGGCACCTGGAGGATGGACAGGCCGCCCATCGCGTTGGAACCCTTGCCGTAGCGGACCGGCTCGATGTGCGTGTTCTCGTCCGGGTGGACGGAGGACGTGATCGCCACGCCCCGCGTGAAGTCGGCCGCGGGCTTGCCGTGCGCCCTGCGGTAGCGCCGGTTGTCGGTCTGGGCGCCGACCAGCGCCTCGGAGTTGGTGCGGGTCAGCTCGCCCAGCCGGTCGGAGAGGTACGGCAGCTGGCCATGGGCCTTCATCCGGTGCAGCAGCGTCTGCGTGCCGTAGGTTCCGGCGGCGATGACGACCCGGCGGGCCGTGAAGGTGCGGCCCCTGCCCTTCTTCTGGTCCGTCGGCAGCGTGGCGACCGCGTACCCGCCGCGCGAGTCGTCCGTGACGGACATGACCGTGGTCATGGGGTGCACGACCGCGCCCGCCTTCTCGGCGAGGTGGAGGTAGTTCTCGTTGAGGGTGTTCTTCGCGCCGTGCCGGCAGCCCGTCATGCACTCGCCGCACTCGGTGCAGGCCCTGCGGTCCGGTCCGGCACCGCCGAAGTAGGGGTCGGCGACCCGCTCCCCCGGCTCGGCCTTCGTCGTGCCGTCGGCGTCCTCGCCGTCCCCGAAGAACACCCCGACCGGCGCCAGGTGGAAGGTGTCGCCGACGCCCATCCGCTGCGCCGCCGCCTTCAGATGCACGTCGGAGGGGGTCATCGTCGGGTTGAGCCGCACGCCGAGCATGCGCCGCGCCTGGTCGTAGTACGGCTTCAGCTCCTCCTGCCAGTCGGTGATGTCCCGCCACTGGGGGTCGTCGAAGAAGGCCTTCGGCGGTACGTAGAGGGTGTTGGCGTAGTTGAGGGAGCCGCCGCCGACGCCCGCGCCCGCCAGCACCATGACGTTGCCCAGCAGATGGATGCGCTGGATGCCGTACATGCCCAGCCTGGGGGCCCAGAGGTAGTTCTTCAGGTCCCAGGAGTTCCTGGGCAGGGACTCCCGGGTGAAGCGGCGGCCTGCCTCCAGGACGCCGACACGGTAGCCCTTCTCGGTGAGGCGGAGCGCGGTCACGGACCCGCCGAACCCCGATCCGACCACGATGACGTCGTAGTCGTACGCGGTGTCGTCCTGCTCGCGGACGGAGTTCTCCTGCGACACGTGCTCTCCTCGTCGAGAACGGGTGCCGGCGGCCGGTTGACGGCCGCCGTCTAACGGAAGCGGAACGCCTTCATCAGCTTCAGGCTGGTGCTCATGAACGCCGCGTACTTCTCGTCGTCCATGCCCAGCGACGGGGCCATGGGCAGCAGCCGCTGCTGGGCGATCGTCTGGGCCTCGGTGTACTTGAGGATGCCCTCGGAGCCGTGGCGGCGGCCGAGGCCGGAGTCCTTCATGCCGCCCATCGGGGACTGGACGCTGCCGTAGGCGGGGGCGTAGCCCTCGTTGACGTTGACGGTGCCGGTGCGCAGCCGGGCGGCGACCTCGCGGCCGCGGCGGCCGTCCTTCGTCCACACCGACGAGTTGAGGCCGTACGGAGTGGAGTTGGCGAGTTCCACCGCCTCGTCCTCCGTCCGGAAGCGGTAGACGGAGACGACGGGGCCGAAGGTCTCCTCCGTGCACACCGACATCGGCTCGGTCACGCCGTCGAGGATGGTCGGCTCGTAGAAGTACGGGCCGATGTCCGGGCGGGCGACCCCGCCGGCGATCACCTTGGCGCCCTTGGCGACGGCGTCGTCGACGTGCCGGGTGACGGCGTCCAGTTGCCGGTCGCCGACCAGCGAGCCCATGTCGGCGCCGTAGGCGAGGGACTTGCCCAGCCGCATCGCCCTGGTGCGGGCGGCGAAGCGCTCCAGGAACGCGTCGGCGATCGACTCGTGGACGTACAGCCGCTCGATGGAGATGCACAGCTGGCCGGCGGAGGAGAAGCAGGCCCGGACGGCGCCCGCCGCGGCCTTCTCGATGTCGGCGTCCTCGAGGACCAGCATGGCGTTCTTGCCGCCGAGTTCGAGGGAGACGCCGACCAGGCGGGCGGCGGCGCCCTGGGCGACCTCGCGGCCGGTGCGGGTGGAGCCGGTGAAGGAGACGTAGTCGGCGCGCTTGACGACCTCCGGGCCGACGACGGGGCCCTCGCCGAGCACGACCTGGAAGACGTCGGCGGGCAGACCGGCCTCGATGAGCAGGTCGCGGGCCCACAGGGCGGTCAGGCAGGTCTCGGTGTCCGGCTTCATCACCACCGCGTTGCCCGCGACGAACGCGGGAAGCGCGTCGCCGACGGACAGCTCCAGCGGGTAGTTCCAGGGGGCGATCTGGCCGACGACTCCGCGCGGGTGGCGCAGTTCGGTGACCTTGGTGAGGGTCGGTACGGCGCCGGTGTGCCCCTTCGGCTTCAGGTACGCGGGGGCCTTGCGGCCGTAGTGCCGGGCCGCGACGGCGACGGCCTGCACCTCCTCGTGGGCGTGCAGGCGGGCCTTGCCGGTCTCCAGCTGGATCAGGTCGAGGACCTCGGCCTGGCGTTCCAGCACCAGGTCGTGGAACCGGAGCAGTACGGCGGCGCGCTGCCGTACCGGGGTCTGGGCCCAGACGGTCTGGGCGGCGCGGGCGCGGTCGAAGGCCTCGGCCACGTCCTCGGGGGTGGACTCGGGCAGGTCGGCCAGCTTGTCACCGGTGAACGGGGTGTGGCTCTCGGTCTTGCCGGAGCCCACGACGCCCTTGGTGAGCTGGGCGACCAGCTCCGGGGTGACCACATCGGCGGCGGTACGGGCGCCCTGCGGTGCCGGGGCGAGCGGGTTGGTGCCGATGGCCTGGTTCGTGGCCTGCGAGTCCGTCATGACGCGCAGGGTATTCCGCGGCGACGCCCTTTGGGTACCCGTCGGTAACGAGGATTCACCGAGTACTCACACGGCGCCAGTGTCCACTGGCAGGGAATGCGCTGATCAGGGCGTTGTGGGGGTGGCGGTCAGCGCGGGCCGGGTGTTTCCGCCGCCCTCGGAGCCCTCGGAGCCCTCGCCGCCCTCGCCGCCCTCGGCGATCGCGGCCAGCGCCGCTGCCGCCTCCTCGGCTTCCGGGCGGTCGGCGGGCTCCGGCGCCAGCAGGCGGGTGATCAGGGTGCGGAGACCGCTCGCGTGCTCACCGGGGCCCTCCTTGACGGCGGCGTGCAGCAGTGCGCCGAGGGACCACAGGTCGGAGGCGGGGCCCGCACCGGGCTCCGCGCCCCGCTCGGGCGCGACGAAACCGGTGTCGCCGGGGGAGTCGGCGCCCCCGTGTACGTGTCCTGTGCCGAAGTCGGTGAGGACGACCCGGCCGGTGCCGGACTCCAGCAGGACGTTGGCGGGTCTGACGTCCCGGTGGACGATGCCGACCGAGTGCGCCGCGCGCAGGGCACCGAGGACGGCGAGGCCGACGCGGGCGGCCTCCGGGGCGGGGAGGGGCCCGCGCGTCAGGAGCGTGCGGAGGGACTCCCCCGGGACGAACTCCATGATGATCCAGGGGAGTCCGTCCTCGAAGACGACGTCGTGGATGCGGATGGCGGCGGGATGTTCGACGCGGGCGGCGGCGCGGGCCTCGCGGTGCAGCCGGTGGGCGGTCCGCCGGTGGGCCTCGTCGTCCGGGTCGCCGGGCGGCAGGGGCCGCTTGACGGCGACGTACCGCTGCGTCGACTCGTCGAGCGCCCGCCAGACGGTGGCCGGTGCCGTGCCGGTGCCTGCGGGGCCGATGCGCTCGAGCAGCCGGTAACGTCCCACGAGGAGACGTTCGTCGGGCACGCGTCCGTCGGGCGTACGTTCGCCGTCTTCACTCATGCCCCATGAGTACCGTGCGCACCGCGTTCTTGTCGAAGCGAGCGGTCACGCGGCCCAGCGGTGGAGCGAAAACCCGTCACCCCGGCGCCGTATCTCCACCGCACCGGCTCCACCGAAGTGCGCGGGCACCACCAACTCGTGCTGCTCGGCCGCCCGTTCGAGGACGCGCCGCCTGCTCGCCGCGGCCCGCCCCGGATCGAGGCAGAAGCAGCTGTTGCACTCTGTGGACCACGGAGACGGAGGCGGCGACGGGAACCTGGCCGGCCGTGCTCAGCGACCCGGTGACCACGGCCGCCCCGAGCGCCGCGCACTCGGACCCGACCGCCCCCTGGACCAACGACCGCCTGGCGGCCGAGGCCGGCGTCTCCCGCGCGACCCTCGCCCGCCGCTTCGCCTCCCTGGTGGGCCGCCCGCCCATGGCCTGCCTCACCTGGTGGCGCCTCACCCTGGCGGCAACCCGCCTCCGCGACACGGACGCCCCCTTGGCGACGGTCGCCCGCGAGTCCGGCTACGCCAGCCCGTACGCCCTCTCGCACGCGTTCAGCCGGGAGTTCGGGGTGACTCCCGGGAGGTACCGGGCGAAGGTCCGGGCTGGATGAACGCGGACTTCCGGACCGAGGGCTCCGCAAAGCACTCGCTCTCCTGACTTCCCTTCCGGTCTCGGAAGTCACAATCGACCGACAATGTCGGCGATACAACACAAGAGCCGGTCAACACAATGTCATTGTCCAAGGCCGGCCATCGATGTGAGCAGGGTCCGGCGGCGGTGCGCCGTTTCGACTTTCACCACGTCAGAAACCCTGCACGACAGGGGGCAAAACGGCCGTCGGGTCACATGGCCAAGGAAACCACCTGAACGGACACTTCACCGGGCAGTCACCCCGCACCCATCGGCAGCCCATGATACGTTCACAGGCCATCAAGTCTGCCACTGAGAGCGTCAGGTGACTTCTACCACCGTTTCGGTGATTATCGCCGCGTACAATGCAATGCCTTATCTGACGCGTTGCATCACCTCGGTCGCCGAGCAGACCATCGGCCGGGACCGGCTCGAGGTCATCGTCGTGGACGACGGTTCGACCGACGGTACGGGGGACGAGCTGGAGCGGCTGAGCGGTGTGTATCCGGGGCTGTTGCGGGTCATCCGCCAGGAGAACTCCGGTGGGCCCTCGGCCCCGCGGAACGTGGGGCTCGAGCACGCTCGGGGGGAGTTCGTCTTCTTCCTCGACGCCGACGACCACCTCGGTCCCGAGGCCCTCGACCGCATGGTCCGCATGGCCGAGGACAACGGCACCGACATCGTCCTCGGCAAGATGGTCGGCGTCGGCGGACGGGGTGCGCCCGCGTCGATGTTCAAACGCAACCAGCCCCGCACCGACGTCTTCTCGTCCCGCGTCTACTGGACGCTCAACCCCCTGAAGCTCTTCCGCCGGGAGCTGCTGGAGCGGCACCGGCTGCGCTTCCCCACCGACCTGGCCATCGGCGAGGACCAGCTCTTCGTCGGCGCGGCCTACCTGCGCGCCTCCGGCATATCCGTGGTCGCCGACTACGACTGCCTGTTCTGGGTGCTGCGCGAGGACGAGGGCAACATCACCCGTCGGCTCAAGGGGTCGGAACACCGGCTGCGGTTCCTGCCGCGCGTGGTGGACATGATCCTGGAGAACGTGCCGCCGGGGCCCGGCCGTGACCATCTGGCGCACCGTCACCTGACCGTGGAGGTCCAGCAGGTCCTCGCCGACCAGCTCGCCTTCGAGCCGCGCGAGACCCAGGAGAAGATGCTCGCCCAACTGGCCGAGGCCATCGAACCCTTGTGGCACGACGGCATGAACGGCCGGCTCTCGGCGATGGCCCGGCTACGGCTGCACCTCGTCCGCAACCACCTGCTCGACGAACTGCTGGAAGTCATCGGGTTCGAGAAGGAGCTCGCCCGGCGCAAGGCGGCCACGCCCCTCCTCATCGAGAACGGCCGCGCCTACGCCCGCTACCCCTTCCTCCGCGACCCCGCCCACCCCGTCCCCGACTCCTGCTACGACGTCACCGCCCAGCTCGGCACCCGCCACCACGTCACCCGCGCGGAGCTGCACGGCACGGGCACCCTCCACCTGGCCGGCCACGCCCGCATCCACCGGGTGGAGACTCTCGACGTCACCACCGAGCTGGTCCTGCGCGAGCGCGACAGCAAGGCCGAGTACCGGCTGCCCGTCACGCACACCGCGACGCCCGGCCTCGGGGCGGCGGAGGACGAGGGGCGGTTCGCCTACGACCTCGCCGGGTTCGAGGCCGCCGTCGACATCGCCACCGCGGCGGACGGCAAGCCGCTCCCCGACGGGCTCTGGGACGTCTCCCTCGCCGTCGGCGCGCAGGGGCTGTCCAAGGAGGTCCGCATCGGCAGCAAGCGGGCCGACGGCGTCTTGGGCGAGGCGGTCACCCAGGTCGTCGGAGCCGGCCATGAGCTGCGCGCCGTCACCCTCTACACCACCAGGCCGCACGGCAACTTCACCCTCGACCTCGGTGAGCGCAAGCACGAGGTACCGCCCCGCCTCGGCGTCGGCGAAGTCCGCTGGGCCGCCGACGCGCCCACCGAGCTGGAGGTCACCGGACGGTGCACGCTCGCCGGGTACCCGGACGGCGCCCTGGTGGTGGAGTTGACGAACGGTACGGGCGGCACCGTCGTCGCCTTCCCCGCTCAACGGGTCCCGGCCTCCCCCGACGGCGAGTTCGTGGTGCGCGTGCCGGTCGCCGCGCTGCCCGCCGGGATCTGGGGCGCAGAACTGCGGCTCGGGCCGTGGGTGTTGCCGCTCCCCCCGCTTCCACCGCACCTGGCCCCCGCGAAATGGCGTCGGCGCTGCCTGCCCTGGTACGCCAGACCCGTCCCGGACGGCGGCGGGCGGTTCGCGCTGCGGGTGGCGAGGACCGACCTCGTGAAGGCGCTGTCGAAGCGGCTGCCGCTCAGGTAGGTACGAACGTGTCGACCGCCACGTCGAAGTACTCCCGTGCCTCCCGCACCTTCCCCACCGGCGCCGACACCCACACGTCGTACAGCCGGCCGTTCTCCTCCCAGCACAGGTCGTAGGTGTGCCGGGGACCCTCCGCCGCACTGAAGCCCTTCCAGGTGAACTCCCAGAGGGCGGCGGGGTGTCCGCCGTGCGTGGTCCCGGTGATCCGGCCGTCGTGGTACCCCGGGTTGGTGCTGGGGCCGTCGGCGGCCGCCCGGCGCATCACCGTCAGCGGGCCGTCGGTCACCGAGTCGGTCGTCCTGATGCCGAGGCGGAAAGTGTCCCCCGGCGACATGTAGAAGACACGCTCGCCCTGCGGATCCCGGTCGAAGCCCTCCGGTACGGCCAGGGAGAAACCGGCCGGGTCCCGGGCGAGACGGTAACCGGAGGGAACGGTGTGGGAGCTGGCGGCGGCCGGGCTGGTGGCGGCGCCGCGGGTCACGGTGACCGTGGGAGCGGGTGAGGCGGACGTGCTCGCCGAGGTGCCCGGCGCCGGGCTGGTCGGCGTACCGCCACCGTCCCCGCCGCCCCCGTGGATCAGCAGCGCCGCCGCCGACACGCCTGCCCCGGCCACCGCGGCGACGAGCAGCGCGGCGATCAGTACGCCCCGGGCTGAGCGGCCGACCGGAGCCGGCGCGGGCGGCGGTGGCGGCGGCTGCCGGGGGATGTCCCGCTCCGTCGGCGTGTACGGCGTCACCGGCGCCTGCGGTGTGCGGCCCGTCTCCAGGAACGCCCGCAGCATCCGCTCCGCCTCCGCCGCGTCCAGACGCCGGTCCGGGTCGCGCTCCAGCAGCCCGCGTACGACCGGCAGCAGCGGGCCGGCCTGGGCGGGCGGGCGGATCTCGGCGGCGACGACGGCGTGCAGGATGCCGCCGATGGAGTCCCGGCGGAAGGGTGACTCCCCGCTCAGCACGGCGCACAGCAGTGCGCCCAGCGACCACAGGTCGGACTCGGGGCCGGTGCGCGCCTCGGACATCCGCTCGGGCGCCGTGTACTCGGGCGAGCCGACGAAGGAACCGGTCTCGGTGAGTGTCGTCGCCCCGGCGACCCGGGCGATCCCGAAGTCGGTGAGGACGACACGCTCGGTGCCGGACTCGACGAGCACGTTCGCGGGCTTGATGTCCCGGTGCAGGACGCCGGCCTCGTGCGCGGTGCGCAGCGCGCTCAGCAGGCCGATGCCGATCCGGGCGGCCTCGGCGGCGTCCACCGGGCCGCGCTCCGCGATCCGGTCGGCGAGCGAGCCGCCGTCGATCAACTCCATGACGATGTAGGGGCGTTCGCCGTCCTCGACGACATCGTGCACGACGATGATGTGCGGATGGCGCAACTGGGCGACCGCGCGGGCCTCGCGCAGCGTTCGGTCGCTCCGCTGCCGTGCCTCCTCCCCGGGGAGGGAGGCTTCCAGCGAGAGTTCCTTGACGGCCACCCGGCGGCCCAGCAACTGGTCGGTCGCCCGCCACACGACGCCCATCCCGCCGCGCCCGATCCTCGCCTCCAGGCGGTAACGGCCCGCGATCACACGGCAGTCGTCCCCCTCGGTCCCCATGGGCCCATCATGCCCCACACGGACGCGAGCGCTCCGGACCGTACGCCCGGGTGGCCGACAACCGACGCTCGAAAGGTCAGGAGGAGGGCGGCCGCCAGCTCTGCAGCACCCGCGTGAACTGCTTGCTCGTCCTCGTCCAGTCCTTCTCCGGCGTGGACATGTAGATCGCGTATTCGGTGCCCTCCCGGGAGTAGTACGTCTCCTCGACCGCATGGCGCGGCCCGGCCACGTGCGGCGGGTCCTTCGCCAGCGCGTCCCAGGTGTACTCCCACCGGGAGCCCTTGCAGTCGCGGTAGATGTTGGGCTTCATGGCGAGCTGCTGGTAGCCGACCAGGCGCTGCCGGATCTGCTCGTCGAGGTCCTTCTGGTGGGAGTAGGCGTCGGGGAAGTCCGGTGAGGTGTCGATGGCGATGCGCACGAAGTGCCTGCCGCCGTCGGGCGAGTAGTCGATCTGCCTGATACCGCCGGCGGTGCTGTACACCGAGCGCGTCCAACTCGCGGAGGGCACCGAGATGCTGAAGCCCAGCGGGTCGGTCTTGGTGACCCAGGTGTCGGTTCGGTGGGCGTCGCCGGGGGCCGGTGCGGCCCCGGAGGCCGCCGCGTCCCCCGAGTGCCCGGTCCCGTACTTCTGCCATGCCGCCGCGCCGGCACCGCCGACGACGGCGGCGAAGGCGACGACGAGGGCGAGCGTACGGAGGCGGCGGCGCCGGGGGCGGGACGGCTGCGGCGCGAGGACGACCGGGGGTGCCAGCGCGGTCGGCGCGGTGCCGGGGCCCTGGCCGTGACGGTAACTCTGGCTCTGGCTCTGGCCATGGCTGTGGCTATGGCTGTGGCTGTGGCTGTGGCCAGGGTTGTGGGAAGGCGCGCCGGGGTACTGCGGCCCCGTCCGCGTGAACGAGCCGTCGTGCTGCGTCGGTACGAACGCCTGAGCCGCGCTCGACCGCCGCCCCTCCGCGGCCTCCGCGAGCATCTGCTCCGTCTCGTCTGCGCCGGGCCGGTGCGCCGGGTCCTTCTGCAGCAGGGCGGTGATGACGGGACCGAGCGGTCCGGCGTGCTCGGGTTCGGCGACGTCCTCCTCGACGACCGCCTGCATGGTGCTCAGCGGTGAGGTGCGGCGGAACGGCGAGCGTCCCTCGACCGCCGTGTACAGCGTGGCGCCGAGCGCCCACAGGTCGGAGGACGGGCCGGGGTCGTGGCCGCGCACCCGCTCGGGGGCGAGGTAGTCGACCGAGCCGACGACCTCCCCGGTGCGGGTGATGGTGCTGTCACCCTCGATCTGTGCGATGCCGAAGTCGGTGAGCAGGACGCGGCCGTCCCTGCCGAGCAGGACGTTGCCCGGTTTGACGTCGCGGTGCAGCACACCGGCGGCGTGTGCGGCACGCAGGGCGCGCAGCACCCACATGCCTATGCGGGCCGCCTCCCGTGGTTCGACGCGCCCCTGTTCCTTGACGGCGTCGGCCAGTGAGGAGCCCTCGACCAGCTCCATCACGATCCACGGGCGGCCGTCGTGCTCCAGTACGTCGTGCACCGTGACGACGGCGGAGTGGTTGATGCGCGCGGCGGCGCGGGCCTCGGCCCGGGTCCGGGCGAGGAGGACGGCCTGGTCGCTCTCGGAAACGTAGAGCGCGGCGGTCAACTCCTTGATGGCGACCGTCCGGTGGAGCACCTCGTCGTGGGCGCGCCACACCCGGCCCATGCCGCCGCTGCCGATCGAGTCGGCGAGCCGGTAGCGGCCCGCGATGAGCAGGCCCTGCATCTGATTCACGTTGCCCCGCAATGGTCTTGACAGGGTCAGACTAAGGACCCGCCTGCCGTCAGGGAACAAGCGGGGTGCCATGGAGACACCACTGTGACGGTTTTCGCTTCTCGCGGCCGGAGGCAACCGTGGGACGGTGTTCCGGCGTCACCGGGTGTACTGGTAAGTAGCCGACGCCTGCTCGTACAGCCGCGTCACCTCGTCGCGTTCCGCCTCCGGGCCGCGGACCTGCACGATGTGGTAGCGGCCGGCCAGGAGGATCGCGATGTTGCGGACGAACAGGTCGCGGCCTTGGCCGTCGGTCCAGGTGAACTGCCCCTCGGCCATGGTCCGTCCGCCCACCTCGATGGTCCTCAGGCCGGTGGCCGTGGCCCAGCTGGAGTCGCGGTAGGGCTGGAGCTCGCTCTCCCTGTCCCGCTGGTACTTCATGGGGTCGCTGCCGTAGTGCGACGCGCTGTCGCGTCCGGGGACGACGATGAGCTGGAAGTCCCCGTGTGCGTAGACCACTTCGCCCTGGCCGTTCTTCGGCGTGCGGCTCCAGCCCTTGCCGACGGCGAGCTGGAAGCCCTCGGGGTCCTTGCGCAGGGTGAAGCCGTCGGCGACGCCCGGGCCGGTGGTGGTCTGGGTCTCGGTGGAGGGTGCCGACCGGGAGGGGCTGGGGTCGGTACCCGGTGAGGTCCCGGCCGACGACGGCGAGACGCTCGGCCGGGGTGCCTGGCTCGCCTGCCCGGCGGCGCCCGTGCGGTCGCCGCTGTCCTTGGCCTTGGGCATGAACAGCACGGCGTAGGCGACCGCGCCGGCCAGCAGGAGCAGTATCAGGACCAGCAGGGTACGGCCGAGGCTGCGCGGTGAACGCGCCTCCTGCCTGGCCCGCTTGTGCCGGCCGTGCGCACCGGTGGCGGGCAGCCCGGCCCGCCGCCTGCGCACCAGTTCGCCACGTCGGCGCACGATCGGCAGCCGGCTCGGGTCGGGCGGCGGGGCCGCTATGACGTGCGTGCCGGCTTCCGGTTCGGGCGCCGACCGCACCAGGGAGCGCAGCCAGCCGCCCAGTTCCTCGAAGTCGAGCCGCTCGGTGGGGTCCTGCCGCAGCAGCGACTCCACGACCGGCCTGAGCGGCCCGCACTCCTCCGCGTAGGCGGGCGGCTCGGCGCACACCAGTTGCACCAGTTCGGCGGTCGACTCCTCCGGGTACGGGGCGTGCCCCTGTACGGCCCGGAAGAGCAGCGCGCCGAGGGCCCACAGGTCGGTGGCCGGTCCGATGGGCGCCGCGAGCTGCCAGTTCTCGTGCACGGGCCCGGCCTGCTCCGGTGCCCACCGCTCGGTCACCGGCCCCACCACGGTCATCCGGACCTGCCTCGCCCGCTCGGCGGCCAGGGGGGTGGCGGGGGTGCGGTGGGCGGATTCCCAGCGGGGTGCGGCGCCGCCGGTGGCGGGGGCCTGGTGCGGCTCGCCGGGGGCGGTCCCGCTCGGGGGCAGCGCGGTGCGCGGCCGGCCGCCGGTCACCGCGGGCGGCGCGTCTTCGGGTGCGCCGCGCGGCACACCGCCGGGCCTGGGAGGGGGCTGCACGCCGTAGGGGTCGGCGATCCGGCCGGGCGGCGTGGAGCCGGTCCGGCGGCCGGCGTCCTGCGCCGGGAGGACGTACGGCGACTGCACCGCGCCGTACGCCCGGCCCACGGCACCGGAGTCCTGGCCCGGGAGGGCGTACGGCGGCTGGGCGGCGCCGTTCGCCTGGCCCACGGCGCCCGTGTCGGCGCCCGTGTCGCCGTCGGCGGACGGGCGGGCGCCGGGCAGTGCGGGCCGGGTGTTCTGCTGGGTCTCCTGCACCCGTGCCGCGGCTCGCGCGCCCGCGCGGTACGCGGCGATCGCACCGGCCCGCGCGGCCCTGATGTCCTCGCCGGTCTCGGGCGCCCGGCGGGCCGGCACGCCCGGCCCAGGGCCGACGCCCGTCTCCTCCGCGCCGGGTGCGAGCCCGCCGGCCGCCCGTGCCTGGATCGCGGCCCGCCGGGCGGCCTCGGGGTCCGTCTCCACGGGCTCTTCGGGAGCCGCACCGCCGGGCGGCCCGGAGACGGCGGGCCCGACCGGACCGCCGGCGCCCGACGGCCCCGCGAGGCCCTCGCCGCCGCCCGTTCCCGCCGGGTGGCCGTCCTGGGCCGGCACCGGGTCGTACCCGCACAGCGCCTCCTCCGCCGCGCCGACCGCGAGGCCGGTCAGCATCACCCGCCCGTCGTCGCAGACCAGGACGGTGCGGGCGGTGATGTTGCGGTGGACCCAGCCGTGGGCGTGCAGCACCCGCAGCGCCATCAGCACGTCGGAGGCGACCTCCGCGGCACGGTACGGCGTCAGCGGCCTCTCGGCGAGCAACGCGGCCAGCGGACGTGCCGCGACCAGTTCGCTCACTATCCACAGCGAGCCGCCCTCGGCGAACACGTCGAAGACCTGGTCGAGCCGCGGGTGGTCGGGGATGGAGGCCGCGGCCTGCGCGGCCTCGACGGCACGTCGCACCGCCGGGTCGGCGGGCTGCCGGGTGGCCGCCCGTGCCGCCGACGGCCGCCGGGCGCCGGGCTGCCGTGCCGTGAAACCGTCGGGCAACCCGTCGGCGTCGAGCACCTCGGCCTCGACGACCTCCGGCAACGGCACCTGCCGGACCAGGACTTCCTGCCCGCTGTAGGTGTCGAAGGCCCGGGTCTCGGTGAGTTCGTACTCGTCGGAGGGCGGCAGCGGCAGGCGGTAGCGGTCGGCGAGTACCCGACCCGCATAGTCGTCCACTTTGCCTCCCCCGGCCATCCGGTCGGTCAAATCCGCTCGTCAGGCGGCCCGTTCTGTATCGGACCTGGATGCGTACGGTCCGCAGCCACTCACGATACGTGCCGGAGGCAACCTGCATTGAGGGATGCGGGATTCTCCCGCCCCAAACCCGGGCGGGCTCGGCTCACCGCTTGGGCCGGAAGGACGCCGTCAGCGTCTTCCAGGTGTCCTTGCGCAGTTCTCCGCCCCATTTGGCCGCCTTCGCCGTGTACATGAGCGCGTACCCCTGGTGGCCGTTGACGACGAATCCGCGGTCGATCGTCCGGTACGCGGTCCCACCGTCGACGTAGGTGAACTCCCAGTCGGCCGCGTTCCAGCCGCGGTAGCCCACCTGCTCTATGCGGATGCGGTGGTACTGCGCGCGCACCATGTAGCGTTCCTGGCTCTTCCAGTCCGCCACCGGGTCGTTCTTGGGCGTGCTCGTCCAGGCGATCAGCAGCTTCTGTCCGTCGGGACCGGTGAAACGGTCTCCCGCGGCACTGGCGGACCGGTACTTCCAGCCCTTGGGCAAGCCGATCGAGTACCCCTGACCGCCCTTGTGCACCGACACCGCGGGCGCGCTGCCGCCGCCACCGGGACCCGAGGAGCCGCTGCCGGTCTGGCTGGCGACCGGGCTCGCGTTCGTGGCCGATCCGGAGGCCGTGTCCGAACCAGTCGTGGTGGACGGTGGATTGCCGCTGTCCGTACGGGTGCCGCCGTTCCTGTCCTCCTTGGGGCGGGCGCTCGAACTCGCCACGGGCTTGCCGTCGTTGCTCTTGGCACCCTTGGAGTCGCCGTCGCCGCCACCGAGCGTGATCGCCAGCACGGTCCCGAGCACGGCGAGCGCCACGACCAGCGCGATGATCAGCAGGGTCCGCCGGGGCACGACGTCGGTGAGCGGCGCCCTGGGGACGGGCCTGGGCGGCAGGTCCAGGTCCGGCGGCGGCACGACGGGCCATCCCGAACTCGGCTTCCTCGCCCCCTCGCCCGACCGCTGGCCCGGAACCGATGCCGACGGGCCCGTGGGGGCGGACGGGCCGGACGGGGCCGACGGGACGGGCCGGGACGCGGACGAACTCCCGGACGCCTTGCCGGCCGGGGCCGACGTGGCGGACTTCCCGGCAGCCTTCTGTCCGGACGCCGTGGTGGCCCGCGCGCCGGCCGCGCCGCCGCCGGCACCGCTCTTCGTACGGGAGGTGCCCGCCGCGGCGACTCCCCCGGCCGTCACGGCCTTGCGCACGGAGCGCAGCTTGCCGCGCAGTTTCTCCGCGGGCTCCTTGCCGGAACCGGCGTCGGCCGCCCCGTCCTTGTCACCGGTGCCGCCGGTACCGTCGGCGTCGTCGGGCAGCACCGGCAGCGGCACGACCCGGGTCGCGTCCATCGCCTCCGGCTCGGGGGCGTTGACGACCGCCCTGAGCATGGCCCGGGCGCCTGCGTCGTCGAGCCGTGTGGCCGGGTCCTTGGTGAGCAGCCCGTGGATGACGTCCCTGAGCGGGCCGGCGTTCCTGGGTTCCTCCAGCTGCTCGGTCATCACCGCGGTAAGCGTGGCGATGGCCGAGCCCTTGTCGTACGGCGGCGTGCCCTCGACCGCCGCGTACAGCAGGCCGCCGAGCGACCAGAGGTCCGCGGCGGGGCCCGGCTTGTGGCCGCGGGCCCGCTCCGGGGAGATGTAGGAGGGGGCGCCGACGAGCATGCCGGTGGAGGTGATGGACGGGTCGCCCTCGACCTGCGCGATGCCGAAGTCGGTGAGCACGACCCGGCCGTCCTCGGCGATCAGCACGTTGGACGGCTTCACGTCCCGGTGCAGGATGCCCTCGCGGTGCGCCGAGCGCAGCACGTCGAGGATCGCCAGCCCGACCTCCGCCGCGCGCCGGGGCTTCAGCACGCCGTCCTCGCGGATGACCTCGGCGAGGGACTTGCCCTCGACCAGTTCCATCACGATCCACGGCCGGTCGTCCTCTTCGACCACGTCGAAGACCGTCACCGCGCTGTTGTTGCGGATCCGCGCGATCGCCTTGGCCTCGCGCAGGGTGCGCGTGATCAGACGCCGCTTCTCGTCCTCGTCGATGTTCGACGGGAACCGCAGCTCCTTCACGGCGACCGTCCGCCCGAGGGTCTCGTCCTGGGCGCGCCACACGGTGCCCATGCCACCGCGGCCGAGTACGTCCCCCAGCCGGTAGCGCCCGGCGAGAAGACGCTCGCTCTTGTCCTGACGAGTCTCCTGACGAGAAGTCCCCGCCCGCTCCGCCTCCGACATGCGTCCCCTCATGCAACCCGCCCTGACAGAGCCTCCATTGTCCCTCACCCGACAAGTGCTCGACGCCGTGGGGGCCCCGCACCCCCTCCGGGGCCCGTGGATCCGGGGAGCGGGTGAGGTGCGGGTTCGGCGTGTCGGTGTGACGGGCCGTGACAACGGACGCGTTCTCAGGCCGTTCGGACGTCCTCCCGGAGGGTGCTACAGCGGCACGATGTCCGGTGCCCCCAGCCGTGCCGCGTCCGCCGTCAGGTCGTCCGGCTGGCGCTGCGACTCCCGCTCGGCCTCGACCCGCTTCTCGTAGTGCTCGACCTCGCGCTCGATCTGGCCCTTGTCCCAGCCGAGCACCGGCGCCATCAGCTCGGCGGCCTCGCGGGCGCTGCGGGAGCCGCGGTCGAAGGTCTCGATGGAGATGCGGGTGCGGCGGGTGAGGACGTCGTCCAGGTGCCGGGCGCCCTCGTGGGAGGCGGCGTACACGATCTCCGCGCGCAGGTAGTCGTCGGCGGCCTGCAACGGTTCGGCGAGCGTGGGGTCGGAGGCGATGAGGTCCAGGACCTCCTCGGCCATGGAGCCGTACCGGTTCAGCAGGTGCTCCACGCGCACCACGTGCAGACCGGTCCGCGCGGCGATCCGGGCCCGGGCGTTCCACAGCGCCGTGTACCCCTCCGCGCCCAGCAGTGGGACGTCCTCGGTGACGCAGTCGGCGACCCGCATGTCGAGCCCGTGCACCGCCTCGTCGACGGCGTCCTTGGCCATCACCCGGTACGTCGTGTACTTGCCGCCGGCGACGACGACCAGCCCCGGCACGGGATGGGCCACGGTGTGCTCGCGCGACAGCTTGCTGGTGGCGTCGGACTCGCCGGCGAGCAGCGGGCGCAGCCCCGCGTAGACGCCCTGGACGTCGTCACGGCTCAGCGGCACCGAGAGGACGGAGTTGACGTGTTCCAGCAGATAGTCGATGTCGGCGCTGGACGCGGCCGGGTGGGCCTTGTCGAGGTCCCAGTCGGTGTCGGTGGTCCCGACGATCCAGTGCCGGCCCCAGGGGATGACGAACAGGACGGACTTCTCGGTGCGCAGGATCAGGCCGGTCGTGGAGTGGATGCGGTCCTTGGGCACGACCAGGTGGATGCCCTTGGACGCGCGGACGTGGAACTGGCCCCGCTCGCCCACCAGCGCCTGGGTGTCGTCGGTCCACACACCGGTGGCGTTGACGACCTGCTTGGCGCGGATCTCGTACTCGCCGCCGCCCTCGACGTCCT
The DNA here is from genome assembly GCF_053597535.1 of Streptomyces sp. NPDC001348. Classification (NCBI taxonomy): domain Bacteria; kingdom Bacillati; phylum Actinomycetota; class Actinomycetes; order Kitasatosporales; family Streptomycetaceae; genus Streptomyces; species Streptomyces sp. NPDC001348. The sequence continues at coordinate 71,177 of NZ_JBSFIK010000037.1, read as the reverse complement.
GCACCCGGGCGCCGACCACCCGTTCGCCCTCGCGCAGGAAGCCGGTCACCCGCGCGCGGTTGGCGGCGTGGGCGCCGTACGACACGGCCGTGCGTATGAGGGTCGCCACGAAGCGGGCGTCGTCCATCTGGGCGTCGTAGTACTGCAGGGCGCCCACCAGCGCGTCCTTGCGCAGGGCGGGGGCCACGCGCAGCGCGTGCCGGCGGGACAGGTGGCGGTGCATGGGCAGGCCCCGGCCGTGACCGCGGGCCATCGACATGGCGTCGTAGAGGGCGACGCCCGACCCGGCGTACCAGCGCTCCCAGCCCTTGTGCTGCAGCGGGTAGAGGAACGGCACCGGCTTGACCAGGTGCGGGGCGAGGCGTTCCAGCAGCAGGCCGCGTTCCTTCAGGGCCTCGCGGACGAGGGCGAAGTCGAGCATCTCCAGGTAGCGCAGGCCGCCGTGGATGAGCTTGCTGGACCTGCTGGAGGTGCCCGACGCCCAGTCGCGGGCCTCGACCAGTCCCGTCGACAGTCCCCGGGTGACGGCGTCCAGGGCGGTGCCCGCGCCGACCACGCCGCCGCCGACCACCAGTACGTCCAGTTCACGCTCGGCCATCGCCGCCAGTGACTCGGCGCGCTGCGCCGGCCCCAGTGTCGCTGTCCTCACCGCTGCCTCCCGCTCTCCGTCATCGGTCGCGCGGGCCGCACCTGGTGGGCGAAGCCCGGTTCCTCTTCCCCATGCCCAGAATTCTGACCCCCTTGCCCCACTTCAGCCACCACTCGCCCCCAGCCTGTGGACAACCGGCTCGTGAGCAGCGGAAGACACATGACCACAATCCCGCATCAAGGTCATATTTACTCCTAGTCTGACATTGCGCGCGTCCATCCCGTCCACCGGGCTTGCGCACCTGTCCCGCCTCGGCTACTGGGAAGGACGGCTCACGCCCATGCCCGCAGACCTCGCCGTCATCGGACTCGGCCCCTACGGCCTCCCCCTGGCCCAGGCCGCCGTCGCAGCCGGCATCTCCACCCTCGGTTACACCACCGGCCCCGAGCCCGGCCCCCTCAGTCCCGCGGAACTGCGCCGGATGCTCTCGGGGGGATTCCTGCCGACCGACGACCCGGCCGCGCTGGGCCGGGTGCGCACCGCCGTGATCTGCGCGCCGACCGCGCGCGGGGCGGACGGGGGGCTGGACCTCGGGCAGGTCGAGGCGGCCGCGCACACCCTGGCCGAGCGGCTGCGCCCGCACACCACGGTGATCCTGGAGTCACCCGTGCACCCGGGCACGACCGAGGAGTTCCTGCGGCCCTTGCTGGAGAAGGGCTCCGGGCTGCGCGCGGGCCGCGACTTCCACCTCGCCTACTCCCCCAGCCGCGTGGACCCCGGCAACCGCGACTTCACCCCGGCCAACACCCCGAAGGTGATCGGCGGCCTCACCCCGGCCTGCACGGAATCGGCCGCCACCTTCTACGGACGGCTCACCGACAAGGTGGTACGCGCGCGTGGACCGCGTGAGGCGGAGACCGTGCAGCTGCTGGAGACCAACTACCGGCACGTGAACATCGCGCTCGTCAACGAGATGGCCGTGCTCTGCCACGACCTGGGCGTCGACCTGTGGGACGTGATCCGCTGCGCGGAGACCAAGCCGTTCGGCTTCCAGGCCTTCCGGCCGGGTCCCGGCGTCGGCGGACACGGCCTCGCGCAGGACCTCACCGGCCACACCGGCCGCAACCTGCGCATGGTGGAACTGGCCCAGCAGGTCAACAGCCGGATGCCCCGGTACGTCGTCCAGCGCGCCGCAGCCCTCCTGAACGAGCACGGCAAGTCGGCGCGCGGCGCGCGCGTGCTGCTGCTCGGCGTCACCTACAAGGCCGACCTCGCCGACCAGCAGGAGACGCCCGCCCAGGAGATCGCCCTGCGGCTGATGGAGCTGGGCGCCTCCGTCAGCTTCCACGACCCCCACGTGGGCTCCTGGAGCGTGCTGGACCGCCCGGTCCCGCGCGCGGACGGCCTGTACGAGGCGGCCGCCGACGCCGACCTCACGATCCTGCTCCAGCAGCACCGGACGTACGACCTCCAGGGCCTGTCGGTGAAGGCCCAGCTGCTGCTGGACACGCGCGGCGCGACACCCGCGGGGACGGCGCACCGGCTCTGAGCGGACCGCGGGAAAACCCCGCGGCGTTGTCACCGCCGACTGCTAATCTCCCCACTCGTCGCACAGCCGTGCACCTTTTCACCACACCATCGGGGGGATTCCTGTCATGAGCCAGTCAGCTCCGCCGCCACACTCCGAGCCGCAGCAGCAGCCGCAGCCGTCCGACGCCAACCCGTTCGCCCAGCAGCCGTCCGACGCCAACCCGTTCGCCCAGCAGCCGCCCGTCGGCGCCCCGTACGCCCCGCCGGTGCCTCCCGCGCCGCGGAAGGACAACGTGGCCCTCGGCCTGGCGGCCGCCCTCGCCGCCGCCCTGGTCGCCGCCGCGCTCTACGGCGTCGTCATCGGACTCACCAAGCACGAGATCGGCTGGGCGGCGGTCGGTGTCGGCTTCGTCATCGGCCTCGCGGCGGGCAAGGCAGGCGGTCGCAACCCCGCCCTCGCCGTCATCAGCGCGGTGCTCGCGCTGGGTGCGGTCTACCTCGGCCAGTTGGTCGGCGAGGCCATGATCGGCGCGAAGGACGTCGGCGTGAGCTTCTCCGAGCTCTTCTTCCAGCACTTCGGCCTGGTGCAGGACGCCTGGAAGCAGGACGCCGACCCGCTGACCTTCCTGTTCTTCGGGATCGCCGCCTTCGCCGCGTTCTCCGGCACGCAGAAGGCCGCGTCCTGACAGCAGAGCAAGCGAAGGTCCCGCCCACCTGAGGTGGGCGGGACCCTCACTTCATGCCCGCCTGGGCTGCACCCACCCAGGGGCGCGGGGAACTGCGCGACCGGCCCCCACCGTCCCGCGGACGAACAGACCACCGGACCAGCGCAACCCCGCCGCCCCGCGCAAGAACGAACCGCCGAACCAGCGGAGCGCTCAGCGGCGGTGCTGACTGTCCGCCACCGTCACCTCGACCCGCTGGAACTCCTTGAGCTCGCTGTAGCCGGTCGTGGCCATGGCGCGGCGCAGGGCGCCGAAGAAGTTCATCGAGCCGTCGGGGAAGTGGGACGGGCCGGTGAGGATCTCCTCGATGGTGCCGACCGTGCCGAGGTCGACCTTCTTGCCGCGCGGCAGTTCCTCGTTGACGGCCTCCATGCCCCAGTGGTGCCCCTTGCCGGGCCCGTCCGTGGCGCGGGCCAGCGGGGAGCCCATCATCACCGAGTCGGCGCCGCAGGCGATCGCCTTGGGCAGGTCGCCGGACCAGCCGACACCGCCGTCCGCGATCACATGCACGTACCGGCCGCCGGACTCGTCCATGTAGTCGCGGCGGGCCGCCGCGACGTCCGCGACCGCCGTCGCCATGGGGACCTGGATGCCCAGCACGTTGCGCGTGGTGTGCGCGGCTCCGCCGCCGAAGCCGACCAGGACGCCGGCCGCGCCGGTGCGCATCAGGTGCAGGGCGGCGGTGTAGGTGGCGCAGCCGCCGACGATCACCGGGACGTCGAGTTCGTAGATGAACTGCTTCAGGTTCAGCGGCTCGTGCGAGGACGAGACGTGCTCCGCCGACACCGTCGTGCCGCGGATGACGAAGATGTCCACGCCCGCGTCCACGACCGCCTTGGAGAACTGGGCCGTGCGCTGCGGGGAGAGCGCCGCGGCGGTGACCACACCGGAGTCGCGGACCTCCTTGATGCGCGCGCCGATCAGCTCCTCCTTGACGGGCGCGGCGTAGATCTCCTGCAGGCGGCGGGTCGCGGTCTCCGCGTCCAGGTCGACGATCTCGTCGAGCAGCGGCTGCGGGTCCTCGTACCGCGTCCACAGGCCCTCGAGGTTGAGCACGCCCAGGCCGCCGAGCTCGCCGATGCGGATCGCGGTGGCCGGGGAGACGACCGAGTCCATGGGGGCGGCCAGGAAGGGCAGCTCGAAGCGGTAGGCGTCGATCTGCCAGGCGATCGAGACCTCCTTCGGGTCCCGGGTACGGCGGCTGGGGACGACGGCGATGTCGTCGAAGGCGTACGCCCGGCGGCCGCGCTTGCCGCGCCCGATCTCGATCTCAGTCACGTCTGTGGCCTTTCCCTGATGCGTTGCAGCGCCTTCCAGTATCGCCGACGGGCACGACGAGGGCGGCCCCGGATGCTCCGGAGCCGCCCTCGCACGTCCGGCGCCTACTTGTTGCTGTAGTTCGGCGCCTCGACCGTCATCTGGATGTCGTGCGGGTGGCTCTCCTTGAGGCCAGCGGAGGTGATGCGGACGAAGCGGCCCTTGGACTCCATCTCCTCGATGGTGGCGGCGCCCACGTAGCCCATGGTCTGGCGCAGGCCGCCGACGAGCTGGTGCAGCACGTTGGAGAGCGGGCCGCGGTAGGGCACCTGGCCCTCCACGCCCTCGGGCACGAGCTTGTCGTCGGAGGAGACCTCCGCCTGGAAGTAGCGGTCCTTCGAGTACGACCTGGCCTGGCCGCGCGACTGCATGGCGCCGAGCGAGCCCATGCCGCGGTACGACTTGAACTGCTTGCCGTTGATGAACAGCAGCTCGCCCGGGGACTCCTCGCAGCCCGCGAGCAGCGAGCCCAGCATCACCGTGTCGGCGCCGGCGGCGAGGGCCTTGCCGATGTCGCCGGAGTACTGCAGGCCACCGTCGCCGATCAGCGGGATGCCCGCCGGGCGGGCGGCGAGGGAGGCCTCGTAGATGGCGGTGACCTGCGGGACACCGATGCCGGCGACGACACGGGTGGTGCAGATCGAACCGGGGCCGACGCCCACCTTGATGCCGTCGACACCGGCGTCGATCAGCGCCTGCGCGCCGTCGCGGGTGGCGACGTTGCCGCCGATCACGTCGACGGACACACTCGACTTGATCTTCGACATCCAGCTCAGCGCGTTGCTGTTGTGGCCGTGCGAGGTGTCGACGACCAGGAAGTCCACCCCGGCCCCGGCGAGCGCCTGGGCGCGCTCCAGCGCCTCGGGGCTGGCGCCGACGGCGGCACCGACGAGCAGCCGGCCCTCGGCGTCCTTGGCGGCGTTCGGGTACTTCTCGGCCTTGACGAAGTCCTTGACGGTGATGAGGCCCTTGAGAATGCCGGCCTCGTCGACCAGCGGAAGCTTCTCGATCTTGTGGCGGCGCAGCAGCTCCATGGCGTCGACGCCGGAGATGCCGACCTTGCCGGTGACCAGCGGCATCGGTGTCATGACCTCGCGCACCTGGCGCGTGCGGTCCGTCTCGAAGGCCATGTCACGGTTGGTCACGATGCCGAGCAGCTTGCCGGCCGGGTCGGTGACGGGGACCCCGCTGATGCGGAACTTGCCGCACAGGGCGTCGGCCTCGGCGAGCGTGGCGTCCGGGTGAATGGTGATGGGGTTGGCCACCATGCCGGACTCGGAGCGCTTCACCAGGTCGACCTGGTTGACCTGGTCCTCGACGGAGAGATTGCGGTGCAGCACGCCGACACCGCCGAGGCGGGCCATCGCGATCGCCATGCGGGACTCGGTCACCTTGTCCATCGCCGCCGACAGCAGCGGGATGTTGACCCGGACGTTGCGGGAGATCCGGGACGAGGTGTCGACCGCGTTCGGGAGCACCTCGGATGCGCCCGGCAGCAGCAGCACGTCGTCGTAGGTCAGCCCGAGTGTCGCGAATTTACCGGGCACTCCGTCGACGTTTGCAGTCATGACACCTTCCCCAAATGGCCTTGATCGGTGCGGATGTCCATGCTAACGGGAAGCCTGGCGGGCAAATTCCACGGTTCTGCGGTACCGCGGGCTTCGTATGTTCGTACGGAACCGGGTCGGCGCTCGTTCAAAGAAGGTGTTCGCCGCAGGGTGGTTCACCCTGGTTCACTGCTCGGCGAGCGCCCGCAGCCGGCTGAGCGCCCTGTGCTGCGCCACCCGTACGGCTCCGGGTGACATTCCCAACATCTGACCCGTCTCCTCCGCGGTCAACCCCACCGCGATGCGCAGCAGCAGCAGCTCGCGCTGGTTCTCCGGGAGGTTGGCCAGCAGTTTCTTCGCCCACTCGGCGTCGCTGCTGAGCAGGGCGCGCTCCTCGGGGCCGAGGGAGTCGTCGGGGCGTTCCGGCATCTCGTCCGAGGGGACGGCCGTCGACCCGGGGTGGCGCATCGCGGCACGCTGCAGGTCGGCCACCTTGTGCGAGGCGATGGCGAAGACGAAGGCCTCGAAGGGGCGGCCGGTGTCCCGGTAGCGCGGCAGGGCGAGCAGGACGGCGACGCAGACCTCCTGCGCGAGGTCCTCGACGAAGTGGCGCGCGTCGCCCGGGAGCCGGGACAGCCGGGTGCGGCAGTAGCGCAGCGCGAGCGGGTGGACATGGGCGAGCAGGTCGTGCGTGGCCTGCTCGTCCCCGTCGACGGCGCGATGCACGAGCCCGCCGATCGTCCCCTGAGCCGTGCCCGCCTCGTCGTCGCGCATCGGTCCATGGTGCCTTGCGGCCGTCCGGTCCGTCGCATCGTGCTGGTGGTTGTGCACCGAAGCGTTATGAGCAGGTGCGCCGGCACTCATTCCCTGCGCCCTCCCCTTCCGCTCGACCGACTCGTCCCCGAGGAACTCCACACCTCAAGGATGCGGCATCCGCGACGAAACGAGCAGCGGCCGTCCGAAGGACCGCTTCGGCACGTACCCCGGGAGCCGCCAGTCCCCCGCCCGCGCCGCGTCGGGCGGGGGGCACGGCCCTGTCCGCACCCCCGCTACGGATCACCGTCCTACCGGACCAGTCCCCAACGGAAACCGAGCGCAACCGCGTGCGCCCGGTCCGAGGCCCCGAGCTTCTTGAACAGGCGCCGGGCGTGGGTCTTGACGGTGTCCTCGGAGAGGAACAGCTCCCGGCCGATCTCGGCGTTGGAGCGGCCGTGGCTCATGCCCTCCAGCACCTGGATCTCACGCGCGGTGAGGGTGGGCGCGGCGCCCATCTCGGCGGAGCGCAGCCGGCGCGGGGCCAGGCGCCAGGTCGGGTCGGCGAGGGCCTGGGTCACCGTGGCGCGCAGCTCCGCGCGCGAGGCGTCCTTGTGCAGGTAGCCCCGGGCGCCGGCGGCGACGGCGAGGGCCACGCCGTCGAGGTCCTCGGCCACCGTCAGCATGATGATCCGCGCGCCGGGGTCGGCGGACAGCAGCCGGCGCACGGTCTCGACGCCGCCCAGTCCGGGCATGCGTACGTCCATCAGGATCAGGTCCGAGCGGTCCGCGCCCCAGCGGCGGAGGACTTCCTCGCCGTTGGCCGCGGTCGTCACGCGCTCGACGCCGGGCACGGTCGCGACCGCGCGGCGCAGCGCCTCTCGGGCAAGCGGGGAGTCGTCGCAGACGAGGACGGATGTCATGGCCGCCCTCCGCAGCTGATGCGCGTCACCTTGAGCCTCCAGGCTGGTACGAAATCGTCACCTGTGCGGTCGACCGTCTCGGACGCCTGCCCGAGCGCTTGTGTTTTCAACCGCCTCCGCACTCTCAACGACGGTCACTCGAAAGAGTTACGGGGCTGCATGCCGTATTCGGCACTCTACGTGAGGGAGCCGACACGATGCAGACATGGCCGGCGGACCCTCAACTTTTCAACACAACCCATGCCCCGTTTAGCCCTTTTTCGTATCGCTTTTCAGTGTCTGGGGCTAGATTCGCAATGAGTCATATTTTCATCTCCTTAGACCGGAGATGTACGGTCGTTGGCACCGTATCCGCCAGAACGGCTACAAGGGGTCACGCAATGGCAGATTTCTCCCGCCTTCCCGGACCGAACGCGGACCTGTGGGACTGGCAGCTCCTGGCTGCCTGCCGTGGGGTCGACAGCTCGCTCTTCTTCCACCCTGAGGGCGAGCGCGGGGCGGCTCGGAGCGCTCGAGAGAACTCGGCCAAGGAGGTCTGCATGAGGTGCCCGGTCCGCGCCGAGTGCGCGGCGCACGCCCTGGCGGTGCGCGAGCCGTACGGCGTGTGGGGCGGCCTGACCGAGGACGAGCGCGAAGAGCTCATGGGGCGGGCACGGCACCGGCTGGTGTCGGCGTCGTCGAACAGCGGGGACACCGCCCCGGACAACTGAAGGAACGTTCCTGCATATGTCTGCGCGTTCCAGCACCATCTCTGCCCATGGGCACGCCCCACGCGCGTGCCCATGACTCTGCGCCGACCTCCCGCGTGAGACGCCTCAGCGCCGCGCCGCCCGGGCCAGCTGCTCCAGCGTGGCCGCCACCGCAGGCACCTGGGCCAGGTCGGGGAGGGTGAGGGCGACGATCTCCCGGCGCACCGCCGGTTCCAGGGCGAGTGCGCGCGCGCCCCTGGGACGTACGGACTCGATCGCCAGCCGGGGCAGCACCGCGACCCCCAGCCCCGCGGCCACCAGGCCGACCACCGCCGGATAGTCGTCGGTGGCGAAGTCGATGCGTGGCGTGAAGCCCGCGCTCTCGCAGACCTCCACCAGCTGTCCCCGGCAGCGCGGGCACCCCGCGATCCACGGCTCCTCGGCCAGCTCGCCGATGGCGACCGACCCGGCGCGCGCGAGACGATGCCGTTCGGGTACGAGACCGACCAGGGGATCCGTCAGCAGCGGGCGCACGACGAGGTCGTCCCACTCCTCGGCGCCCGCCGCGCCCTGGTACCGGAAGGCGAGCGCCACGTCGCAGTCGCCCTCGCGGAGCATGTCCACGGACTTCGGCGGCTCGGCCTCCTCCAGGGAGACCCGGGTGCCGGGATGGGCGGCGCGCAGGGCGGCGAGCGCGGTGGGGACCAGGGTGGAGCTGCCGCTGGGGAAGGAGACGAGCCGGACCCGGCCCGCCCGCAGCCCGGCGATCGCCGCGACCTCCTCCTCGGCGGCGGTGAGTCCGGCCAGGATCCCGGACGCGTGCCGGACCAGCGCCTCGCCGGCCTGGGTCAGCCGCATCTCCCGGCCGCCGCGGACCAGCAGGGGGGTGCCGACCGAGGACTCCAGGGCCTTCATCTGCTGGCTGACGGCGGGCTGGGTGCAGCCCAGTTCGCGCCCCGCCGCCGAGAAGGAACCGGTGGTGGCGACGGCACGCAGCACGCGGAGATGGCGGGCCTCGATCACCCTTCGAGCATAAGCCCGTCTTGGGCACGGCACCCAATAATGAGTCGACGCTTTGAGGAGCGGCCTCCTACCGTGCCGACATGAAGCTTCTCTCGGTCAATCTGGGCCGCGCGCGTGCCGTGCCGTACACCGACCAGCCGGAGGGCCTGACCGGCATCGACAAGCGCCCGGTGGACGGGCCGGTGCGGGTGGCGGCTCCGGGACCCAAGGGGGTGGGCGGCAGCGGGCTCGCCGGGGACGCGGTGTGCTCGCTGCGCGACCACGGCGGGAACGACCAGGCGGTGTACGCGTACGCGCGCGAGGACCTCGACGCGTGGGAGCGGGAACTCGACCGGTCCCTGGCCAACGGCTGCTTCGGCGAGAACATCACGACGGTCGGTCTGGACGTGTCCGGGGCGCTGGTCGGCGAGCGCTGGCGGATCGGTTCCGAGGTGGTCCTGGAGGTGACCTCGGGGCGGATCCCCTGCCGTACCTTCCAGGGCCATCTGGCGGAACGCGGCTGGGTCAGGAGGTTCACCCGGAAGGGCGTGACCGGTGCCTACCTGCGGGTGATCGAGCCGGGTGAGATACGGGCGGGCGATCCGATCGAGATCGTGCACCGGCCGGACCACGACGTGACGGTCTCCCTGGAGTTCCGCGCGACGACGACCGAGCGGGAACTGCTGCCGCGCGTGCTCGGCGCGGGCGCCGCCCTGCATCCGGAGACACTGGCGGCCGCGCGGAGGTACGTGGCGGAGCACGGCGGGCGGCCCGCCTCCTGAGAGGCAGTCACCGCAGGCCACGTACGACGCACCCGCGGTCCGGGTAACTACCCTTGGCCCATGACAACGGCTCTGATTACGGGATCGACCGCGGGCATCGGCGCCGCGTTCGCGCGACGGCTGGCGGCGGACGGGCACGACCTGGTCCTGGTGGCGCGGGACACCAAGCGGATGCGGGAGCAGGCGACCGAGCTGCACGACCGGCACGGCGTCGAGGTGGAGGTACTGACCGCCGACCTGGCCGAGGACGACGGCATCGACGCGGTGGCCGCCCGCCTGGGCGACCGCCGCAACCCCGTCGACCTGCTGGTCAACAACGCGGGCTTCGGCAACAAGGGCCGCTACCTCGACGTGTCGATGGCCGACGAGCTGCGCATGCTGAAGGTGCACTGCGAGGCGGTGCTGCGGCTGACGTCGGCGGCGGCCGGGGCGATGCGGGGGCGCGGGCGCGGCGGCGTCGTCAACGTGGCCTCGGTGGCGGCCTTCGTGCCGCGCGGCACGTACGGCGCGTCCAAGGCGTGGGTCGTGCAGTTCACCCAGGGCGCGGCGAAGGATCTGGCGGGTACGGGCGTCCGCCTGATGGCGCTGTGCCCGGGTTTCGTGCGCACCGAGTTCCACGAGCGGGCCGGGATGGGCACGGACAACATTCCCAACTGGATGTGGCTCGACGCGGACAAGCTGGTCGCGGCGGCGCTGGCCGATCTGGCCCGCGGCAAGTCGGTGTCCATTCCGGACCCGCGCTACAAGGCGCTGATGGGGCTGGCGAAGGTGACCCCCCGCGGTCTGCTGAGCGGGGTCAGCTCGCGGACCGGGCGCAGGTACGGGCCCCAGTAGCGGACGGGTGGTGCCGCCGTTCCGGTGCGAAAATGGGCGTGACGGAACCGGACCAGGGGGGCCGGAGGCGGCGTCATGACCTTCGTACAGCTCATCGACTGCAGGACCAGCCGGTTGGACGAGATGAACCGGCTCATGGACGACTGGGTCGAGCAGACCAAGGGGAAGCGGACCGCGACGCACGCGGTGGTCGGCAAGGACCGTTCGGACGCGTCGCACATCATCGAGGTGGTGGAGTTCCCGTCGTACGAGGAGGCGATGCGGAACTCGAACCTCCCGGAGACCGACCGGATCTTCCGGGGCATGGTCGCCCTGTGCGACGAGATGCCCACGTTCATCGACCTGGACGTGGTGCGGGACGAGCAGTTGTCCATCGGCGTGGTGCGCCGGTTCCTGGAGACACTCGCGACCCCCTGTGACCTGCCGCCGCTGAACGACCTGCTCGACGAGGACATCCACAGCCACGACCCGATCAACCCGCAGGACACGATCGGGCTGGACTCCGCCCGCAGCGAGTACCGCATGTGGCGCGGCGCCTTCGACTTCACGTTCACGGTCGAGGACGTGATCGCCCAGGGCGACCGGATCTGCGCGCGCTGGACCTGGAACGCCACGCACAAGGGCGATTTCCTGGGCATCGCGGCCACCGGCAGGCGGGTCGGCATGACGGGAATGACGCTGTTCCGGTTCGGCGGCAACGGAAAGATCGCCGAGATCTGGTGGCAGCACGACCAGCTGGGGCTGATGCAGCAACTGGGGGCGCTGGACGCGCTGGAGCGGTGACCCTCGCCAGGGCGCGACAGATCGACCCGGACATGATCCGGCGGGACCGACTCCGTCCGGGGTGCGGTGACACGCAAGGGGGGCGGCCGGGTTGTCGGCCGCCCCCCTACCGGAAAATCCTTCGTTATCATCTCGTGACCATTTGAGCTCATGGTCATCATGTGAAATGACCAGTTTGAGCTGTCATGCATTCGGCACAAGAGCGGGAATCCGCATCGCCCACCGGCAGCGCCGCGGCATCCCGCCGCGACGGCCGTCCGCACCGGCCCGGCCGCCGCCGGACCTCCCACCGCCGGGGCGGTCCGCGCCGCCGGGGCCGGACCTATCTGGTCGCCGCGTTGGTGGCCGTCGGTCTGCTCGGCTCAACGGCGTTCTTACTGAACGGCGGACGAGGCGACCTGAACGGCGGACGAAGCGACGCGTCGAGCGCTGCGCCGCGCGCGCGGGACATGCAGGCCACCCCCACGCCGCCGACGCCCACCCCAAAGCCGAAACCCAGGCCCAAGCCCAAGCGCACGTCAACGACGACTCCCTCCACGCCCCCTCCCAAGAGCGGCGTCCCCTCCACGGGCTCCGGCAGATTCGTCACCGCGCAGGCGAGCGGCGCGAAGGTCGGTCACAGCGGACATCTGCTCCGCTACGTGGTGCAGGTCGAAACCGGGCTCGGCATCTCGCCGAACCAGGCGGCGCACGAGATCGCCGACATACTCGCCGCTCCCCGCGGCTGGACCCGGAACGGACTTTCCTCGTTCCAGCTGGTGAGCCCGGGGCAGCCCTACGACCTGAAGGTGAAGATCGCGACCCCGGGAACGGCGGACGCCCTGTGCTGGGCGGGCATCCACCAGGACACGCAGGGCGAGTACAACTGCGAGGTTCCCGACGGGGTGGTGGTGAACCTCAAACGCTGGGTACAGGGCTCACCCATGTTCGACGGTCCGATCCACGACTACCGGGCGCTGATCGTCAACCACGAGATGGGGCACTTCCTCGGCTACACGCACATGACCTGCGCGGGCCCCGGACAACTGGCCCCCGTGATGATGCAGCAGATCAAGGGCCTGCACGGATGCGTCGCCAACGCCTGGCCCTATGACGGGAACGGTGCGTTCGTCTCCGGGCCGCCCGCATAGGGTCCGCTGACGGGCATCGAGGCGATTGCCAGGCTGCCGGGGCCGTGGCGTGTGTCCTTGTACGGTGGGTGAGGCATGGGGATGGGGGGGATGCCCGCAGATGGATCTCGAAGACTTCGCCACGCGTTTCCGTCCCGGCATCCGGGCGAGGCTCGACTGGGCGCGAGACCGCCCCTCAGCCATGTCCGGCCGGGCGACGACGGCGCCCCCGTTCACCGCCCCGGCGGCCTACTGCGCTACCTCCTGCGCGAGGTACCGCCTCCGCCGCCTTCCCAGCCGATCACCCCCGGCGCGACGGCCGCTTCGATCCGGGAGCGGATGTAGGCCGCGAACCTGTTGCGGGTCGGTCTGTTCGACGACGAGATCGCCGACGACGTGGATCTTCTGCCGCACGTCCAGCCTCCGGCCGGGCGCACCGTTGAGCAGTGCCTCACGACCATCCGCTCGCACCTGGAAAGGACCCGGAGTTCCGGCGTATTCGAACAGGCGCAGGTTCCACAGACCGACCGGGTCCCGGGACAGACTTCGGCCGGTGACCTCGTCCCCGAAGTCGACCGTGCGACACACGTGGTGAGCGGCTGCCAGTGGCGCGGGACGGCGGGGGCGACGACGACGGGCGGGGGCTCGTCCTGGTCGCGGCACTCGCCAAGGAATGGGGGGTGACGTCACGCGTCGGCGCTCCCGGCAAGACTGTCTGGGCCCTCGTCGGTCAGTAGTGGTACCGGGCCTTGATGATCACGACTTCCTTCTCGGTGGCCCGGTAGACGAGCCGGTGCTCGTCGTCGATCCGGCGGGACCAGTAGCCGGACAGGTCACCTTTCAGCGGTTCAGGTTTGCCGATGCCCGTGAACGGGTCACGCTGGATCTCGCCGATGAGACGGACAAGCTTGCGGAACAGCTTCTTGTCGGCGTCCTGCCAGTACAGGAGGTCCTCCCACCCGGTGGGGCGGAACCGTACGTCCCTCACTCCCCGTCCTCCGCCAGGGCGTGCAGTTCGTCCATGTTCTTGGTGATCACCGGGGTGTCGGCAGCCTTGTCGGCGGCGACGGCCGCCATGAGGTGGGCGGCGTTGGCCGGCGAACGCAGCAGGTAGACGGTCTCCTGCCAGGAGCGGAAGTCGTCGGCGGACATCAGTATGGCGTTGCCGCCCCTGGAGGTGATCTCGACGGGCTCATGGTCGTCGTTGACCTGCTGGATCAACGGGAAGAGTCTGGCTCGGGCCTCGCTGGCAGTGATGGACACGGCCCTCTCCCTCCACGGAAACCGAAAGAACTGGTACGGGAATATTGTACCAGTCACATGGTACAAGGGTGTGGTACCAGTCGCATCCACCTCAGGTCGTTCTCCCAGGGCGGAGGGAGTCACCTCGCCCGGGTCCAGGACCGCCTCGCGTAGGACTTCGCGGGAGACCTTCCTTCCGCCGATGTGCGCTACCCGGCCTTTCTCCGACTTCACGGAGAAGCCGTCGTCCCCGTTCACACCCGATGGATTGCTTGACGGGCATGAAGCCGGACCGACTCGCGCCCTGCAGCTCACGGCCCGCACTGCCGTCCGTGGCCGGTGGCGCTCGTTCTCACCGCCGCGCCCCTCGGGGTCGCCCCTCGACGTCGTCCTGGCCATCACCCACGTCAGCTGCGTCCTCTCGCGGCAGCGGTGACGCGCATGCTCCCGTTGACACTGAGGTCCGCGAGTAACCGAGGCAGTCAGGCACGGCGAAGGCCCGGCACCCCTTCCGGGGTGCCGGGCCTCGCTCACGGCCCGAAGGCCTTGGGTGCTACCGACGGTGCGTCAGTGGGCGTGGCCGTGGCCGTGGCCCGCCGCGGCCGGCTCTTCCTCTTCCTTCTTCTCGACGACCAGGGTCTCGGTCGTCAGCAGGAGGGAGGCGATGGAGGCGGCGTTCTCCAGGGCGGAGCGGGTGACCTTGACCGGGTCGATGACGCCGGCCTTGACCAGGTCGCCGTACTCGCCGGTGGCGGCGTTGTAGCCGTTGCCCTTCTCGAGCTCGGCGACCTTGGAGACGATGACGTAGCCCTCGAGGCCGGCGTTCTCCGCGATCCAGCGCAGCGGCTCGACGGCGGCACGGCGGACGACCGCGACACCGGTGGCCTCGTCGCCGGACTTGTCGAGGTTGCCCTCGAGGACCTTGACGGCGTGGACGAGCGCGGAGCCACCACCGGAGACGATGCCCTCCTCGACCGCGGCGCGGGTCGCGGAGATGGCGTCCTCCAGACGGTGCTTCTTCTCCTTCAGCTCCACCTCGGTGGCGGCGCCGACCTTGATCACGCACACGCCGCCGGCCAGCTTCGCGAGGCGCTCCTGGAGCTTCTCGCGGTCCCAGTCGGAGTCGGTGTTCTCGATCTCGGCCTTGATCTGGCCGACGCGGCCCTGCACGTCCTCGGACTTGCCGGCGCCGTCGACGATCGTGGTGTCGTCCTTGGTGACGGTGACGCGGCGGGCGGAGCCCAGCACGTCCAGGCCGACCTGGTCGAGCTTGAGGCCGACCTCCTCGGAGATGACGGTGCCGCCGGTGAGGACGGCGATGTCCTGCAGCATGGCCTTGCGGCGGTCGCCGAAGCCGGGGGCCTTGACGGCGACGGCGTTGAAGGTGCCGCGGATCTTGTTGACGACCAGGGTCGACAGGGCCTCGCCGTCGACGTCCTCGGCGATGATCAGCAGCGGCTTCGAGGCGCCGGCCTGGATGACCTTCTCGAGCAGCGGCAGCATGTCCGCGATGGCGGAGATCTTGCCCTGGTGGATCAGGATGTACGGGTCGTCGAGGACGGCCTCCATGCGCTCCTGGTCCGTCACGAAGTACGGCGACAGGTAGCCCTTGTCGAAGGCCATGCCCTCGGTGAAGTCCAGCTCCAGACCGAAGGTGTTGGACTCCTCGACGGTGATGACACCGTCCTTGCCGACCTTGTCCATCGCCTCGGCGATGAGCTCGCCGACCTGCTGGTCCTGGGCGGACAGCGCGGCGACGGCGGCGATGTCGGACTTCTCGTCGATCGGCCGGGCCGAGGCGAGCAGGTCGTCCGAGACGGCCTTGACCGCGGCGTCGATGCCCTTCTTGAGGGCGGCCGGGGAGGCGCCGGCGGCGACGTTCTTCAGGCCCTCGCGCACGAGCGCCTGGGCGAGCACGGTGGCGGTGGTCGTACCGTCACCCGCGATGTCGTTGGTCTTGGTCGCCACCTCCTTCACCAGCTGGGCGCCGAGGTTCTCGTACGGGTCCTCGATCTCCACCTCACGGGCGATGGTGACACCGTCGTTGGTGATGGTCGGGGCGCCGAACTTCTTGTCGATGACGACGTTGCGGCCCTTGGGGCCGATCGTCACCTTCACCGTGTCGGCGAGCTTGTTGACGCCGCGCTCGAGGGCGCGACGGGCGTCCTCGTCGAACTTCAGGATCTTCGCCATGGGAGCGTAGCCCTCTCGGGAAATCTAGGGTGCAAAAAAATACGGTCGGTGAAACGGACTGCGCCCCCGGCGCCCGGCTTGTTAACGGTCGCGGGGGCCGGGGGCGCAGCTCGAAGCGGTGAAGCTCGAGGTGATTACTTCTCGATGATCGCGAGCACGTCGCGGGCCGAGAGGACGAGGTACTCCTCGTTGTTGTACTTCACCTCGGTGCCGCCGTACTTGCTGTAGAGCACGACGTCGCCGACGGAGACGTCGAGCGGAAGACGGTTGCCGTCCTCGAAGCGGCCCGGGCCCACGGCCAGGACGACGCCCTCCTGGGGCTTCTCCTTGGCGGTGTCCGGGATGACCAGGCCAGAGGCCGTGGTCTGCTCGGCGTCCAGCGGCTGGACCACGATGCGGTCCTCGAGCGGCTTGATGGCAACCTTGGAGCTGGTGGTCGTCACGATCCGACCTCCCCCTTCGGAGATCTCACGGGGTTAACTGTCTGAGGTGGCGACCAGGTCGATCCGTCGTCGCGGGTGCCGGACCTGCCCGTCGCGTCATTGGCACTCTCCAGGGGGGAGTGCCAGAGCCGAGACTATGACTGCGATTAGCACTCGGTCAAGCGGAGTGCCAATTGCCGTGCGGCGCGTCAGCGGGGATGCCCTCTTTGGGGGGCGCCCGGTGCACTGCTCTGATGCTTCCGGGCGCCGCGCCACCGCCGCCTCACAGGTAGTCCTCCAGGCGGGCCACCGCGTACCCCTCGGCCGTGACCTTGTTCAGGAACCTGCGCATGTCGTCGACCATCGTGCCGTTCCAGTCGTCCCACCCCCGGAAGTGGGTCAGGACGATGTCGCCGGGGTGCAGGCTCTGGTCGTCCTCCCGGTACTCCCAGTGGTCGACGTAGACCTCCTCGTCCCAGATGGGCGCGTACTTGATGCCGCAGGACTTGGCCGCGAGAAGGGTGTCGCGGTTGTAGTTGCCGTAGGGCGGGCGGAAGACGGTCGGGCTCCGGCCGAACTGCTCGCGCATGATCCGCTGCATGCCGCAGATCTCGTCGCGCTGCTGGTCGTAGGACAGACCGGGCAGGTAGGGGTGGGTGAGGGTGTGGTTGTTGAGGGTGATGCCCTTGGCCTGCATCTTCCGGAAGTACCCGTAGTCGTCCTCGACCAGGTAGTTGCTGAGGAACGCGGTGTAGGGGATCTTCAGGTCGCTCATCATGCGCAGGAACGCCGGGTCCTTCTCGGCGCCGTCGTCGATGGTGAGGAAGACGACCTTCTGCTTGGTGGGGATCGTGGTGAAGACGGGCGGCAGGTCCAGCTCCTCCTGGCCGTCGACCTCGAATCCGTCGCGGGCGGTGATCCTCGGCTTGTGGGCGGGGGGTGCCGGGGGTGTGAGCGGGACGCCCTCCAGGCCCCAGCGCCGGGCGGCGGCGGCCAGGGCGGCGCGGGAGGTGCGCAGCCGGGAGGCGTAGGAGTCCAGCGCTTCGGCGGGCCCCTGCACGCGTTGCTGGCCGGGGGCGGGCCGGACGTCCGGGGCCGAGTGCGGGGCCGTGCCCGGCGCCGAGCAGCCGGAGACGGCGCCACCGGAGACGACGGCGGCCACGGCGAGCGCGACCAGGCCGCTCCGAGTGGCCGGCCGCCTCGTGGCCACTCGCCTCCATCGCGCACCATTTTTGTCATTTTGTACTACTAGTCGCATGGTGCCGGATCCTGGCAGAGCCCCGGCCCCGAACCGGCCCGACACCGCCGCCGCGGGCGCACCATCCACCGACTGGCCCACAATGACCCGGTGAACGACCTGCTCGCCTTCCGCTCCCTGCTCACCCCCGAGGGCCGCGCCCTCCTCGACGAGGTGCACGGCACGGCCCCGGCCGACGAACTCGCCGTCGCCACCCGGCTGCGCCGCGACCACCCCGCCGACCTGGTCTCGGCCGCCCTCGGCCAGGCCCGGCTGCGGCAGCGGGCGGCGGCGAAGTTCGCCGCCGAGGACGCGCGGCGGATGTTCTTCACCCCCAACGGGGTCGAGCAGTCCACCCGGGCGGCGGTGGCCGAGTACCGGGCGCGCCGGCTGCGGGACCTGGGCGTCACCTCCGTCGCCGACCTGTGCTGCGGCATCGGCGGCGACGCGCTCGCCCTCGCCCGCGCCGGGATCCGGGTGCTCGCGGTGGACCGGGATCCGGTGACCGCGGCGGTGGCCCGCGCCAACGCGGAGGCGCTGGGGCTGGCCGAGCTGATCGAGGTGCGGGAGGCCGACGTGACGGAGGTGGACACGTCCGCGTACGACGCCGTGTTCGTGGACCCCGCGCGGCGGGGCGGCCGGGGCCGGGTCTTCGATCCGGAGGCGTACTCGCCGCCCCTGTCGTGGGCCGTGGGCGTCGCGTCCGCCTCCCGGGTGGCGGCCCTGAAGATCGCGCCCGGCATCCCGCACGAGACGGTTCCCGCACAGGCCGAGGCGGAGTGGATCTCCGACGGCGGTGACGTGAAGGAGGCGGTGCTGTGGTTCGGGACGGGAGCGCCGGGCGCCGTGCGGGCGACCCTGCTGCCCGGACCGCGGTCCCTGCTCTCCCGCGGGCTGCCGGACCCCGGCGTGCGGTCCGTGGGCCGGTACCTGTACGAGCCCGATGGCGCCGTCATCCGCGCGCACCTGGTGGCGGAGGTCGCCGAGGAGGTGGGCGGCGGGCTGATCGACCCGACCATCGCCTATGTGACGGCGGACGGGCTGCGGCCGACCCCGTATGCGTCCGCGTACGAGATCACCGACCAACTTCCCTTCAACGTGAAGAAGTTGAAGGCGTTGCTGCGAGAGCGGGGAGTCGGGGTCCTGACCGTGAAGAAGCGCGGGTCTGCGGTGGAGCCGGAGGAGCTGCGGCGGAAGGTCAAGCCGCAGGGTCCGGGCTCGGCCACCGTGTTCCTCACCCGCGTCGCGGGTGCCCCGACGATGCTGCTCGGGGCACCCGCGAACGGCTGAGCGGCTGCTGCCTGGCCGTGGTCCGCGGGGAGGACAGGGCCGGTGCCGGGGCCTTCGGGGCGGCGGCGCCGGCCGTGCCCGTCGCGACGTACCCACTCGGCCTCGGTGCCACGCCGTTGTCGTACGACGTGTTCGTCCACTGGCCGCTGCTCGCGCTGACCGCCGTGCCCGCCGAGTGCGATCATCCGTGGAACGCCGGTCACGGGCCGAGCTCGGCCGCCCGGGCGGCCAGCAGCTCCCGTTCCCGCGCGTTGCGGGCGAGTCCCGCCGCCCGGACGAACTCCGCGCGTGCCTCCGCCCCGCGGCCGAGGCGGGCCAGCAGGTCGCCGCGGACGCTGGGGAGCAGGTGGTAGTCGCGCAGGGCGGGATCGGCGGCCAGCCGGTCCACGATCTCCAGGGCCGGGGCCGGGCCGCGCGCCATGGAGACGGCGACCGCGCGGTTCAGCTCCACGACCGGGGACGGGCCGCGGGCCGATAGCAGGTCGTAGAGGGTCGCGATGGCCGCCCAGTCGGTCTCCTCGTAGGAGTGCGCGTGTGCGTGGCAGGCCGCGATCGCCGCTTGGAGGGTGTACGGCCCGGGCGCCCCGGTGGCGGCGGCCTCGGCGCGGCCGAGTGCCGCGACGCCGCGGGCGATGAGCATCCGGTTCCAGCGGCGGCGGTTCTGGTCCCTGAGGAGGACGGGGGCACCGTCGGGGCCGGTGCGGGCGGGGGCGCGGGCGGTCTGGAACTCCAGGAGCGCGGTCAGGGCGTGCACCTCCGGTTCCTTGGGCATCAGGGCGGACAGCACACGGGCCAGCCGGAGGGCGTCCTCGCACAGGGCGGGGCGCAGCCAGTCGTCACCCGCGGTGGCCGCGTAGCCCTCGTTGTGGATCAGGTAGATGACGTCGAGGACGGAGCCGAGGCGGGCCTCGCGGTCGGGTCCGTAAGGGACCTCGAAGGCGACGTTCTTCCTCGCCAGGGTGCGTTTGGCGCGCACGACGCGCTGGGCGACCGTCGCTTCCGGCACGAGGAAGGCGCGGGCGATCTCGGCCGTGGTCAGACCGCCCAGCAGGCGCAGCGTGAGTGCGGTGCGGGCCTCGGCGGACAGCACCGGATGGCAGGTGGTGAAGACCAGGCGGAGCAGGTCGTCGTCGATGTCCTCGGGGTCTGCGGGCTCCTGCGGCGGCGCCGTGTTCGGCAGGTCGCGGCCGATCTCGGCGAGCTTGCGGGCGTAGTTCTCGCGGCGGCGGACCAGGTCGACGGCGCGGTGGCGGGCGGTGGCCATGAGCCAGGCTCCGGCGTTGTCCGGCACGCCGTCCCGCGGCCACCGCTCCAGGGCGGCGACCAGTGCGTCCTGGGCCAGTTCCTCCGCGATGCCCACGTCCCGGACGATCCGGGCGACACCGGCGACGACCCGGGGGAACTCCAGACGGAAGACGGCCTCGATGGCCTGTGCGGCGGCACCGGACGGGGCGGCGGGGGGCTGCTGTTCCACAGCCCCCCATGCAACACCTCCGGCCGGGCCGGCGCCAACGGGGGCTCAGCCCTCGGCGACCTCCCGCACCTCGCAGGTCACGGTCCAGAACTCCTCGTGGACCTTCAGGAAGCGCTTGGTCCACTCCAGGGCCTCGGCCTTGTCCTTGCACTGCATGAGGGCGTAGCCGCCGATGACCTCCTTGGTCTCGGTGAAGGGCCCGTCGGTGACGGAGAGCTGCCCGTTCTCCCAGTGGACCCGGGTGCCCTGCGCGGTGGGGGTGAGACCGGCGGTGTCGAGCATGACGCCGGCCTTGGTGATCTCCTCGATGAGCTCGCCCATCCGCTGCATCAGCTCGGGGCTGGGGCCCTCGGCGGGCGTGTTGTTCTCGTCGATCCGAATGAGCGAGAGGTAACGGGGCATGGTGACTCCTCGGTCGGGCTGCGGGGGCTCTCCCCGCCTTCTCACCTCTGCGTCGAACGGGAGACGCCCGGATCGACACGGCCCCCGGAATTTCTCGAAGATTTTTTTCCGGGGGCCGTGCCCTGGCGCTACCGAGGCCCGTGCCCTGGCGCTACCGAGGCCCGTGACCTGGCACTACTTGAGCTCGGACCCGAACGCCGCCTTCGCGTACGGCGCCCCGACGCTCTTCCCGCCGAAGACGAGCGCCGCGTCCGTCGTCAGGCCCGTGGCGGTGCCCCGCAGTTCCCAGACGGCGCCGTTGCCGCCGTCCTCGTGGGTGGCGGCGGCGGCCAGGTCGGCGTGGCCGTTGCCGTTGATGTCGAGGAGCTGGACGGCCTCACCGAAGACGTCGTTGACCTCGGCGGTGCCGGGGACACCCGCGGTGTTCTGGGTGAAGCCCTGCGCGCCCGTACCGGTCAGGCCGGTGCGGCTGCCGCGCAGGACGTCGACCAAGCCCTCGTAGTTGTTCTCGCCGGGCACGCCCACCGCGACGTCGTCGATGCCGTCGCCGGTGATGTCGCCGACGGCGACCGACTCCCCGAACTCGTCGTTGTCCTCGGTGGCGCCGGGAACACCAGGGGTGTCCTGCGAGTACGTCCGCCAGGTGTCCCGTGCGCCCAGGCCGGTGGCCGAGCCGTAGGCCACCTGGATCCGCTCGTTCCTGCCGTCCCCGGCGACCATGTCGTCGTACCCGTCGCCGTTGAGGTCACCGAACGCCACGCCGCCGTCCCCGGAGGGAGCGTCGGGCACGCGGGTGAGGCCGGTGGGGGTACCCAGGTAGAACTCGCTGCAGTAGTTGCCGTCCCCGCAGTACTCCGTCAGGGCCAGGTCCGCGCGGCCGTCGCCGTTGACGTCGCCGGTGGCGCCGTCGTGGACGTCGACGTACTGCAGGTCGGGATCCATGCCGGAGGTGGCGGCCGGGGTGCCGGTCCGCTTCAGCGGTCCCTTCCACAGGATCGCCTTGGTGCCGATCGGGTCGTCGCCGGACGCGTAGCCGGCGCTGAACAGGGCAAGGTCCAGGCGGCCGTCGCCGTCGAAGTCACCGGCCTGGGTGTTGGTGGCGGGGACGGACGTGCCGCCGGACAGGCCGTGCGGGCCGCCCCAGACGACGACCGCCTTGGCGGACAAGGTGCCGTCCCCGACGACCAGGTCGGCGTAGCCGTCGCCGTCCAGGTCGCCCTTGGAGAGCTGGACGCCCAAGCGCTGGCCCTTGGCGGGGCTGCCCGGGACACCGGCTGTGGCACGGCTGATGACGGTCCGCCGGCTGGTCGATATGCCGTGCGGGCCGCCGTACATCACCGTGACGTAACCGGCCTGGCTCTGCCCGCCGACGGTGGCGTTCGGGGCACCCACGGCCAGGTCGGCGTAGCCGTCGCCGTTGAAGTCGTCGCGGACGGGCGCGGCCTGCTTCGACGCGGAGGCGATGGGTGCGGTGGTGCCCAGCGCGGTCAGGGCCAGGGCGAACGGAACCGCCCAGCGGGCGTGCGAACGTACGGAGAACACAGAACTACCCCCCGGTTAAAGTGAATTGGTCACCGCATCAGACCCGCCGGCGGCAGCGAAGGTTGCCCTCAGCGCAGCGACCTCCACAACCCGCTCGCCGCCGGTTCCTTCGCGACGACCCGGTTGGGGTCCGAGGGGGCCGGCACGACCGGCATCATCACCGTCCTCACCCGGTCGGCGGACAGGCCCTTCAGGCTCTGCCCCAGCCGCATCAGCTCGGTCAGGGAGTTCAGGCCGGTGTCCGTGGTGAGGCTGCCGGTGATCGCGTCGGCCACCCGGTAGAGCCTGGCGGGGTCGGTGAGGAGATCGGTGGACCCGATCTGCTTCAGCAGGGCCTTCACCAGTTTCTGCTGCAGGCCTATGCGGCCGAGGTCGCTGCCGTCGCCTATGCCGTGCCGGGTGCGGGCGAGGGCCAGGGCCTGCTTGCCGCCCAGGTGGTGGGTGCCGGCCCTGAGGTGGAGGTGGCTCTTGTCGTCGTCGATGTCCTCGCCGGTGGTGACGGTGACGCCGCCGAGGGCGTTCACCAGCTTGGCGAAGCCGGCGAAGTCGATCTCGATGTAGTGGTCCATGCGGACGCCGGTGATCGACTCGACCGTCTTCACCGCGCACACCGGACCGCCCACCGAGTACGCGCTGTTGAACATGGTGTCGTGGGCGAGCGCCGTGGCACCGCCCGAGGACAGCGGACAGGACGGGCGGGTGACCAGCGTGTCACGCGGGATGCTGACGACGGTGGCCCGGGTGCGGCCTGCGTCGATGTGCACGACCATCGCCGTGTCGGAACGGGCGCCGGAGCTGTCGCCGCCGCCGAGTTCCGCGTTGGCCCTGCCGCTGCGCGAGTCCGAGCCGAGGACGAGGATGTTCAGTGCCTCGGTCGGCAGCGGGGAAGCGGACGCCGAGGCGGACGCGGACGGGGTGGTGACCGCCCTCGCCGGGCGGTCGTCGCCGAGCGCGCTGTCGATGTCGACGCTCTTGATGTTGTGGTTGAGGTGCCAGTACGCCCAGCCCGCCGCCGCGCCGCCCAGGACCAGCGCGGCGGCGAGGGTGAGGCCGACGGCCTTCAGTACCGCCGGCCTGCGGCCTCCGCGTCTGCCCCCGGCGTCGCTCTCACCGTTCTCGCCGTGTCCCGTCACAGGCAGGAACGTAAGTGTGAATTATTAGGAGACTGTTAGCGGAAGCCGTGCGGGGCGGTTTTCTTGGGAGATTCTCATCCCAGGGTCACCAGCGGCACCGGATTGCTCCCGTTCCACGACCCGTTGAACCCGAAGGTCACCGAACCGCCGTCCGGGACCGTCCCGTTGTACGGGGCGTTCGTACAGGTCACGGTCGTGCCCGACTGGGCGCAGTCGGCGTTCCAGGCCTGGGTGATCTGCTGGCCGGCGCCGAAGGTCCAGCTCGCCCTCCAGCCGGACAGCGAGCCACCGGAGCAGTCGATCTTCACCTGGCCGGTGAACCCGGTGTTCCACTGGCTGGTGACGCTGTACGTCGCCGCGCACGCGCCGTTCGTCGGCGGCGGGGTGGTCGAGCCACCGCCGAGCGCCTCCGCGATGGCGTGGTAGGCGGGCTTGGGGCTGTAGTTGTCGTCGTACGGTGTCGCCGCCCCGTAGCCGGGGAACGTGCCGGGCACCCAGGAGTCGGAGTCGGCGAAGCCCCAGACGGTGACGTTGACGCAGCGGGTGACCGCCACGCAGGCCGCGACGACCGACTTGAAGTCGGCTGCCTGCTGGGCCAGTTTCGTACCGTCCGCGGGCAGCGCCATCCGGATGTCCAGCTCGGTGATCGCCACGTCCACGCCCAGGTCGGCGAAGCGCTGGATGTTCTGCTGCAGGGTGGACGGGACCTGTCCCAGGATCAGATGGGCCTGCAGACCGACGCCGTCGATCGGGACGCCCTGCTGCTTCAGGGACTTGACCAGGTTGTACAGGGCGTTGCTCTTGGCGTTGACGCCCTCGACGTTGTAGTCGTTGATGTACAGCTTGGCGTCCGGGTCGGCCGCGTGGGCCCAGGTGAAGGCGTTCGCTATGTAGCCGGAGCCCAGGCCGTTGTACCAGAGGGTCGGGCGGTAGGTGCCGTCCTCGTTGAAGGCCTCGTTGACCACGTCCCAGGCCGCGATCTTTCCCTTGTACCGGCCCACCTCGGTGCTGATGTGGTTCTGCAGCAGGGTGCCGAGCTGGGCGGAGGTCCAGCTGCCGTTCGTCAGCCAGTCGGGGTTCTGGTTGTGCCAGACCAGGGTGTGGCCGCGCACCTGCTGGTGGTGGGCCTGTGCGAAGGCGACGATCTGGTCGGCCTCGGTCCAGTTGAAGCTGCCCTGGGTGGGCTCGACCGAGCCCCACTTCATGGCATTGCCGGGGGTGAGCGAGCTGAACTGCGACCCCGCGATGTCGCCGTAGGTCCCGGTGAGCTTGGAACCGGTGACCGCCGTGCCGATGATCTTGCCCTTGGCCGCCGCGAGGTCCCGCAGGGGGGTGTCGGCGGCGTGGGCCGTCCCGGCGGCCAGCAGGGCGAGGGTCGTGGCCGCTCCGGCGGCCAGGGCGGCCAGGCGCGTCCTGAGGGGGGTTCTGGCCGAGGGGGTTCTGGAGGTTCTCATGCGGGTGCCTCCGAAAGTTTCGGTCGTTCAACCGATTGACTTCGGAGGAGTGTGGGCGCACCCGCCCCACCCGTCAATACGTCAACTTCCGGCCACGCCGGTCACGGCTGCCCCGGGGCCGCCGTGCTGCTCCGCACCACCAGGCTGGTCGCCAGCTCCACCCGGGTCGCCGCCGTGGAGTCGTCCGCCCGCCCGAGGTCGAGGACCAGCTTGGCCGCGGCCTCGGCCATCTCGGTCAGCGGCTGCCGCACGGTCGTCAGCGGAGGCCCCACCCAGCGGGCCACCGGCAGGTCGTCGAAGCCGACCACGCTCAGGTCCTCGGGGATGCGCAGCCCCAGCTCACGGGCGGCCTCGTACAGTCCGAGCGCCTGCAGGTCGTTGCCCGCGAAGACGGCGGTGGGCCGGTCGGGGCGGCCGAGCAGCTCCAGGCCCAGCCGGTAGCCGGCCTCGTGGTGGAAGTCCCCGGCCTTGATCATCCCGTGGTCGACGGGCAGTCCGGCGGTCTCCAGCGCGGCCCGGTAGCCGTCGACCCGGGCGCGGCTGCACATCATCCGGGAGGGGCCGCTGATCGCGCCGATGCGGGTGTGACCCAGCTCGACGAGGTGGCGGGTGGCGGCCAGGCCGCCCTGCCAGTTGGTGGCGCCGATCGAGGGCACGTCGGCGCCCGGGTCGCCGGCCGGGTCCATCACCACGAACGGGATGGACCTGCTGGTCAGCAGCGCCCGCTGGGACTCGTCGAGCCCGGAGAGTACGAGGATCACACCGTGCGGGCGGCGGGCGGCGACCTGGTCGGCCCAGGTCCGGCCGGGGGTGAGCCGCCCCGCGCTCTCGCTGAGCACGACGCTCAGCCCCGCGTCCCGGGCAACGTTCTCCACGCCCCGGATGACCTCCATCGCCCAGGCGCTCTCCAGCTCGTGGAAGACCAGGTCGATCAGCGGGGAGCGGGAGGCCTCGGCGCGTCGCCGCCGGTAGCCGTAGGCGCGCAGCAGCTCCTCGACCCGGGTGCGGGTGGCGGGGGCGACGTCCGCACGGCCGTTGAGCACCTTCGAAACAGTCGGAGCGGAGACACCGGCCTGACGAGCGATTTCGGCGAGGGTCGCGGTCTGCGTTCCTACGGGCTTCGGAGGCTTCATGCTCGCGATCGTATCCCTGCGCGACCCCTTGACGAAGACCCTGTCGCGCCATAGGTTCCCGGAACATTCGAGATTAATTCCGAAACATTCGTGAGCAGAGACGGGAGTTTCATGACAACCGCTCCTTGGCGCGACTCCGCCCTGCCCGCCGCCACCCGCGTCGACGACCTGCTCGCAAGGATGACCCTGGAGGAGAAGGCCGCCCAGCTGTACGGCGTATGGGTGGGCGCCGCCACGGACGGCGACGGTGTCGCCCCGCTCCAGCGCGAGATGACCGCCGACTACGACTGGGACGAGCTGATCACGCTCGGCCTCGGCCAGCTGACCCGCTCCTTCGGCACGGCACCCGTGGACCCGGCGC
The DNA here is from genome assembly GCF_053597535.1 of Streptomyces sp. NPDC001348. NCBI lineage: Bacteria > Bacillati > Actinomycetota > Actinomycetes > Kitasatosporales > Streptomycetaceae > Streptomyces > Streptomyces sp. NPDC001348. The sequence goes on along the minus strand of NZ_JBSFIK010000037.1, from coordinate 44,711 downwards.
TGGGCGCGCAGGCACTGGCCCGCGCCCAGCGCCGTATCACGGACGCGGGCCGCTTCGGCATCCCGGCGGTCGCCCACGAGGAGTGCCTGGCGGGGTTCACGGCCTGGGGCGCGACGGCGTACCCGGTACCGCTGGCCTGGGGCGCTTCCTTCGACCCGCCGCTGGTCGAGGAGCTGGGCCGGCGCATCGGCGGAGACCTGCGCTCGGTCGGTGTCCACCAGGGACTGGCTCCCGTCCTGGACGTGGTCCGCGACCCGCGCTGGGGGCGGGTCGAGGAGACGATCGGCGAGGACCCGTACCTGGTGGGCACGATCGGCACGGCGTACGTACGGGGCCTGGAGTCGGCCGGGGTCGTCGCCACGCTGAAGCACTTCGCCGGTTACGCCTCCTCGGCGGGGGCACGGAACCTGGCCCCCGTGCGGGCCGGGATCCGGGAGTTCGCGGACATCACCCTCCCGCCCTTCGAGATGGCGCTGCGCGAGGGCGGGGCGCGGTCGGTCATGGCGGCGTACACCGAGACGGACGGCGTCCCCGCGTCGGCGGACCCCGGCCTGCTGACCGGACTCCTGCGGGAGGAGTGGGGCTTCACGGGGACGGTGGTCGCCGACTACTTCGGCATCGGGTTCCTGCAGAGCCTGCACCGGGTCGCCGGCAGCGAGGCGGAGGCGGCCCGCCTGGCGCTGGAGGCGGGCATCGACGTCGAGCTGCCCACCCTGAAGTGCTACGGGAAGCCGCTGGTGGCGGCGGTACGGGAGGGCGGCGTTCCCGAGTCGCTGGTGGACCGGGCGGTCCGCCGGGTGCTGATCCAGAAGTGCGAGCTGGGCCTCCTGGACGAGGACTGGCGGCCGGAGCCGTCCGGCACGGTCGACCTGGACTCGGCGGCCAACCGGGCGCTGGCCCGGCGTCTGGCCGAGGAGTCGGTGGTGCTGCTCGACAACCCGGACGGCATCCTGCCGCTGTCCCCCGACACCCGTGTCGCGGTGGTGGGCCCGCGCGCGGCCGACGCGCTCGCGATGCTCGGCTGCTACTCCTTCCCCTCCCATGTGCTCACCCACCACCCCGAGGTGCCGACGGGCATCGGCATCCCGACGGTCCTGGAGGCGCTGCGCACCGAACTCCCCGATGCCAAGGTGGCGTTCGCGGAGGGCTGCGGGGTGTCCGACCCCGACGACTCCGGCTTCGGGGAGGCGGTGGCCCGCGCGTCCGAGGCGGATGTGTGCGTGGCGGTGCTGGGCGACCGGGCCGGGCTGTTCGGCCGGGGCACCTCGGGCGAGGGCTGCGACGTGACGGACCTCCAGCTGCCCGGCGTGCAGGGCGATCTGCTGGACGCGCTGGTCGCCACGGGGGTCCCCGTGGTGCTGGTCCTGCTGACCGGCCGCCCGTACGCCCTCGGCCGCTGGCACGGCCGGCTGGCCGCCGTGGTCCAGGCGTTCTTCCCCGGACAGGGCGGCGGTCCGGCGGTGGCCGGGGTGCTGTCGGGCCGCGTGAACCCCTCGGGCCGCCTCCCGGTGAGCGTTCCGCGCGTCCCGGGAGGCCAGCCGTGGACGTACCTCCAGCCGCCGCTGGGCCTGGCGGACGAGGTCAGCAACCTCGATCCGACGCCGCTGTACCCGTTCGGGCACGGCCACACGTACACGGCGTTCGCGTGGGACGACTTCACGGGCACCGACCCGGAGATCGGCACGGACGGGTCGTACGACATCTCGCTGACGGTCCGCAACACGGGCGACCGCGCGGGCACGGAGGTCGTACAGCTGTACCTGCACGACCCGGTGGCCTCGGTGACCCGCCCGGACGTCCGTCTGATCGGCTACCGGCGGTTGTCGCTGGAGTCCGGGGAGGCGGCCCGCGTCACCTTCCGCTTCCACACCGATCTGTCGTCCTTCACGGACCGTTCCGGCACCAGGGTGGTCGAACCGGGCGCGCTGGAACTGCGGTTGGCGGCGTCCAGCGCGGACGTACGGCACACGGCACGGCTGAGCCTCACGGGGCCGGTGCGTCCGGTCGGCGCCGACCGGCGACTGCGGTGCGAGACGGCGGTGACGGCGGTCGGCTGACGAAAACACCCCCGCCCCCGAGGAGTCGGGGGCGGGGGTGAGCGGAGCGCTGGGCAGGCCTTGCACCTGCATTTCCCCGCAGGAAGCGGGGCGTCTTTCCTTGGACCACCAACGCACTGTGTTCGAACCGTTGTTCCCGGCCGTTCACGTGTAATGATCATAGCGCACGGGCAGGAGTGCGCGCCACTCAGCCGCCCGGCTCCCCGTCGACCGGCTCCCCGTCGACCGGCTCGAACCGCCACCGGTGCACCGCCCGGGTGACCAGATCCCCGTCCGGCTCGGGCAGTTCGGGCAGCTCGGCGTCGTACTCGGCGTCCCACCAGGTGATGACGAGGACCCGGTCCTGCGGGGCGCGGAAGGTCTCCCGGCGCAGCGGCTCCCGCGGAAGCCTCCGCGTCCGGGCCCAGGCGAGCAGTTCCGCACCGCGCCCCGCCGCCGCGCGGGCCTCCCACATCAGGGCGACCGTCATGAGTAGAGGTTCTCCCCGCTGACCTCGTGCACATGGTCGTGGCCGGGGACGTGCGGGTCGGTCACCGGCAGGGAGGAGTCCGCCGACAGGTCCCAGCTGGAGGCGGCCCGGCCGCGGGACACCATCTCGGCGCCCAGTGCGGCCACCATCGCGCCGTTGTCCGTGCACAGCTTGGGGCGCGGGACGCGCAGCCGGATGCCGGCCGCCTCGCAGCGCTCCTGGGCGAGGGCGCGCAGCCGGGAGTTCGCGGCCACGCCGCCGCCGATCATCAGGTGGTCGACGCCCTGGTCCTTGCAGGCCCGCAGCGCCTTGCGGGTGAGCACGTCCACCACGGCCTCCTGGAAGGAGGCGGCCACGTCCCGGACCGGGACCTCCTCGCCGGCCGCGCGCCTGGCCTCGATCCAGCGGGCCACGGCCGTCTTGAGGCCGGAGAAGGAGAAGTCGTACACCGGGTCGCGCGGGCCGGTCAGTCCGCGCGGGAAGGCGATCGCCTCCGGGTCGCCCTCGCGCGCGTACCGGTCGATGACCGGGCCGCCGGGGAAGCCCAGGTTCAGCACGCGGGCGATCTTGTCGAAGGCCTCCCCCGCCGCGTCGTCGATGGTCGAGCCCATCGGGCGTACGTCGGAGGTGATGTCCGAGGACAGCAGCAGGGAGGAGTGGCCGCCGGAGACCAGCAGCGCCATCGTCGGCTCGGGCAGCGGGCCGTGCTCGAGCTGGTCCACGCAGATGTGGGAGGCGAGGTGGTTCACGCCGTACAGGGGCTTGCCGAGGGCGTAGGCGTACGCCTTCGCCGCCGACACGCCGACCAGCAGGGCGCCGGCGAGGCCGGGGCCGGCGGTCACGGCGATGCCGTCCAGGTCCTTGACGGAGACGCCCGCCTCCTTCAGCGCGCGGTCGATGGTGGGCACCATCGCCTCCAGGTGGGCCCTGGAGGCGACCTCCGGCACGACACCGCCGAAACGGGCGTGCTCGTCGACGCTGGAGGCGACGGCGTCCGCCAGCAGGGTGGTGCCGCGGACGATGCCGACGCCGGTCTCGTCGCAGGAGGTCTCGATCCCCAGCACCAGGGGTTCGTCAGCCATTGCTCTCTGTTCCTTGTTCGGAGGGGGAACCCGCGGCGGAGCCGTTGCCGGACTGCACGGTCAGGCGCATCACCAGCGCGTCCACGTTCCCCGGCTGGTAGTAGCCGCGCCGGAAACCGATGGGCTCGAAGCCGAAGCGCTCGTAGAGCTTCTGGGCGCGGACGTTGTCCACCCGGCACTCCAGCATGACCTCGGCGCACTCGAAGGCGGTGGCCGCGCGCAGCAGTTCGGTCAGCAGCCGGCCGCCGAGGCCGGTGCCCTGGCGGTCGCGGGCGACGGCGATGGTCTGGACGTCGCACAGGTCGCCCTGCGCGGCGAGGCCCGCGTAGCCGACGATGCGGTCGTCCTCCTCGGCGACGACGTACCGCCGGTTCGCCTCGGGGCCGCGGGAGTGGGCCAGCTCCGACCAGAACATGCCCCGGGACCAGGTGTCCTCGGGGAACAGTTCCTTCTCCAGTTCCAGCACGGGGTCGATGTCCCACCAGCGCATCTCGCGCAGTCGGGGGTTCTCGGGTTCGGTCACTTCGGGGTGACCACCTTGTAGTTCTTGGGGACCTGGGCGTCGGGGCGGCGCAGGTACAGCGGCCTGGGCGCCTGCAGTTCCGCACCGGCGGCCAGCTTCTCGGCGGCCAGTGAGGCGAGGGCGGCGGCGGAGACGTGCTCGGGCGCGTGCGCCTGCGGGAAGGTGTCGGGGTAGAGCAGCGCGCCCGCGCCGACGGCCGGGAGCCCGGCCACCCGCTCGGCGATGTCGGCGGGCCGGTCGACGGCGGGCTCCGTCAGCCGGGTGCGGGAGTCGGCGTACGTCGCCCAGTAGACCTCCTTGCGGCGGGCGTCGGTCGCCACGACGAACGGGCCCTTCTCGATGTCGGCCGCGTAGGCGAGGGCGTCGAGCGTGCACAGGCCGTGCACGGGCACACCGAGCGCGAGCCCGAAGGTGTCGGCGGTCATCAGTCCCACACGCAGCCCGGTGTAGGGGCCGGGTCCGATGCCCACGACGATCCCGGTGACGGCTTCGAGCTTCAGCCCGGCCTCGGCGAGTACGCGGTCGACGGCCGGCAGCAGCAGCTCGCCGTGCCGGCGCGCGTCCACCTGGCTCGAGGAGGCGATGACGTCCGTGCCGTCGTGCAGCGCGACGGTGACGGCGGGGGTGGCGGTATCCAGAGCGAGCAAGAGCACGCGAACAGCCTACGGCTCCGCACGGCCCGTGTCGGCCGTCCCGGTCAGGTGGTCACCGAGTGCTACCGTCTGCACAAAGTTCTGTACGAAGTAGGACAAATAACATGAGATTGAGGTGGGCGACACGTGGCAGGGACCAGCTCGTCGATCGTGGCCGGGCTCACCGCGGCGGCCGTCGGGACGGTCGGCTTCCTCGCCTACCAGGCCTCGGCCACCGTCCCCGCCGGACCGGGCAAGTCCCCGGCGAGCGCGTCCCCCCTGGCGAAGGCGCCCCGGGACAGGCGGAACCCCACGGCGCTGCCCGCCATGTCCGGGTCGGGTGAACGGGTCGTGTACACCATGGACGACGACCGGGTCTGGCTGGTCAGCGACCGCAACCGGGTGCTGCGCACCTTCCTGGTGCGGCCCGGCAGCGTGGACCCGCTGCCCGGCGCGTACGTCGTCACCTCCCGCTCGCACGCGGTCACCGGCACCGACGGCACCCCCATCGAGCACGTCGTGCGTTTCACCAGCGTGGACGGGGTCGCCATCGGCTTCAGCGCCGCGGTGGACGAGGACGCGGCCCAGCTGCCGGACCCCACGGTACGGACGGGCGGCATCCGCGAGACACGGGCCGACGGGGAGGCGATGTGGATGTTCGCGACGATCGGGGTGCCCGTCATCGTGCTCCGCTAGGGCCTGTCCGGCGGATCAGGTCGCAGGAAACGGGCGGTACCTCATCGGCGCTGGTGAGCGGGGTTTGGCGCGTCCAACTGCAAGGCGGAGGAGGGCGTCGACGCGATGGGGGTCCCCCCGCTCGAGCGCAGCCGAGAGTGGGGGAGGGCGTGCCAAACCCCGCGTCTGCGGCATGATCCGCCGGACAGGTCCCAGGGCGACAGGTCCCAGCGCCCACCGGCCCCCGCACGGTCGGTGCTAAGCGGCGTCGCGGTGCCGCTGCACCGGCTCCACCCGCTTGGGCTCGGGCTCCCGCGGCGGCCGGGAGATCACCGCGGCCGCCGCGCAGGACGCCAGCAGATCGCGCATCGACACCTCGGCGGGCTCGGACGGCCGCCATGGCACCGTGGGCTGAGAAGCGGACATGGGGCGCCTCCTGAGGTGCGGGGGCGGGCGTACTTAGGCACACCTAACTACGGACTGGACACCATGTCATCACGGCTGCCAGGTCCGGCGCAATATGTTGCCGACGGCTTGTCGGAACGTGTCGGCGGCGTCAGGCCGCCAGCGACTCCAGGTCCACGGATTCCCACCGCTCCCCGAGACCGGTGAGGGTCACCCGCCGCACTTCGTCGGCGGTGTCCCCGACGGTCCGGTGGACCAGGACCTGCAACCGGTCCTCGGTCAGTTCCTCGACCTTGCCCTCGCCCCACTCGACGACGATCACCGAGTCGGGCAGCGACACGTCCAGGTCGAGGTCCTCCATCTCGTCCAGGCCGCCGGACAGCCGGTAGGCGTCGACGTGGACGAGCGGCGGACCCTCCCCCAGTGACGGGTGGACGCGGGCGATCACGAAGGTCGGCGAGGTGACCGCGCCGCGCACGCCGAGCCCCTCGCCCAGCCCGCGGGTGAGCGTCGTCTTGCCCGCGCCGAGCTCGCCGGTGAGCATCACCAGGTCGCCCGCGCGCAGCAGCTTGGCCAGGCGGCGGCCCAGTTCCCGCATCTGCTCCGGGGAGGTCACGGTCAGCTGGGTCTCAGCGGGGTTGTGCGGTGCTGCTGGTGCTTCCATAGCCACTTACCGTAGCCCCTGCGGGCACGGCACCCGCGCGGGTGAGCAGGTCCGCGAGGCGGTCGGTGACCACTTCCGGGTGTTCCAGGATGACCAGGTGCCCGGCGTCCGGTACGAGGACCAGCTCGGCGTCGGGCAGCAGGTCGGCGATGGCCTCGCTGTGCTCGCTGGGCGTGACCAGGTCCTGGACCCCGGCCAGCACGAGCACCGGCATGTCGGCGAAGCAGGCGAGGGCCTCGGTCTTGTCGTGGTCGGTGAAGGCCGGGTAGAACTCGGCGACCACGTCGATCGGGGTGGATTCGATCATACGCTCGGCGAACCGTGCGACCGCCGGGTCCACGTCCCGCCCGGCGAACGAGTACCGCTTGATGATCCCGGCGAACAGGTCGGCCGTGGCCCGCCGCCCCTTCTCCACCAGCGCCGCCTGCTGTCCGAGCGCCTTCAGCACTCCGGGGAGCACCCGGCGCACCGCGTTGACGCCGGCGACGGGCAGCCCGAAGTTGACCTCGCCGAGCCGTCCGGACGACGTACCGACGAAGGCGGTGGCGACCACCCGGTCCCGGATCAGCTCCGGGTACTGTGCGGCCAGCGCCATCATCGTCATCCCGCCCATGGAGTGCCCGACCAGCACGACCTGGCCCTCGGGCGCGGCCGCGTCGATGACGGCCTTCAGGTCGCGGCCCAGCTGGTCGATGGTGAGCGGCACCCCGTTCTGGACCTGGTCCACGCCCCGCGCCGACCGGCCGTGGCTGCGCTGGTCCCAGTGCACGGTGCGCACGACACCGCGCAGGGCGGCGCGCTGGAAGTGCCAGGAGTCCTGGCTGAGGCAGTAGCCGTGGCTGAAGACCACGGTGACCGGGGCGGGCGCCTTGCGGCCGAACAGCCGCCGCCGGCGCGGGGAGAGGTTCGGGCCGCCGGTGTCCGGCTCGACGTCGTCGACCTCGTAGTACAACTCGGTGCCGTCGTCGGCGTGCGCCTTGCCCGGGGTGCCGCGCAGCGCCCCGTACGGCCCCGCCGAGTCCAGCGCCAGCCGGGCCTTCCTGCGCATCCCCCGGCCGACGGTCATCCGCTCGATGGCGACACCGGCGGCCGCGCCCGCGGCGAGCACGCCTATCGCGGCGCCGGCGAGGCCGGTCGCCCTGCGCCAGCCCCCGGCCGCCCCCGCGGCGGAGGCGACGACGGCCGCCGCGGCGACATCCGCCACGTCGGCCACGACCTCCGCACTGCTCTCGCTCACGTACCGCTCCTCATCACGACTGCTGCTGCGTCACGGGTGTCACCATGGCCACACCCCTACGGGTGCCCTCCGGCGCCGGTCACCCGTCCTGCCGGTCTTGTTCCCCGTCCACATAGACGCGAGGAACACGCGTTCCGATCCGCGTGACGATCTCGTACGCGATCGTGCCGGACGCCTGCGCCCAGTCCTCCGCGGTGGGCTCGCCCCGGTCGCCGGGCCCGAACAGCACCGCCTGCGCTCCCGCCTCGGGTTCGTCTCCCCCGAGGTCGACGACGAACTGGTCCATCGCGACCCGTCCGGCGACCGTACGCCACTTGCCGCCGACCAGGACGGGACCGCTGCCGGAGGCGTGCCGGGGGACGCCGTCCGCGTAACCGACGGGGACCAGGCCGAGGGTCGTCTCGCCCGGGGTGACGTAGTGGTGCCCGTAACTGACCCCGTGTCCGCCCGGTACGTGCTTCACCAGCGCCAGCGAGGCCGACAGGGTCATCACCGGGCGCAGCCCGAAGTCGGCCGGGGTGCCGAGTTCGGGGCTCGGTGAGATCCCGTACACGGAGATGCCCGTCCGGACCAGGTCGAAGTGGGCCTCGGGCAGGGTGAGCGTGGCCGGGGAGTTGGCGATGTGCCGCACCTCGGGGCGCACACCCCGCCCCTCCGCATACGCCAGCATGTCCCGGAAGCGGACGAGCTGGGCGTCGATCGAGGGGTGGCCCGGCTCGTCGGCGCACGCGAAGTGCGACCACAGCCCGGTGACCCGCACCAGCCCCTCGCGCTCGGCGTGCAGGGCCTCGGCGACGAGTTCGGCCCAGTCCGGCCCCGGCTGGCAGCCGCCCCGGCCGAGTCCGGTGTCGGCCTTGAGCTGCACGCGCGCGGGACGGCCGGCCTGCCGGGCCGCCGCGACGACCTCCCGCAGCGCCCACATGGCGCTGACCGACACGTCGAGGTCGGCCTCGATCGCCTCACGCCACGGCCCGCCCGGCGTCCACAGCCAGCACATGATCCGCCCCGGCAGTCCGGCCGCGCGCAGTTCGAGGGCCTCCTCGGGGGTGGCCGTGCCCAGCCAGCCCGCGCCCGCCTCCACGGCCGCTCGGGCGCAGGGCACCGCCCCGTGCCCGTACCCGTCGGACTTCACCACGGCCATCAGGGCCGCCTTGGGCGCACGGGCACGCAGCGCCCGCACGTTGGCCCGGAGTGCGGCCAGGTCGATCTCGGCGCGGGCGCGCAGGGGCGCGGTCGGCGCAGGTGGTCTTTCAGTCATGGCGCCCCCAGTGTCTCAGAGGCCCCCGAGAGCCCTCGGGCGCAGCCCTCCGCACGGCCTAGGAGCCGGGCCTGCGGCCCCACACGAATACCCGGTCGCCCTTCCTCAACACGCCCCACAGCCTGCGCGCGTCGGCCAGCTCGAGGTTCACGCAGCCCCAGGAGCCGACGGTGGTGTAGATGCTGCCGTAGACGGCGTGGAAGGCCTGGCCGCCGTCGAAGAACTGGGCGTACGGCATGGGCTGGTTGTACAGCGTCGACCAGTGGTTCTTGTGCCGCCAGTAGACGGTGTGCCAGCCCGCCCTGGTGGCGTACCCCTTGCGCCCGCTGCGCATGGGCACCGGCCCGAACACCACCTTCCTGCCCTTCTGCACCCAGGTCAGCTGCCGGGTCAGGTCCACGCAGGCGACCCGGTGGGTGCGCACCGGGCACCTGCCGGCCGCGTTGGGGTTCTTCCGGGCCGAGATGAGCGTCATCCGCGCCCAGGTGACCGGGCCGGCGAAGCCGATCGCGGGCTTGATCCCGTGCTTCTTCTGGAAGCTCCGGATGGCCCTGCAGTCGGCCGCGGACTGCTTCCCGTCCACCTTCCGCTTCAGCCACCGTTCGACCTGCCGCTGGTAGGGCCCGGCCTGCTTGCTGCACGCCACCTTGGCGACGGCGTCAGCGAGCGGGACGTACTCGACGAGGTCGTACGTCCCGGGCGCCGCGTCCCGCGGCTCCCGGGCGTTCTCGCGGGCGCTGGGGGTGTACACCTTCGGCGGCAGCATCTGGTCGGGGGTGTCGATCTGCCAGGGCTGCGCGGGACCCGGGGGCACGCCGGGCACCAGCTGGGTCTCCGGGCCGGAGGCCGGCGGTGCGGGAGTGGCCGACGAGGTGGTCGCGGCGGCCGGGAGGACGGTGGCGGCGGCCATGAGCACGGCGATGCCGCGGCAAGCGATATGTCTGCTGATCACACCATCAGCCAAGCCGCCCGCTCCCCCGAATCCCGGCAGCCGCGCGGTGAGGTCACCCGAGGGGACTTAGGGGTCCTTGCACTATGAGCGCCCGATGAGGTCGCGTGGTCTGGTGCCGTGCATCGCAAGGCGCCGGAGAGCCCTCGATGGGGGTCCCCCCGCTCGAGCGAAGCCGAGAGTGGGGGAGGAGCTACCAGGGCTTTTCGGCAACGCGGCGAGGTGCGGTGCCAGGCCGCGCGACCCGGGCGGGCATAGTGCAAGGACCCCTTGCACGCCGCGTCTGCCGACGGGTCCTGACACCGGCGGCGGACGGCAGAGGCACAGCACGAGGTCGTGTGACCCAGCGCACGGGAACTCCCCTCGTTCCGCAGGGAGTAACAGATGTGAGGCGGCAGACGGAACGAGGAGAGTCAGTGCGTGCGCGGATACGGGCAGGGGACCGTGAAGCCTTCGCCGAGCTGTACGAGAGTTACGCGCGGGCGGTCTACAACCATGCCCTGCGGCTGACCGGTGACTGGTCGGAGGCCGAGGAGGCGATGTCCGAGACCTTCCTCGCCGCCTGGCGTGCCCGGGAGACGGTGGACCCGGAGGGCGGCTCGCTGAAGCCGTGGCTGCTGGGCATCGCCACGCACAAGGCGCGCAACGCCAACCGGGGGATACGGCGGCGGATCGCCTTCCTGGCCCGCAGCCCGGACCCCCGGCCGGTCGAGGACTTCGCGGACGAGACGGCGGGCCGCGTCGACGACGCCCGCCGTCTCGCCCTGGTCCACGACGCGCTGCGCAGGCTGCGCCGCCAGGACCGGGAGGTGCTCGCCCTGTGCGTGGCCTCCGGGCTGGACTACCAGCAGGCGGCCGAGGCCCTCGGCATCCCGGTCGGCACCGTGCGCTCCCGGCTGTCCCGGGCCCGCGCCCGGCTGGCCCTGCTCAGCGCACCCGGTGAAGGCGACCGGGAAAATCCGGAACCGCCCCGGACCCGCGGAGAGATGGAGAGTGAGGCCGCGTTCGCGGCCCTGTTCCTGCAGGAGGAAACCCCGTGAACGCTGACGACCTGCCCCGCGCCGGCTCCGGCTCCGCCGCCCGGAGCGAGGCCGAGGAGCTGCTGTCGGCCCGGGCGGAATGGGACCTCCCGCGGAGCCGGCACCTCCACCACAAGGACGTACTGATGCGACGCATCGACCAGGACCTGAACCTCGCCACGCGGACGGCCGGGGCACCACCCCGCCGCAAGCTGCTGCGGCCCGCCGTGCTGCTGCCCGCCGCGTCGATGGCGCTGGCCGGAGCGCTGGTTGTCACCCTCTCCGGCGGTGGCGGCTCCGCCCCCGGGGCCGGTACCGGCAGCGCGGGCTCCGCCAAGGGCGGCGGCAACGCGTCGGTGACGCTCGGCAGGATCGCCGCCGCTGCCATGGAGACCGACACCAGCCCGGTGAAGGACGGGCAGTTGGTCTACGTCAGAACGCTGCTCCGCTCCAACAAGGGCACGTTCGAAGGCCCGGTGAAGCTCGGTGCCCTGCACCAGTCGGAGTCGTGGACGGTGCAGAACCCCGCCCCCGTCAAGACCGCCGGGTGGCTCAAGGAGACCGGCAAGGACGCGGTCATGCCCGGTGAGACGACCCCCGTCGAGGAGGGCGGCGCCCCCGTTCCGGCGGGCTGGAACCGCCCCACCTACAAGTGGCTGGCCTCCCTGCCGACCGACCCCGCCGCCCTGCTCCGTCTGGTCTACTCCAAGACCAAGGGGGACGAGACCGAGTCGCACGACCAGGCCGCCTTCAGCAAGATCGGTGACCTGCTGAGCACGGTGGTCATGCCCGCGGCGATCAATGCCGCGTTCTACAGGTCCGCCGCGAAGATCCCCGGCGTGACCGTGATCCCCGACGTCGTCGACGCCGCCGGCCGGCACGGCATCGGCATCACCCGCGAGGACCCCAGGTCCTCGATTCGCGACGTCTGGATCTTCGACAAGCACGACCTGACCTACCTGGGCGCCCGCTCGTACATCACCAAGGACAGGAAGAAGGAGCCGCGCCCCACCACCCTCCTGGGGGTCAGCGCCGTCATGGAACGCGCGGTGGTCGACCACCGGGGCGACACCCCGGGCAGGACGAACGGCTAGCCGGCCCCTGCGTTTCCCCGCAGGGGGCTCCTGGTGTCCGTCGGCAACGACGGGGCCGGGAAACTGCCGGACACAGCACAAGCGGCCCCGTCCCGGCCGATGTCAGGATTCCGCCCATGACCGATGTCCGGGACGTGACCTGCCTTCCTCCCGGGAAGCGCACCCTCTGGTGGATCGTCGTACTCGGAGCGGCCGGGACGGTCCTGGCCGCGACGGGCCTGGCGTACCGGGGCGGGCTCGCGTACGTGTGGCTGGGCGTCGGCCCGGTGTCCGTCCTGGCGGGGACCGTGGCGCTCCGCGCGGTCACCGCCCGGGTGACCGCCGACGCGTCCGGCCTGCGGATCCGTACGCTGCGGGGCGAGCGGAGGGTGGCCTGGCACGAGGTCGCCGACCTGAGGGTGTATCTGAAGCGCACCAGGAACCAGGACGTCCGCCGTGTCGGGATCGCGCTGCGCGACGGCCGCGGGCGGCTCCTGCCGCTGCCGTGGAGCGGGACGTCCCATGACCCCGGCTTCGACGCCACGCTGGACGCGCTCCGCGGGCTGCACCGCCGGTACGGGACCCCCGGGTCGGATCACGTGCCCGTCGTCTCGTACCGCACCGCCGGCCATGGCTGGGCCGGGTCGCTGATCCTGTGCGTGCTGCTGCTCGGGGGCGCGGGCACGGCCGCCTGGTTCGTGCCGGACGCCGCGTCCGGGGAGCGGGCCTGGCAGTCGGCCCGCCCCTGCACCGTGACGACGCCCGCCTCCGAGCGCGCCGACTGCCTCACCACCCTGTCGGCCGTGATCGAACGGACCGACGCCAACCGGCCGAAGAAGCAGAGTTGGCTGTACTTCACCGGTGGCAGGCCGCTGAGGCGGCTCGAGGTCACCCCGGAGGCCGCGCAGGGGTTCCGGTCCGGGGACCGGGTCGAACTGACCGTGTGGCGGCACGAGGTGCGAACCGTCACCGGCGCGCACTACACATGGCACGAGCACATCACCGGCGGCGGTGACATGGCCGTCGCGTCCGCCCTGCTCGCCCTCGCCGCCGGCTACCCGGCCGCCCAGCTGCTGCTGCGCCTGCGCGGGCGCAGGCTGCCCGACGACGAGGTCCTCCCGTCGGCGCTTCCCTTCGCGGGCGCGCTCGCCGGCACGGCCCTGTGGCTGCTGCCGCTGTGCTATCGCCATCCGACGGATCTGCTCACCTCGCCCGTGGCGATCGTCTGGGCCGCTGCGGGCTCCGCCGCCACGCTGGCCTTCCTCGCCTGGGCCTGGCGCGTCACCCGCGTGCTCGTGCCCCAGCCCGCCACGGCGGGCGACGAGCCGGCCGGGCGGGAGGACGGGGAGGACGGGGAGGTCTTCCTGCCGGCCCGCTTCCTGGAGCACACCGACTACAACCCGCACGGTTTCGGCACCCACATCGCCCTCGGGGACGGCCCGCCCGCGGTGACACCCGGTCCCGGCAGGTTCGCGGCGCGAACGGTCCCCGTGGGGCGGCTCACCCTCAAGGCCGTGCGCCGCGCCCGGGGCGGCGACGGTGACACCGTCCCGAGGAGCTGGCACATCGCCGAACTCGACGACGCCGGCACCCCGGTCCGTCTCGCGGCCGCCCCGGACGATCTGCACCGCATCCTCCGCGAGCTCGACCCGGTGAGAGCGGGGGCCGTGGCGCACCCGTAGGAGCGCCTACGACAGCCCGGACGCCCGCAGGACCGCCCGTGCCGTCTCCGTGTCGATCTGCTCGCCGAGCCGCCGGAACGTGTCCGTCCCGTTCCGCAGGGTGCCGCGCTGCACCGAGCGGCGCAGGCCGGTGTCCAGTTCGTGCCACAGCAGGGGGTTCGCGGTCAGGACGCGGATGTCGAGTTCGAGGCGTCCGCCGCGGGTGTCCCGCAGGACCAGGCGGTCGGTGACGCCGGCGGAACGCCGTACGGACACGAGCGCGTCCGTCCGTACCGTCCGCCGGCGCAGCGGGCCGCGCACCGTCAGCCAGCCGGTGCCCGCCGTGACCCGCTGCGGCAGCAGTACGGCGAAGACCGCGGCGGCCATGGCGAGCCACACCACGGTGCGGGCGGCGGTGAGGGTGTGCGCGTCCCAGTCGACGAGCAGGGCCAGTGCGAAGAAGGCGAGGGCGCAGGCGGCCGCGAGCCGGGCGCCGCCACGCCAGTGGCGGTCGGCGACCGGGCCGTTTCTCGGGCCGCTCCCTCGCATGACACCGACGCTAGGCGGCGGTGGGCCCCCTGCGACGCGTACTGACGTTGTCCTTACGCGGCGGGAGCCGTCCTTGACGGCATTCTTACGCGTCGGCCGGTGTGCCGTCGGCCGGTGCGCCGTCAGCCGGTGTGGACGCGCGGTCGGCGGGCGCGGTCCGGTTCCGCCTCGCGCAGGACCTCGCGGGTGACGGGGGCGACCTCGCCCTGGCCGAAGAGGAAGAAGCGGAGGAAGTTGGCGAAGGGGGTGCCCTCGGTCCACTCGAAGTAGATGTGCGGGATGCAGCCCGTGGTGTCGCGGACGTGCAGCAGGAGGGCCGCGAGGGCGTTGGGTATGGAGGAGGATTCCAGGGTCAGGACCCGGTAGCGGCCGTGCAGCACCTCGCCGCGGACCGTCAGCCCCGCCTCGAACTCGGACGGGTCGGTGACCGTGACCTCGACGAAGACGAAGTCCTCCTGCTCCGGCAGTTCGTTGTCGGCCCGGATCTGCTCGATCTTGTCGTGGTACTCGGCCTTGTCGCGGTCGCCCGGGTCGTTGGCGATGAACCGGATCTTCCGGCTGGCGATGTCCCGGACGAATCGTTCCGCCATGGGGTCGAGCTGCACACTCGTCACTCGCAGCTCGAAGGCACGGGCCAGCCGGGACAGCAGCGAGACCAGGATGATCCCGACGATGAAGCAGGCACCGATCTTCACACCGTCGGGGCGCTCGATGACATTGGCCACGGTCACGTACAGCAGGACCGCCGCCACGATCGCGAAACCGACGGTCCAGTGGCGTTCCCCGGCCCTGCGCGCGGCGATGGTCACCGCGATCGCCGCCGAGGACATCAGCACCAGCACGCCGGTGGCGTACGCGCCGCCCTGCGCGTCCACGTTGGCGTCGAAGATCCAGGTGACCAGGAAGGCGATCAGGGTGAAGACGATGACCATGGGGCGTACGGCGCGGGCCCAGTGCGGAGCCATGCCGTAGCGGGGCAGGTAGCGGGGCATCAGGTTGAGCAGGCCCGCCATGGCGGAGGCGCCCGCGAACCACAGGATGGCGATGGTCGACAGGTCGTAGACCGTGCCGAACCCGTTGCCCAGGTACTGGTGCGCGAGGTACGCCAGCGCGCGGCCGTTGGCGTCTCCGCCGGGCTTGAACTCCTTCGCCGGGATGAGCACCGTCGTGATGAAGCTGGTGGCGATCAGGAACACGCTCATGATCAGGGCGGCGGTCGTCAGCAGCTTCTTGGTGTCCCGGATGCGGCCCTTGGGGTCGTCCTCCGTGTCGCCCGGGTCGCCCTGCACGTGCGGCATCACCGCGACGCCCGTCTCGAAGCCGGACAGGCCCAGCGCCAGCTTGGGGAACACCAGCAGGGACACGCCGATCATGGCGAAGGCGTTGCCGTGCTCGGCGGTGAGGGCGCTGGTCCAGTCGGTGACCACGTGCCCGGCGGTCAGCACGTGCCACAGGCCGTCGACCACGACCACGGCGTTCAGCCCGAGGTAGACGACCACCAGGGCGACGGCGACGCCGATCGCCTCCAGGAAGCCCTTGAGGAACACCGCGCCCAGCAGGGCCACCAGGAACAGGGTGATCCACAGCTCCTGGCCGTGCAGGACGCTGGTCAGGTGCGGGTTCTCCACGAGGTGGGTGGAGGCGTCGGCGGCCGACAGGGTGATGGTGATCAGGAAGTCGGTGGCGGCGAAGCCCAGCAGGGTGAGGACGAACAGCTTGCCCTGCCAGAAGGACAGCAGCCGCTCCAGCATGGCGATGGAACCCTCGCCGTGCGGGCTCTCCTCGGCCACCCTGCGGTACACCGGCAGCGCGCCGGCCAGGGTGACCACGACGAGGACGAGGGTCGCCACCGGGGAGAGCAGTCCGGCGGCGAGGGCCGCGATGCCCGGCTGGTAGCCGAGGGTGGAGAAGTAGTCGACGCCGGTCAGGCACATCACGCGGTACCAGCGCTGGCCCTTGTGCGGAGGCTCCGGCTCGGCATGCGGGCCGGTGTGGCCACCGTGCTTGCCCATGTCGGACAGGCCCTCCAGCATCCACGTCCGCAGACGGCTCTGCGGTGGATTCTCGGTGGTGGCCATCGGCGTGCTCTCTTCTGACGTGCGGCTCAGCGTGCGGTTCCGGCCATCACGCGGATGGCGGCACCAGCGTAAGCAGAGAGTGACGCGGGGGCCCACGGGAGAGACCGCCGAACGCGTCAAGGGTCCGTTAAGACGCGGACGGGCGTCCTCGGGCGAGCGTCCTCAGGCGTCCGTCAGCCGGGCTTCCTCGAGGTCGAGCGACCGCTGCAGCCGCCGCCGGGTCGTCTCGCTGATGCGGTGCACGTCGTACAGGCGCTGGAGTTCCGTCGTCTGCACGGCGATCAGGTCGCGGCGCAGCCGGCGGTGGGCCAGGTCGGCGGAAGCGGCTGCCGCGCCGCTGCCGCCGTCGGCCTCGGCGAGGCGGTCGCGGGCGTCGTCGAGGCGGGCGTTCAGGCCGCGGCGCAGCCGGTCGAGCACGACGTCCGGTACGGCCTCCAGCTCGGCGAGTTCCTCCAGCCGGGCGAGTCCGGCGTGGGCGAGGTGGGCGCGGGCCTCGATCTCCTCGCGTTCGGTGTGGGCGGGCTCCAGGGCGATGCCGGAGCGGCGGACGACCGGCGCGAGGGTGAAGCCCTGGACGACCAGGGTGACCACCACGACCGAGGTGGTCAGGACGAGGACGAGGGGGCGGTCCGCGAGCGGGGTGCCGTTCCTCGCGACCTCGGGGATGGACAGGGCGGCGGCCAGCGGCATCACCCCACGGGTGCCCGCCCAGGTCAGCACCATCGGCACCCGCCAGTTCATACGGCTGAGCCCGCCCCGGCGCTGCACGACCGCCGACAGCGGCGCGAGCCACAGCAGACGTACGGCGACGAGCGTGGCGGCGACGGCGAGGGCGTACAGCGGCCACGGCCGGTTGCCGTCCGCCAGCGCCCGCACCTCGTCGGGCAGCGCCAGCCCGATGAGGGAGAAGACCACGCTCTCCAGCAGGAACACCACCGTGCCGTAGACGGCGTGCAGCTGGAGCCGGATCCGGGCGTTGGTGAGCCGGTCGCCCCGGCCGCCCAGGACGACCCCGGCCACCACGCACGAGGTCACCCCCGACGTGTGCGCGACCTCGGCGAGCAGATAGGCGGCGTACGGGGTGACCAGGGCGATCACCGTCTCCAGGACCGGATCCTCGGTGCGCCGCCGGATCAGGGCCACCACCCCGGCCACGGCCGCGCCGATCACCGTGCCGCCACCGGCGAGCAGCAGGAACTGGCCACCGGCCGCACCCCAGTTCGCCGCCGCGGACGCGACCGCGATCCCGGCCGCCACCCGCACCAGCACCAGGGACGTCGCGTCGTTGAAGAGGCTCTCCGCCTGGACGAGGACCTGCACGCGCGGCGGGAGCGCGAGCCTGCGGCCGAGCGCGGTGACCGCCACCGGATCGGTGCTGGCCAGCACCGCGCCCAGGACGAACGCCATCTGCCACGACAGCGGGGTCACCCATGCGGCGACCGCGCCGACGGCCGCCGCGGAGGCCAGGACCAGGCCGATGGCGAGGATCCCGACCGGTTTCCACACGGCGCGCAGTTCCCGCCAGGGCATGTCCTCCGCACTCGCGTACAGCAGCGGCGGCAGCACCACCAGCCCGATGATCTGCGGACTGATCTCGATCCGGGGGGTGCCCGGCAGCATTGCCACGGCGAGACCGGCGACCACCAGCAGGGACGGCGCGGGAATCCGCCACCGGCGCGCGAAGGTCGCCACGACGGTGGCCAGAACAACCAGCGCGAGTACCGTACCGACGCTCCGCATGCCGTCCCCCTGGGGCTGAGAGGAAGCCGCTCCGACTCCCTGCCGACCAGACTTCCCGGCACACCGCTTTCACCCTATCGGTCGGGGGGCCGCTGTCGTAGGCCCGGACGCCCGGTGAGCCGGTGGTGAGCGTGCGGTGAGCCGTCGTCCCGAGAGTGGGGTCATCGCCGGTTCCGAACGGAGGACCGGCCACCGAGCGAGGAGCTGACGATGGCCGCACTGAGGGGCAGGACGGCACTGGTGACGGGTGCGTCGCGGGGCATCGGCCGGGCGGTGGCGCTGCGGCTGGCCGCCGAGGGCGCGCTGGTCGCCGTCCACTACGGCGGCGACGACGAGGCGGCCAAGGGGACCGTCGCGCGGATCGAGGAGGCCGGCGGGCGGGCGTTCGCCGTCCGGGCCCGGTTCGGCGCGGAGGGCGCGGTGGACCGGCTGTTCGAGCAGCTGGGCGCGGGGCTCGACGGCCGCGGGCTGGACGTCCTGGTCAACAACGCGGGCATCTCCTCCGCGCACTCCATCGGGCAGGTGACCGAGGAGGAGTGGAACCGGCTGCTGGCGGTCAACGTCACCGCGCCGTTCTTCGTCATCCAGCGCGCCCTGCCGCTGCTCAACGACAGCGGCCGCGTCATCAACATCGGCTCGACGGCCAGCCGGTTCGCCGTCTCCACCCAGATCGGCTACACCGTCACCAAGGCGGCACTGGAATCACTCGCCCCGTCACTGGCCAACGAGCTGGGCCGGCGCGGGATCACGGTCAACACGGTGGCGCCGGGCGCCGTACGCACCGACCTGACCGCCGGCTACACCTCCATCCCCGAAGTCGTCGCCGGCATCGAGGCGATCACCGCGCTAGGCCGCCTCGGCGAGGTCGAGGACGTGGCCGACGTCGTCGGCTTCCTGGCGGGCCCGCAGGGACGCTGGATCACCGGCCAGACCATCGACGTGTCGGGCGGCACGTATCTGGGGCCCATCGCGTGAGGCACGGGGTGACCGAGCCGGCCCGGACGGTGTCGTGCCTGGCGGTGTGACCGGGCGACAGCCCCGCAGCGTCGGCGCCCGGGTGGATAATCGCGCGCATGCGCTTCGGAATCCTCGGCGGGACGCGGGTGTGGGGCGACGACGGGGTGGAGGTGCCACTGGGCGGGCCGGCGCGGCGGGCGCTGCTCACCCTGCTGCTCGCCAGGCCCGGTGAGGTCGTCGCGGGCGACCGGCTCGCCGAGGGCGTCGCGGCGGCCGGGGGCGGCGGGACGCAGGGGATCCCGTCCGCGCACGCGCTGCAGTCGCAGGTGTCCCGGCTGCGCTCGGCGCTGGGGCGGGCGGAGCTGATCGAACGGGCCGGGGCCGGCTACCGCGTCGTCGTCGACGCGGACGACGTCGACGCCGGCCGGTTCGAACGCCTGGCGCGGGAGGGGCGGGCGGCGCTGGGGGAGGGGGACGCGCAGCGCGCGGTCACCCTGCTGCGTACGGCACTGGGGCTGTGGCGGGGCCAGGCGCTCGCCGACGCCGCCGACGGCGATACGGTCCGCGCCGCCGCCGTACGGCTGGAGGAGCTGCGGCTGACCGTGCTGGAGGACCGGATCGAGGGGGAGCTGCGGCTCGGCGAACACCGCACGGTCGTACCGGAGTTACGCGAGCTCGTCGACCGCCATCCGCTGCGGGAACGCCTCGCGGGGCTGTTGATGCGGGCGTTGGCCGCCGACGGGGGACAGGCCGAGGCGCTGGTGGTGTTCGATCGGGTACGACGGCACCTCGCCGACGAACTGGGAGCCGACCCCTCCATCGAACTGACCGGCTTGCACAGTGAGTTGCTGAACACCGACGCGTCGCCCTCGCTCACCGGCCCACCGGCTCCCCTGACGTCCTTCGTCGGCCGCTCCGCGGAGGTGGCCGAGGTGGGCGAACTCCTGCGCACCGCCCGCCTGGTGACGCTGACCGGGCCGGGGGGCGTCGGCAAGACCCGGCTGTCCGCGGAGGTCGCCCGGGCGGAGTCCGACGAGGTGTGCTTCGTCGAACTCGGCGGGCTGCGGGACCCCGCCGTACTGCCGCAGGCCGTGCTCGGTGCCCTCGGACTGCGCGAGAACGGGCTGCACATGGCGGCCGGGGTACGGGACCCGCTGGACCGGCTGGTCTCGGCGCTGTCGGGCCGGATGCTCCTGCTCGTCCTGGACAACTGCGAGCACCTGGTCGAGGAGACCGCCGTACTGGCGGCCCGCCTGCTGACGACGTGCCCGCGCCTGCGGGTGCTGGCGACGAGCCGGGAGCCGCTGGGCGTCATCGGCGAGCACCTGCACCCCGTACGGCCGCTCGACGAGACGGCGGCCGCCGAACTGTTCACCGACCGGGCCCGCGCCGTGCGCCGCGCGTTCGTCCCCGCTCCGGACACCGTCCGGCGGATCTGCGCGGCCCTCGACGACCTGCCCCTCGCCATCGAACTCGCGGCGGCCCGGCTGCGCACCCTGAGCGCCGAGGAACTGGCCGAGCGCCTTGACGACCGGCTGTCCGTGTCCGCGCGGGGCAGCCGCACCGCGGACGAACGGCACCGGACGCTGCGCTCGGTCGTCGAGTGGAGCTGGGACCTGCTGACGGAGCCGGAGCGACGGGCCGCGCGGCGCTTCTCCGTGTTCGCGGCCGGGGCGAGCCCCGAGTCCGCGTGCCGGGTCTGCGGCACCGACGAGGACACGCTGGAGTCGCTGGCCGACAAGTCCCTGCTGGACCGGGCCGGCGGCCGGTACCGCATGCTGGCGACGATCCGTGCCTACGGTGCCGAACGGCTGGACGCCGCGGGGGAGACGGACGCGGTGCGGCGGGCCCACGCCGCGACACTGCTGGAGCGGATGCGCGCCGCCGACCCGTGGCTGCGGCGCGCCGAGCAACTGGAGTGGCTGGAGGCGCTCGCGGCGGAGCAGCCCGATCTGCTGGCGGCGGTGCGCTGGGCGGTCGCGGCGGCGCGGGACGGTGCGGTGCGGGATGGTGGGGCTCGGGGCGGTGGGGCTCGGGGCGGTGGGGCTCGGGGCGGTGCGGATGTGGACGGTGCGGACGGGGGCGGTGCGGCGCGGGACGGTGGGGATGTGGACGGTGCGGACGGGGGCGGTGCGGCTCTGGAACTGCTCGCCTCGGCCTCGTCGTACCTGTGGATCCGCGGTGCGTCCGGCGTGGCGGCGCCGCAGGCCGCCGCACTGCTCGAGGTGGTCGGGCACACCCCGCCGGCCGGGCTCGGCGAGGAGTACGCGATCTGCGTGCTGCTCGCCGCGTCCGGTCCGACCGGACGGGCGGTGTGGCACAGGCACCGGGCGCCGGCCGGAAAGGCCCTGACCGAGGTGTGGTCGGCCGCCCGGCCGGGCCGCTATCCGGCCGGGCTGCTGCTGTGGATGATGCACAACGCGGGCGACGGCGACGCGCCCGGCGCGTTCACCCTGGTCTCGGCCCAGCGGGAGCGGTCCGACCCGTGGGTCAGGGCGGCCGCGCGGTACGTGTCCGCCTTCGGTCCCCTCGGCGAGGGCGACACGGCGGACGCCGAAGTGGCGTTTCGCACGGCCGTCGAGGAGTTCCGCGCGCTGGGTGACCGATGGGGGGCAGCGCTGGCGCTGGACGCGCTGGCCGGTCTGGCGGCCGGGCGCGGCGACCGTGACCGGGCGGTCGCCCTCACGGACGAGGCGCTCGGCCTCGCCGAGCAGCTGGGCGCCCTGGAGGACTGCGCCGACCTGCTGGTCAACCGGGGCGACCACCGTGTGCACGCCGACCCGGCGGCGGCGCGCGCCGACTACACCCGGGCCGCCGACCTCGCCCGCCGCGCGGGCAGCCCGCCCGCCCTGGCGGCCGCCCGGCGCGGTCTCGCCGATCTCGCCTTGCTGGAACGGGACCCGGCCACGGCGGAGGACCTGTACACGCGGGCCCTGGAAGAGCTCGCCCCGCACTGGGTGAAGGGCCTCGGCAACCGGGTCCGTACGCTGGCCGGGCTCGGCCGGATCGCCGAGGCGCGCGGCGACCACACCGCGGCCCTGGCCCGTTACCGGGAAGCCGCCGAGTCCGCCGCGGCGGCGGTGCCCGGGACGGCCCTGCCGGACGCGCTGCGCCTGCTGGGCCTGCCCGAGGTGCTCACCGAGGCGGTGAGCCTGCGCGCCCCCGCGCCCCGGCCCGCCCCGTGAGGGCGCGCCTGCCGCGCCCGGGCTACTTGTGCTTGCCGCTGCCCTGGCCGCCGTTCGCCCGGCTGTCCCCGCCCGAGCTGTCCCCGCCCGAGCTGTCCGTGCCCGAGCTGTCCGTGCCGCCGGAGGCCTTGCCGGACGTGCCGTTGCCGGACGTGCCGTTGCCGGACGTGCCCTTGCCGGTGGTGCTCCTGTGGGGAGCGCCCGTGCCGCCGCCCCCCGTGCCGTTGCCGGCGTTCGCCGTGTTCCCACCGGATCCGCCCGCGTCGGCCGGCCGGCGCGCCGTGGCCGTCGCCCGCGCCAGCTGCCGGGAACAGTAGGCGGCGACCTTTTCCTTGCCGCCTGCGTCCGCCACGAGCCGTTGCCAGGCCTTCGCCTCGAGTGCCTTGCCGCGGTCCTCGACCTGCTCGTAGGCGCGGCAGTGCGCCTCGGTGTCCCGGGCGCGGGCCGGGCCGTCCGTCGGCCGAGGGCCGCCGGGCGACGCCGACGGAGCGGTACCGTCCGGCCCGCCCGGGGCGGGGGCCGACGGGTGCGCGGTCTGCCGGCCGGTCCCGGCACCGTCCGTGGACGAGCCGGCCGAACCGATGGCCGCGACGGCGACACCGCTCAGCGTGAGGCCGGCGAAGACCATGCCGAGCGTCATCCGCACGCGGCGTCCCGCACGCCGCTCCGCGGGTGCCCGCCAGTCGTCCCGGCGCCGGGTGCGCGCCCGGTGCTCGCCCGTGCCGTGGGCGGACCGGAAGGCGGCCATGGCGCGCTGCTCGGCCACCGGGTCGGGATCGCCGCCGCGCAGGGCGGTGGCCAGCACCGTCTCCAGCGCCGCGGTGTCCTGCGCGTCCCACGGTCCGGAGACGGCGCCGTCAGGGTGGTGCGCACGCCGACGGCCCGGAACTCCGCCGCCGCTCTGCCGTTCACCCATGTCCGCTTCCGTTCCTGTCCGACCGGTCGTTCACTTCGACTCCCCCAGCGTCCGGGAAGCCCCATCCGTCACACCCTCGCCCGTGCCGCCTCCGATACCGAGTTGGCGGGCGAGGCCTTTCAGCCCCCGGTGCGCGGCCGTGCGCACCGCTCCGGGGCGCTTGCCCAGGACGCGCGCGGCGGCGGGACCGTCCAGCCCGACGACGACCCGCAGCAGTACCGCCTCGGCCTGGTCCCGCGGCAGACCGCGGACCAGCTCCAGGGCCCTTTCGGTGGAGAGGGACTCCAGGGCCTGTTCGTGTGTGTTGTGCGGGCCGGGCAGGTCCAGTACGTCCTGCTCGCTCCCGCCCGCCCGGGGCCGTACCCGCTGGCGGCGCAGGTGGTCCAGGGCCCGGTGCCGGGCGATGGTCGCCGTCCAGCCGCGGAAACCGGCCCCGTCCCCCTTGAAACGCCCCAGGTCACGGGCTATCTCCAGCCAGGCGTCGGACGCCACGTCCTCCGCGTCGTCGCCGACGAGCCCGTGCAGGTAGCCGAGCAGGCCCGGCTGCACGATCCGGTAGGCGACCGCGAACGCTGCCTCGTCACCGTCCTGGGCCCGCGCCACCGCGGCGCCCAGTTCCCCGTCGTACGCCTGTACACGACGGGGTTGCCGTACCTGGCCCAAGACTGTCCTCGTTCGCACCGGTTTTCACAGCGTTCCCTGTAGTCCGCCGCGCTCCGGTCGCGTCGACGGCCCCATGCCGACCAGCGTCCGCACGCACGGAAATGTCACAACGCACCCCTCGGCCTTCACGCGGTGCGCTGCCGGCACCGGCCGGGCCGGGTGACGTTTCGCGCCGGCCGTGCGCTGCATGAGTGCCGCTCATGCACCACCCCCGGTTCTCTCGCCGTGCCGTTCCTGACTCCCCCCGGGAGCGGTACGGAGAGGGACGGGGCGGCCGGATCCCGCCCACGCGGGGTCCGGCCGCCCCACTTCCCGGACCGGGGTCCGCCGGGCCCCGTAATGCTTCGGCGTTCCCGCGCGCTCCTTGGAGCATGAATGCGTACCTGCGTCTGCGATCGGTGCCGCCCCCGGCGCTGCGCAACAGCGCGACCTGGCTTGAACGACTGTTCGACGACGACTCGGAGGCCGTGCGCCGACGGGTCGCCCGGCACCGGGAGGAGGCCCTGGACAGGCGCTGCCTGGATCAGGAGCGCATCTACGCCGGGCCTCCCCCGCGGCGCACCGAAGGCCGCCCTCCGGCCCAGGTCGTGCTCGGCGGCCGGCCGGTGCCGCGCCCCGACCCGCACAAGCCGCCGCTGCTGGTGCTCACGGCCGGCCCGCCGGGCCCGGTGACCGCCTGCAGGGGCTGGCCCTCATCGAGGTCCTGCGGGGCGGCGACCGGGTCGTGTGGCTGCTCGGCGTGCTGATGTTCGCGGCGGGAGCGCTCTGCGTGCTGCGTGCCCTGGTCGTCGTGGTGGCGGCCCGCCGGCACCGGCGCCTGCGCAGGGGCCGGCACGGCCGGTCGTGGGGGCCGCCGGTGACCGAGCCGGTCAGCGTCATCGTCCCCGCGTACAACGAGAGCGCCGGGATCGAGGCGGCCGTACGCTCCCTGCTCGCCTCGGACCATCCGGTGGAGATCGTCCTGGTGGACGACGGTTCGACCGACGGCACCGCCGACCTGGTGGAGTCGCTGCACCTGCCGGTCCGGGTGATCCGGCAGCAGAACGCGGGCAAGCCCACCCCGGTTCCCGGCAGCCCGGACCGCATGTGACACCGCAGGTACAGAGAGGACGGTGAGCGCAGTCCATGAGCGGACACCGGCGCCGACCGCCACAACGGCCCGACGGAGGCACGCGCGCCCGTGGCCACCGCTCCCGGAACAGGGCGCCGCAGGGGAAGCGCCTGATCGACTACCCGCGCCGGGGCAGGACCGGTCCGCGCCGCTGGCTGCCGTCGGTGCGCCAGCTGCTGGCGCTCCTCCTGCTGCTCCTCGGCGGTACGGCGGCGGCCGTCGGCTATGCCTACGCCACGGTCACCGTCCCCGACCCCAACCCCACGACGCTGCTGCAGAACAACGTCTACTACTGGTCGGACGGCACGGTGCTGGCCACCGACGGCAGGGTGGACCGGCAGAACGTCACGCTCTCGCAGGTGCCCGCCGACGTGCGCTGGGACTTCATCGCCGCGGAGAACTCCTCCTTCTACACCGACCCGGGCATCGACCCGCGGGGGATCGCCCGCGCCGTCGTCCGCATGGCCGAGGGCGGCTCCGTCCAGTCCGGATCGACGATCACCCAGCAGTTCGTCAAGAACACCTACCTGGACCAGTCGCAGACGCTCTCCCGCAAGTTCCGGGAACTGCTGATCTCCACCAAGATCGGCGCCCGTATGACCAAGGACCAGATCCTCCAGGGCTACCTCAACACCTGCTTCTTCGGCCGCCAGGCCAATGGCGTCCAGGCCGCGGCCCGCGCGTACTACGGGCTTCCCGTGCAGCGGCTCGACGTGAGCCGGGGAGCCTTCCTCGCCGCGGCGGTCAACGAGCCGAGCCTCTTCCAGCGCGCGGACTCCGACCCCACGGCCAGGGCGCAGGCGAGGGCACGCTGGTCCTGGGTGCTCGACCGGATGGTGAAGACCGGCCACCTCACGCCCGGGCAGCGGGCCCGGTACGCGGCCGCCGGCTTCCCCGCACCCAGGAAGTGGACCGCGGGTTCCGGGCTCACGGGCCAGACCGGCTACCTCGTCCAGCTGGCCAGGTCGTACGTCCAGGCGCACGACCCGGCCGTCACCGACGGCAGCCTGAGCCGGGGCGGCTACCAGATCCACACCACCTTCGACCGGAAGAAGACGGCGGAACTCGCCAGGGCCGTCGCGAGGGTGCGTCAGGAACGCCTCGACCCGGCGCACCGGTCGGCCGACCGGAACGTCCAGGTGGGAGCCGCTTCGGTGGAACCCTCGACCGGCAGGATCCTCGCCGTCTACGGCGGCCCCGGCTTCGACCGCGGCCACTACTCGGACAACGCCGACACCTCCGGCGTCCCGGTGGGCTCCACCTTCAAACCCGTCGTCCTCGCCGCCGCGCTCCGGCACGGAGCCGTACTGCGACCCGGGCAGCCGCCGGAGCCCATCACCCCGGCCAGCAGGTTCGACGGCGACGACGGCATCAGGATCAAGGACCGGCAGGGCGACTACGTCACCGACGACAAGGACCCCACCGGCCTCCTCCACCAGCACAACGACACCACGCGGCGCTGGGGCTACATCTCCCTGCGCAAGGCGATGGAGGAGTCGGTCAACACGCCGTACGTCCAGCTGGGAGAGGACGTCGGCTACCAGGACGTCGCGGACACGGCGAAAGCCGTCGGCCTGCGCCCGGCCAGCCTCGCCGCCCCCAGCGCCGGCTTCTACATCGGCACCTCCACCCCGAGCGCCGTCCGGATGGCGGGCGCCTACGCGACCTTCGCCGCGTCCGGCATGCAGGCCACCCCGTACTCGGTGACCAAGGTGACCCACGACGGCTCCGTACTGCCCGGCTTCACCGCCCCCGCCCCCGTGCGCGCGCTGCCGGCGCCGGTCGCCGACACCGTGACCGACGTGCTCCGGGGCGTCATCGCCCGGGGCACCGGCACCAAGGCCCGGGCCCTCGGACGGACGGCCGCGGGCAAGACCGGAACCACCGACGACTACCGGTCGGCCTGGTTCGTCGGCTACACCCGACAACTCGCCACGTCCGTGGTGCTCTTCCGGGAGGACCCGGCCCACCCCCAGCTGCAGTCCCTGGTGGGCGTCGGCGGTCTGCGGAAGGTGTTCGGCGGCGACATCCCCACCGACATCTGGACCCGGTACATGCGCGACGCCCTGACCGGTCTGCCCGACACCGGCTTCACCGCGCCGGCACCCCTCGGTCACGGCGCCGACGAGCCCGGCGCCCCCACCCCCACACCCGCCCCGCACCCGACCCCGACCCGGGCCCCGACCGAGCGGGCCACCAAGCCCGGCAGGAAGGCGTCTCCCACCACCGCCCCCGCCCCGAGCAACCGGCCACCCCGCCTCAAGTGCCACGCGCACAAGTGCCGCTGATGCGTCATGGTCGGCCGGAGGGCGGCCGGGTGATCCGCGCCGCGGTTGCCGCGGTTGCCGCGGTGGCCAGGGACGAGTGGCAGATCCGCACCTTTCGCGACCTTCGAGTCGGATGGTAATAATTGGGGGAATTCGGTCAGAGGTGTAGGTCGGTGAGACGAGAGCAACGGGAGCCCGAGCTGCCTGACACGCCTGGAGCAGAGCAGGCCGCGGTCCTGTCGTTCCACGAGCCCGCCCTGGCCGCAGCCCGCGCCGTGGCCCTCGTCGTGTCCCTGGTGGCCGCCCTGATCGGCGCGGTGGGCCTGTCCGGCTGGATCTTCGGCATCGGCGTCCTCAAGAGCGTGCTGCCCGGTACCGACGCGTCCATGAAGCCGAACACGGCCGTGGCCCTGCTCGCGCTGGGTCTCTCCGCCCTCCTGGTGGCACGCAGACCCGTGACGCCGTGGACGGCCGCCGTGGCCCGTACGGCCGCGGTCCTGGCCGGCCTGATCGGCGCGCTCACCCTCGTGGAGTACCTGACCGGGGCGGGCCTGGGCATCGATCAGCTTCTCTTCAGGGACGACACCGCCGGGGTGGCGACCGGGACGCCCGGCCGGATGGCACCGACCACGGCCGTGGCGCTGGTGCTCGGGGGCGTGGCGGCACTGTGCGCCGGCACGCGGCGACTGCCCGCCTGGACGAGCCAGGTCCCCGGCCTCGCCGTCCTCACCCTGGGCATGCTCCGGCTCTACGGGTTCGCCTACGGCGTGCCCCAGCTGGAACGGTTCGGCGACTACACGGGGATGGCCCTGCACACCGCGCTCGCCCTGGTGCTGACGGGCATCGCCGTCTTCCTGGCCCGTGCGGACGAAGGCCTCGCGGGGCTGCTGATGAACGCGGGCACCACGGGCGCGCTGGGACGCCGGCTGCTCGGCACCATCCTCGTCGTGCCGCCGCTGCTGGGCTGGGCCGTCCTGGCCGGCGAGGACGCGGGACTGTACGGGACGCGGCTGGGCGTCGCGTTGCTGGTGTGCGGCCATGTGACCGTGTTCGCCGCGGTCATCTTCGCCGCCCTGAGCGTCGGCCGCCGTATCGAGGTGGCGCACGCCCGGGCCGAACGGCAGGTGCGGCAGAACGAACTGCTGCAGGCGTTCATGGACCACACGCCCGCGGTGGTGGTCGTCAAGGACCTGGACGGCCGCTTCCTGGCGGTCAACACGAGGTTCGAGCAGGAGACGGGCCTGTCCCGCGAGAAGGCACTGGGCCTGAGGGACCGGGACGTCCTGCCACCCGGCCTCGCGCGGCACATGCGGGCCGCCGACGTCGACGTGCTGGCCCGGGGCACCCCCGTGCAGCGGGAAGAGGTGCTCGCCCTGCCGGGAGGTGCCAAGGACGTCCTCACCTCCCTGTTCCCGCTCAACGACCCGTCCGGCAGACCGTACGCCGTGGCCGGCGTGGTCACCGACATCACCGAACGGGTCGCCGCCCAGCGCGAGGTCCAGCGGGCCCACCGGCGCTTCCTCGCACTGCTGGAATCCGCACCCGACGCCATTCTGATCACGGACGGCGACGGCACCATCCTCATGGCCAACGCGCAGGTGGAACGGCTGTTCGGCCGCGGGTCGGCCGACCTCGTCGGCACCGAGGTCGTCGACCTGGTGCCCGGACCGCGGCGCCGGAGACACGGCGCGCTCCTCGACGCATACCTCCGGCTGCCCGACGCGAAGCCGATGGTCCTGGACAGGGACCTGTACGGGCTGCACAGCGACGGCCGTGAGTTCCCCGTGGAGGTGAGCGTCAGCACCCTCCAGGCCGAACAGGAGACGCTGGTGTTCCTGACCGTCCGGGACATCAGCGAACGCAGACAGGCCGAGGCCGAACGCGCCGAACGCTACGAGCAGCAACGGCGCATCGCCTACACCCTGCAGCACAGCCTCATGGGCGAACCGCCCCGGCTGCCCCACCTGCCCAGCGCCCACCGCTACCTGGCGTCCGTCCAGGGCCCCGGGGTCGGCGGCGACTGGTTCGACATCATCCCCCTGGACCGGGACCGTACGGGCATAGTCATCGGTGACGTGATGGGCCGCGGCCTGGACGCCGCGGCCGTCATGGGCCAGCTGCGCGCCGCGTCCCACGCGCTGGCCCGCACCGGCATATCGCCCAGCCGTCTCATGACCGGGCTGGACGCGTTCGTCGGCGACCTGCCGGACCAGCTCGTCACCTGCGTCTACCTGGTGATAGACCAGGAGGCCGACGAGCTCACCGTATGTTCGGCCGGACATCTGCCGGTCATCGCCCTGCCCCCGGACGGTCCTGCGCACCGTCTGCCGGCACCGGTCGGTGTGCCGCTCGGCGTGAACGACGTCGGCGGCGGCGCGGAGCCGTTCCGGGAGACCACCCAGCCGCTGCCGCCCGGCAGCACCCTGGCACTGTGCACGGACGGACTGGTCGAGAGGCCGGGCACCGACATCGACGTCCAGATCGACCTCCTCGCCCACACCCTCGAGGTCACGCTGAAGGGCGCCCCCGCGGACCCGCGGATCCTCGACCAGGCCGCGTCCCGGCTCATCGGCACCCTCATCCCGGACACCGCCGCCCACGACGACGACGTCACCCTGCTCCTGGTGGGCCTGCCGGCGGCCGACGGGAAGGCCTCCCGCACCTGACGGCCCGCCCCTGACGGCCTGGAACCCTCACCGCCGCGGTCACCCTCCCCCTGCGCACACCGTCCCGGCCGCCCCCACAGCCGCACCGGCCGCACCCACGGCCGCACCTCCCGCCCCCCGGGCGCCGGCCCGCGCGCACGGGCCGGGAATCCCTCCCGTTGGTCCCCGGCCCCGCTGGGTCTATCGTCGTCAATGCCGGGGCCAGAACGAGGAGGACGGCCGGTGATGCCGCAGGACGAGGCCGTGATCGGCTGCACGGGGAAGGTGCTCATCGGAACCCGCGGATCCGCGGGCCCCGGAGAGATCCTGGTCAAGGTCAGAGGCGGCTCGGAGACCTTCCTCGCCTGGTCGGAGGATCCCCTGCCCACGGGGGCGACGGTACTGGTGATCGAATCACGGGGATGCCGCGAGGTCGGTGTCATCGAGTGGGTGGATCCATTGGACGCGCTCGGCGACGACACCGCCGGCGCCGGTTGAGGAGTACAAGCATGTTCGGATACCGCGTACCCGCCCCCGACGAGGCGATGTTGATCTCGGGTGGCCGGCGGGGACTGGGGGGCGCACCGTTCCGGGTGGTGACGGGGCACGGGAAGTTCGTGCTGCCGGTCTTCCGGAAGGTCCGGTTCCTCACCCTGTCGATGTGCGAGTCCGAGGTCACCGAGACCTGTG
The DNA here is from genome assembly GCF_053597535.1 of Streptomyces sp. NPDC001348. Classification (NCBI taxonomy): domain Bacteria; kingdom Bacillati; phylum Actinomycetota; class Actinomycetes; order Kitasatosporales; family Streptomycetaceae; genus Streptomyces; species Streptomyces sp. NPDC001348. The sequence continues at coordinate 14,206 of NZ_JBSFIK010000037.1, read as the reverse complement.
TGACCAGGCAGGGCATCGCGCTGCACGTCCGCGCGGTCATCGCCTTCAAGGTCGGCAACGACCACGAGAGCATCATCAACGCGGGCCAGCGGTTCCTCTCCGACCAGGAGCAGATGTCGGTGCTCACCGGCCGGATCTTCGCCGGTCACCTGCGGGCCATCATCGGCTCGATGACCGTCGAGGAGATCGTCACCGAGCGGCAGAAGCTCGCCGCCGAGGTCCTGGACACCTCGAAGACGGAGATGGCGAAGATCGGCCTGATCGTGGACTCGCTGCAGATCCAGTCGATCGACGACGGCGACACCGGCTACATCGACGCGATGTCCGCGCCGCACAAGGCGGCCATCCAGCGGCAGGCGCAGATCGCCCAGGCGCAGGCCACCCAGGCCTCGGTCGAGGCGGAGCAGGTGGCGGCCCGCAACCAGGCCGAGTACGCCCGGCAGACCGCCATCGTCAAGGCCGAGTACTCGGCCGAGGTGGACCGCGCCCAGGCGCAGGCCGCGCAGGCCGGGCCGCTGGCGCAGGCGCACGCCCAGCAGGAGGTGCTCGCCGCCCAGACCGAGCTGGCCCAGCGCCAGGCCAAGCTGCGCCAGCAGCAGCTGGTGGCCGAGGTGGTCAAGCCGGCCGAGGCGGAGGCCGAGCGGGTCAGGATCCTCGCCGCCGCCGAGGCGCAGCGCATGAAGATCCAGGCGGAGGCCGCGGCCTCCTACGACCGGGTCGCGCTCGACCGGATGCTGATCGACCAGCTCCCGCAGATCGTCAAGGAGGCCGCGGGCGGCCTGGCCGGCGCCAACGTCAACGTACTGAACGGCGCGGACGGCCTCGGCGAGATCGCCGCCGGCCTGGTGTCCCAGGGCCTGACGATCCTCGACTCGGTCCGGCAGAACCTGAGCGGCCAGGACTCCGACGACCGCCGACCGGAGCAAGACCGCCGATCGGAGTACAAGGACAACGGCCTGCTCCAGTTGCGCGCGGGCAAGGAGCGGAAGTCGAACGACGGTCCGGTGGACGTCGACTAGGGGTTCCGTTCGTGGCCGTGCGGCCGACGGCTCCCACGTGGTGCTGATCGCGGTCGGTGCCTCGCCGACGGCCCGCCTGCAGCGGGGCGAGGGCCTCGCGGGCGTCTCCTGAGGATGCCGCGAGGGCGCGTGCGGAAGCCGGGCGGGCTGCCCTCTCGCACCCTGAAGGCGGCGAAGTCGATCGCCGCCGCCGTCGATTCCTTCCTGCACGGCTACCAACTGGCCGTCGGGATCGCCGCGGTCTGCACGGCCGTCGCCGGGGGCCTCGCCTGGTCCGGGTTCCGGCACCGGGCCGAAGCGCCGCGGCCGGCCGCGTGCCCGCCCGCACGGGAGCGGGAGGCCACCGTGACCGCGGACGGTCCCCACCGCCGGCGGCGGTGATCCGTTCCGCCACGACGGGGTGCGGCCGGTGCCGTCGGCGGAGTGACGAGCGTCCGGTCGTACCGCTGTGACAGCCCGCGCCGGGCTGGGCTCGTACCCGCGGTGGACCTGTGGGCCGGTTCCTACTGCGTTCTCAGTAGCGGGAAGTGTCGGCAGGCGCACGACGACAGGACGGCACCGTCCCGGAGAGCCTTGGCGGACAGTCGGCACCAGATGTGGAGACCTCCTGCCGTGGCTACCTTCCTGTATCGAGTGGGCCGTCTGGCCTTCCGGCGGCGCTGGTACGTCGCCCTTGTCTGGGCGGCCGTCCTGGCCGCCGTCGGACTCGGCGCCCTCAGGGCCCCGGGGGCCGCCGACGAAGGGTTCTCCATGCCCGGGATCGAATCCCAGAAGGCGTTCGACCTGCTGGAGCAGCGCTTCCCCGGGGCCAGGGCCGACGGTGCGACCGCCCGCGTCGTCTTCGTCGCGCCGAGCGGTGAGAAGGTGACCTCCGCCGAGAACAGGCGGGCCGTCGAGAAGGCGGTCACCGAACTGGCCCACGGCCCGCAGGTGGCGACCGCCGTCGACCCGTTCCGGGCGAAGGCGGTCAGCAAGGACGGTACGACGGCGTACGCGACCGTCACCTACAAGGTCAAGGGCAACGACCTCACCGACGCCGGCAAGACCCGGCTGGAGCGGGCCGTCGACGCGGCCCGTGACTCCGGGC
>NZ_JBSFIK010000037.1:0-12002 GCF_053597535.1 Streptomyces sp. NPDC001348 | reverse complement strand
TACGCGACCGTCACCTACAAGGTCAAGGGCAACGACCTCACCGACGCCGGCAAGACCCGGCTGGAGCGGGCCGTCGACGCGGCCCGTGACTCCGGGCTGACCGTCGAGACCGGCGGGAGCGCGGTGAGCGACCGCGGTGGCGCGGGCGGCGCCGCCGAGGGCATCGGCATCGCGATGGCCGCCGTCGTACTGCTGATCACCTTCGGTTCGCTGGCCGCCGCCGGGCTGCCGCTGCTCACCGCCGTCATAGGTGTCGGGGTCAGCATGGCCACGATCCTGACCCTGTCCCACGCCCTCGGTCTGTCCACGACGACCGGCACCCTGGCGATGATGCTGGGCCTGGCGGTCGGCATCGACTACGCGGTCTTCGTCGTCTCCCGCTACCGTGAGGAGCGCGCCAAGGGCCGTGCGCCCGAGGAGGCGGCCGGGCTGGCGGCCGGCACGGCCGGTTCCGCGGTCGTCTTCGCGGGACTCACCGTCGTCATCGCCCTGGCCGGGCTCTCGGTGGTCGGCATCCCGATGCTCACCAAGATGGGTCTGGCCGCGGCGGGCGCGGTGGTCGTCGCCGTGTTCATCGCGCTGACGCTGGTCCCCGCGTTCCTCGGCTTCTGGCCGAACGCGGTGCTCAGGCGGAAGGCCCGCAGGAGCGGCCGGGTCGAGGAGACCACCGGGGGCAACGGGGACAACGGGGGCACCCGCTGGGCGCGGTTCGTGCTGCGCCGCCCGGTGCCCGTGCTGCTGCTCGGCGTGGTGGGCCTCGGGGCCCTCGCGGTACCGGTGACGTCCCTGGACCTGGGCATGCCCGGGGACGAGGCCAAGCCGACCTCCACCACCGAGCGCCGGGCCTACGACGCGCTCGCCGAGGGTTTCGGACCGGGCTTCAACGGGCCGCTGACCGTCGTCGTGGACGCCAAGGGCGACGCCGACCCCAAGGGCGCGGCCCGCACGGTGTCCGGGAGGATCGCCGCCACGAAGGGCGTCGTGTCCGTCTCCCCGGCCCGCTTCAACCAGGCCGGCGACACCGCGGTCATCTCGGTCGTGCCCTCCACCGCGCCGACCGACGAGCGGACCAAGGAGCTGGTGCAGACGATCCGGGACGAGCGTCCCGGGGTCGAGTCCAGGACCGGGGCGTCCTTCGAGGTCACCGGCACCACCGCGCTGAACATCGACATCGCCGACAAGGTGCAGGCCGCCCTGGTCCCGTATCTCGTGGTCGTCGTCGGTCTGGCCGTGGTCCTCCTGCTGGTGGTCTTCCGGTCCCTCCTCGTCCCGCTCAAGGCGGCCCTCGGCTTCCTGCTGTCGGTGCTGGCCTCGCTCGGCGTGGTCGTCCTGGTCTTCCAGCAGGGGCACGGCGCCGGACTCCTCGGCGTGGAACAGACCGGGCCGATCATGAGCCTGATGCCGATCTTCCTGGTGGGCATCGTCTTCGGCCTCGCCATGGACTACGAGGTGTTCCTCGTCTCGCGGATGCGTGAGGCGTACGTCCACGGCGAGCCGGCCCGCCAGGCGGTCACGTCCGGCTTCCGGCACAGCGCCCGCGTGGTCGTCGCCGCCGCGCTGATCATGATCGCGGTGTTCGCCGGGTTCATCGGCGAGAGCGACTCCATGATCAAGATGATCGGGTTCGGACTGGCCTCCGCCGTCCTCTTCGACGCCTTCGTCGTACGGATGGCGATCGTCCCGGCCGTGCTGGCCCTGCTCGGCGACAGGGCCTGGTGGCTGCCCAGGTGGCTGGACCGGGTCCTGCCCCGCGTCGACGTGGAGGGCGAGGCGCTGAGCCGCGGCGCCGAGGCGGACCCGGCCCCGGCCGAGGCGGCCGAACTGGCGGCGACCCGCACCTGACACCACCGCGCCCCGCGCAGGGGGCCGCCCGTGGCCAAGGACACGGGCGGCCCGTTCGCCGTTCGTCCCCGGAGCCGTTCACGATGGACCCAGCCCACCGACCGGAGAGCACGATGAGCACCACCAGCCCGGAGCGCCGCTACGCGGACCGCCTGGAGCAGTTCACGGACCGCCACCCGCTCGCCGTGGACGCCGTGGTGGCCCTGACGCTGATGGGCTGCGCGAGTCTTGGCAGCAACCTCACCCTGCCCGGCGCCCACCCGCCCGACCAGGACAAGGCCGCCACCCTCCTCATGGGCGTGTCCTGCCTCGCCCTGCTGAAGCACCGGAGCCACCCGCGCAGCTCCGTCGCGCTCACCGCGATCTGCACCGTGGTCACGGTCGCGCTGGGCTACCTGCTCACCCCCCTGCTGCTGGCGCCGATCATGGCGGCGCTCTACTGGCTGGCCACGCAGACCGACCGGAGGACCACCCGCGTCTACGGCGTCACCACCATGGCGGCGCTGGTGGTCGCGGCCGTGTTCTCCGACTCCATGGGCCACGTCTCGCTGCTGCTCAGGACGATCGGCCCGTTCTTCTGGCTGCTGCTGCCGCTCGCCGCCGGCAACATGACCCGGTTGCGGCGCGCCTATCTGCAGGCGGTTCAGGCCCGTGCCGAGCACGCCGAGCGCACGCGGGAGGAGGAGGCGCGACTGCGCGTCACCGAGGAGCGGATGCGCATAGCCCGCGAACTGCACGACGTCGTCGCCCACCACCTGGCCCTGGCCAACGCCCAGGCCGGCACCGCCGCCCATCTCGCCCTCACCAGTCCCGAGCAGGCCAAGAAGATCCTCACCGACCTGACCGGCACCACGTCCTCCGCACTGCGCGAGCTGAAGGCCACACTGGGGCTCCTGCGCCAGAACGACGACCCCGGCTCCGCGACGCTGGAGCCGTCCCCCGGTCTCGCCCGGCTGCCCGAGCTGGTCGCGGCGTGCGCGTCCGCCGGGCTCACCGTCACGATCGGCACGGAGGGTGAGCCGCGACGGCTGTCCCCCGGGGTGGACCTGACCGCGTTCCGGATCGTGCAGGAGGCGCTCACCAACGTCACCAAGCACGCCGCGGCGGAGACCGCCCATGTGCGGCTCGTGTACTCCGGCTCCCGGCTGCTGATCACGGTCAGCAACGACGGGCCGGCCGCCGCTGTCCCCGAGGGGGCACCGAGCCGGGGCTTCGGCGTCATGGGCATGCGGGAACGCGCCCACTCCGTCGGCGGCGAACTGTGCGCGGGCCCCCGCCCCGAGGGCGGCTTCGAGGTCACGACCGCGCTGCCGCTCCAGCCCTCCTCCTCCCTCACCGCCGCGGCCGCCCCGGACGACACCGCTGCCGCCGCGGCCGCCGCTGCCGAAGAAAGCAGGACGCCATGAGCATCCGGGTACTGCTCGCCGACGACCAGGCCCTGCTGCGGGCCACCTTCCGGATCCTGATCGACTCCTGCGAGGACATGGAGGTGGTCGGCGAAGCCTCGGACGGCGCCGAAGCGGTGGACCTGACCCGCGCCCACCACCCCGACATCGTCCTCATGGACATCCGTATGCCGGGCACGGACGGCCTCGCCGCCACGTCCGCCATCTGCGCCGATCCCGGGCTGTCCGCCACCCGCGTCCTCATCCTCACCACCTTCGAGACCGAGGACTACGTCGCGCAGGCGCTGCACGCCGGTGCCAGCGGTTTCCTCGGCAAGGACGTCACCGCCGACACCCTGCTGGCCGGCCTGCGCACCGTGGCCTCCGGCGATGCCCTCCTGTCGCCCGGCGCCACCCGCACCCTCATCACCCGCTTCCTCACCACCCCCGCCCGCGGCGCCCACCTGTCCACCCCGGAACGCCTCGCGGAGCTCACGGTCCGGGAACGCGAGGTCATGGCCCTGGCCGCGGAGGGGAAGTCCAACACCGAGATCGCCGAGGACCTCACGCTGAGCCCGCTGACCGTGCGCACCCACATCCATCGGGCCATGACGAAACTGGGCGCCCGCGACCGTGCCCAACTCGTCGTGATCGCCTACCAGTCGGGCCTCGTACAGGCGGGCCCGCCCGCGCCCTGACCCGGAGGGCGGGTCAGGTGTCCCGTTCGATCCACTCGCCGCCGCCCAGCGGGTAGTCGTAACCCGGGCGGCCCGCGTCCGCGCTGGTGCGGAAGGGGGTGCCGGCGTTGTCGATGTGGACGGTGCCGCGGCGGCTGCCGCTGGACCAGTCCAGGGCGAGGTCCCAGCGGACGTCGTGCGCCTTGGTGTGGGCGGTGACGTAGAAGACCTCCGGATCGGACTCGCTGACCTTGTACGGGAAGTCGCGCTGGCCGTTCCTGACGGTGACCGCGGGGCTGCCGTCGTCCAGGTCGATGTCGAACGACTTGGTCTCGACGCCGCCGCCGCAGCCGACGCCCATCGAGTAGTCGTTCCAGGCGAGCGGCGCGCCCTTGGCGAGGACACGTATGTGCAGGGCCTGCAGGACGACGGTGTCCTGGCCGGTGCCCTGGACGGTGAGCGCGATGCGCTGGTCGCCCGAGGAGACCGCCCCGTACGCGGCGGCCCAGCGCGGGGCGTCCTGCTCGTTCGCCGGCGGGCCGACCTGCTGGGGTGCGCTGTCGACGAGGAAGTGCTGGCTGCACGGGCTGTCGTAGACGTAGGGGCGGGTGCCGACGGTGAGCGGGACGGCGGCGGGGGTGCTGTCGCCCGCGGACCGGCCCGGACCCTGCTTGCCCTCGCCCTTCGGGGCACCGGACCCGGCACCCCGGGAACGGGGCGTCCCGGTGGGAGACTTGGCGGACGACGCGGACGGCTCGTGTCCGCTTCCGCCGGCGGACGGGGTGGCGGAGGGCTGCGCGGGGGCCCCGACGTCCAGGGGGCCGGTGGACGCGGGCACCGTGATGTCACCGGACCGGACAGGCGTCGGCTGCAGCGCGTACGCGACGCCTCCCAGTGCCGCGACCACCGCGACGGAGGCGATCAGCGCGGTGCTGCGACGACGCAGCCGGGAGGGACGGCGAGGCAGCGCGGCCCCGGCCGCCGTGTCGATGACGACCGGCTCACCGTTCTCGGCCCTGGCTTCGGTCCCTGTACCGGGTTCGGTCCCGGTCCTGGCTTCGGTCCCGGTCCTGGCTTCGGTCCCGGTCCTGGCTTCGGTCCCGGTCCCGGCGTCGGCCCCGGTTCCCGTCCCGGCTCCGTTCCCGGCCCCGGCACTGGCCCTGGCTTCGGTTTCGGTTCCGGCCTCGGCTTCGGTCCCGGTCCCGGTCCCGTTCCCGGTCCCGGTCCCGGCTTCAGTCTCGGTCCGGGCTCCGGCTTCGGCCCCGTTCCCGGCCCCGGCCCCGCCCTTGTCCCGTCCGGAACCCCCCGCATCGGCCGAAGCGTCCGGACCGGCGTCCCGAGCCGGTCCCCTCGCCGGGGCCTGGTCCGCCCTGCGCCCACGCGCCGCGTCCGCCAGGATCCAGTGCCGGTGCAGCTCCACCAGCTCCTGCGGCGTCGCCCGGCAGACCTTCGCGAGGCGCTCCACCGGTGCGTACTCGACCGGCACCGCGGTGCCGTTGCAGTAGCGGTGCAGCGTCGACGTGCTCATGTGCAGACGTTTGGCCAGCACCCCGTAGCTCAGCCCCGAGCGGTCCTTCAGCTCCCGCAGCCGCCGTGCGAACGCCTCCGTCTCCCCGGCCTCCCTTGCCCCTGACACCCGTTCCCCTCATTCCCCGCGTTCCAGTAGCGCGTTCCAGGGACATTGCCTTTTCCCTGGTCAGAGCGCGTTTCGGCGTTCCAGCGTCCCCAACTCCCCGCTGTGCGTGGCGGTTGGGACGGATCACCGCACAAGCTTCGGTCATCCAACCACCACCCCCACCCGAACACCGAAGGGGCACGGCACCATGTCCAACCTCCGCACCTCCCGCATCCGTCTCGCCGGCGCCGCCACGACCGTCGCCATCGCCGCGCTCTCCCTGAGCGCGTGCAGCGACGGGACCGGTCTCCACACCGAGCCCCGGCCGGCGGCCGGCTCCGCGAGCCACTCCGCCGCCCCCTCCGCGGGGTCCGCGGCCCCCACTAAGGGCTCGCCCAGCTCGAACGGCTCGGTCCACTCGAACGGCTCGGGCCACTCGAACGGCTCGGGCCTCTCGAAGACCTCGGTCTCCTCCAAGGCGCCCGCCTCCACGGGCACGCCGGTCACCTGTGAGGGGTCCGACACCAGGACGGTCGCGGCCCCGCTGAACCGCCCCGTGAACCACATGCTGCTCACGGTGACCAACACCGGCAGCCGGACCTGCTACCTCTACGGCTACCCGGCCGTCGCTTTCGGCGAGGCCCAGGCCGTGCCGCCGGTCATCGAGGAGTCGAAGCCGCAGGCGGTCGTCACGCTCGCGCCGGGCGAGTCCGGGTACGCGTCGGTGAGCCTGTCCGCCACCGACGGCAGCGGCTCGAACGGCCGCACCGCGAAGACCCTGACCGTCCACTTCCAGGGCCGCTCCGGCAACGGGAGCGTCGGCACGGCCGCCCGTCCGTCACTCCCCGCGAAGGGCGTCTACGTGGACGACTCGCTCAAGGTCACCTACTGGCAGCAGTCGATGGACGACGCCGTCAGCTGGTGACGTCGCCCCCGGCCTCAGCCGCCCCCGGCCTCAGCCGTCACCGGCTTCCCCGGTGCCACGACGGAAGTCCTCCCACGCCTGCCGCTGGATCTCCTCGGCGTTCGACAGGAGCCTCTCCAGGGGCTCCACGGCCGCCGAGGAGGGAGCGGGCAGCCGCGTCAGCGTGTCGTAGAGGTACTCGCAGGCTTCGGCCTCGGTGCCGCAACGCCGCATGACACTGTCCTCGGAGCGTTGCCGCAGCCCGACGGTCCAGGCATCCGCCTCCTGCCGCAGGAAGTAGTAGGCGTCGGGCTGGACGGGCACGTCGTGGACACCGGCGATCTCGTAGAAGGCCTCGGGTACGCCCGCCCGCCGGAGTCTCGCGACGAGTTCCGCTCTGTCCATCAGGTCGTCCGCTACGTCAGTTCCTTCAGCTTGTGCGCGCCCACGAGCGTGGGGATCGTGTCCGTCGTCACGTACTGGAGGCCCAGACCGGGCTGGCCGAACCAGGGGCGGATCGGGCCGGCCTCGACCGTGAACGGCTGGTCGACCCGGTAGAGGTGGTAGCTGAACGGATACTTCGGGACGTAGGTGTCGAGATTGCTGGGCGGCAGCGCACGCTTGGCGTACGGCGTGCCCGCGGGGGCGAGGAAGTTGCCGAGACCGCTGCCGAAGAGGTCGACCAGCTGTCCCTTGCGGAGCGTTACGGGACGCTCGACCGGCTTGCCGTTGTCCAGCAGGAAGCCCTGGTGGTCGGGATACCACCAGCCCGACTTCCCCGTCGCGGGATCCGTCTGCCAGTAGCACCCGAGGAACCAGTAGGCGGAGGTGTGGTCGGTGCGCTGATAACCCCTCAGCATCGCGCCGACGGCGCCCGACTGGGGGAGGTACTTCGGCCCCAGCCGCCAGTCGTCGAGGTAGTAACGCTCGTCAGCCGTCGTCGGCGCGGAGTTGGTCCCGCGGGCACGGTCGGCGGTCGGGCAGTACGTGCTGTGCCCGGGCCGGGTGTGGTCGGCATGGGCCGTGGCCGGCGAGACGCCGATCAGCAGGAGGAGCGATGCGAGGACGCTCCCCGCGAAGGCGCGCAGTACGCGCATCCGGTGTCCCTTTCTCTTCCGGCGCCGCCAGGCGCCGCGTGGGGGCGGGCGGTGGCCGGACCACCGGCCTCGTCGTGTGGCACGCCCAGTTCACGCGCGGCATACGCCAAAGGAGCGAAGGCCTCGCGGCAAGTCACCCGAACCGGTGAGCGGAATTCCTCGGACGGCCCAAGAAGCGGCCATACCGGGCGGGTTGCCGCGCCGATTCCGTCGGCCGCGTAACGCGGGAGCACCCCCACCGCGTGTAAGAGGTGACGTCCGACCATGAAGGGACACACGTGAGGGAAGCACCCGCGGACTACCTGGAGTTCGCAGCCGCCCGCAGCGGACCTCTGTTCCGGACCGCCTGCCTGCTCACGGGCGACTGGCATCTCGCCGAGGATCTGGTGCAGGAGACCCTCGCCAAGATGTACCGGTCCTGGCGGCGGATCAGCCGGGTGGAGGCCCCGGTGGCCTATGCCGACACCGTGCTGGTGCGGACCTTCCTCTCCCAGCGCCGCCGCCGCAGCTCCACCGAGCGCCCCAGCGACCGGCTGCCCGAGGCGGCCGGCCCGGCGCGGGACGCGGAGCTGCGGATGACCCTGCTGGACGGCCTGGCCCGGATGACGGCCAAGGACCGTGCCGTACTGGTGCTCCGCTACTGGGAGGACCGCTCGGTGGAGGAGACCTCACAGGTCCTGCACGTGTCGCCGGGAGCCGTTCGGGCCCAGAGCCGGCGTGCCCTGGAACGGCTGCGTGCCCTGCTCGGCGATCAGTTGGCCGACCTGACCGCATGACGAGCACGGTCCGGCGGCGCTCCTCGCGCCCGGGCCGACCCACGCCCACACGAACGGAGATCCACCATGTCACCCAACGAGGACCGCGACGAGGGGCTGTCCCGCGCCATGAGCCGCGCCGCCGGTGAGTTCCCGCCGCACTCCGCCGACCTGGTGCGGCGGTCCGTCGCTCGGGGCCGGCGGATGAAACTGATCCGCGCCACCCAGGTCGCCGCCGCCACGGCCGTCTTCGCGCTGGTCACCGTGGGCGGCACCATGATCGCCACGGGCGCCGTGCACAGCGTGGGCGGTGACGGCACCCAGGAGCGGAACAGCCCCGGCGCCTCAGGGCACTCCACCGGGCGGTCGTCCGCCGGGGCGCCGGTGCCGGTCAGCGGGGAGGAGATGGTCGGAACGCTGAAGAGTCTGCTGCCGCCCGGCGGCATCGTCTCCGACGCCTCGGGACGGGGGTCGCAGTCGGACGGCCCCCTCGTCTGGCCGACCGCGGAGCTCACCTACTCCACCGGCAAGGGGTCCTCCGGTATCGACATCCGCATCGCGCGGCTGGATCCCGGCGTCCCCGCGAACCAGCAGGGCGATGGCGGCTGCTTTCCGGTCGAGGTGCGCCCGTACGACAAGTGCACCACCCGGAAGCTCCCCGGCGGCGCGGTGCTCAGCACCACGAAGTCGTTCACCTACCCCAACAGCGACACCGGGCAGAAGCGCTGGTACGCGGTGTACACCACCGCCGACGGGGTGCAGCTGACGGTGGAGGAGTTCGGTGGCGGCGGTGAGAAGGCCTCCTCCAGTGCGGCCGAACCACTGCTGTCGATCGACCGGCTGACCTCCATCGCGCGCAGCACGGCCTGGGACAGGGCGATCGCCGCGCTGCCGGCCGACGACCGCCACCCCACGGGCCCCTCGGCCGGGACGAAGCACGTACCCGGCACCCGTATGACCAGTGTGCTGAAGTCACACCTGCCCCACGGCGGGACCGTCTCCGACCTGAACGCGGGCGACGACCTGGTCCAGCTGGTGTACGACGACGGCCGGGGGAAGAACATGGTGGAGGCCGACGCGCAGTACGACATGACCGCCCTGCTGGCCAAGGACATGGGCTGCGCCGGTGTCTCCGGTGAGTGCGAGGCCCGGACCCTGGCCGACGGCACCAAGGTGAAGAAGGTCAAGGGGCACTCGGAGAAGGGCGGTCCGGCCGCGGTGTGGCTGGTCGACATCCTGCGTCCGGACGGCCGCCGGGTGGCGGTGCGGGAGGTCAACTCGTACGCCGAAAGCGCCCCCGTGACCCGCCCGCAGCCGGCGCTGGGCATGGACCGACTGCTGACCGTCGCGCTCGACGAGCGGTTCTTCAGCGGCTGAGCACCGGCCGCCGGACGGCATTCCGGCTGTGGCCCGCGCGTTCAGCCGGAGCCGGAACTGCCCGCCGGTTGGCCGGCGGCACGGCGGTACTCGGCGTTGATGCGCTGCGCTTCCTCGAGCTGGTCCTCGAGGATGACGATGCGGCACGCGGCCTCGATCGGGGTCCCTTTGTCGACGAGCTCGCGGGCGCGGGCGGCGATCCGCAGCTGGTAGCGGGAGTACCGGCGATGTCCTCCCTCCGAGCGGAGCGGGGTGATCAGACGTGCCTCACCGAGGGCTCGGAGGAAGGCGGGCGTGGCGCCGAGCATCTCGGCTGCCCGGCCCATCGTGTACGCGGGGTAGTCGTCGTCGTCCAGACGATCATTCAGTGGGTTGTCCGATGTCATGTCACCTCGCTGTGCAACGCGTCGAGGGGCCCTGGTGCCGTACGGCACCAGGGCCCCGAAGGAAATTGAACACCATCTGTCGGCCCTACTGCTGTGCCGACCTTCTGTTTCCGCTACCCGGCCCGGCAGGGCGGAGCGGGGGATCGCAGCTGCTTGACCGGGGACCACCATCCATTCCGGGGTCTTGCGGTACCCGGGCCGAGTACGGACCGGGCGATCCTGATGGCGTCTGCTCCTCCGTTCCTTCTCGGACCAACCACTGGACGAACCGGTACTGCTGTTGACGGCTCTTCGTAGCCGGCCACCCGCCAGTTCGTGTCTGGCGGATCTCGTTCGACCCTGTCTACGAGAAGAAGCGTACCCATGACAGGAGAGGAAGTCTACTCCGGCAAAGGTAGATTTCATCCTTCCGGCGGACGAGCGAGCCACGCCGCGACCGGGCTCGCCGATTGACCGGGAGCCGCCTCCGGTCGCCCGTGCACCGCTTCACCCCCCCTGCGGGGGGTCGCCGTACGGGTGGGCCGCATATGCTCTGCTGCCATGTCGAATCCTGACGAGCTGCTCGTCGCCATCTCCGCCGCGGTGGAGTCCGGGGGAAGCAATCAGATGTCGCTCACCGTGGTCGTCGGCGGTGCCGTCATCACCGGCCGGCTGGCTCCCGAGGCGGTGTGGCGGGAGCGGGTGGCGGAGGTCCTGAGGGACTCGGACCGTCTCGGCCCGTTCTCGGACGTCTTCGCCCCCGGTCCGCGAGGCGACGACCCCACCGATCGCGGTGCGGCGCCCACGCATCTGCACTTCCATCTCGCCCGGATCCTGCAGGGCAGCCTCGGGATCCCGGAGACGGGCGGTATGTACCGAGTCGCCATCAAGGACGTCAGCGCATGGACCGTGGGCGATCTCAGCTACTCCGACCGGTGAGACGCCGTCCCCGCCCCGTTGACCGGCCGGCGGTTTCCGAGCGGACGGCGGCACAGCGGTGGGGGCCCTGCCGACGCGCGTCGGCAGGGCCCCCACCGGGATCCTGAGGGCGGTTGGCCGCCCGTGCTCATACCGCCTCGAGGCCCGTGCCGCCGAGCAGTGCGGACGCCCTGTGGAGCGGAGAAGGGCCGCCCACGCCCACGGGCGCGGCCTCGGGGTGGTCGTGGCAGACGAAGCCGAGGCGCGTCATGGCCCTCCTGACTTCGCCGGCGGTGAAGTCACGGGGGTCCTGTCGCGTGATGATCCGGCCCACCTGCTTGACGGGGTAGCGGCGGCGGCCGATGGTCACGGACTCACCCGTGACGAGCTCGGGCCGGACGCCCTTCATCGAGGCCAGCACCCCGTCCCTGGTCAGGTCGAACGGATACTGGGCGATGACGCAGCGCATGATGCCTCGCAGGGGGAGAAGTCGCGGGGAGGGAGAACGGGCCGCCCGGGGTGAGGCGGGTCAGGGCACGAGTGTGCGTGCGCCCGGAGTCCGGCCGTACTCGCCGACGCCACCGGCGCGGGCCCCGGGTGAGGGCAGTGATCCGCCGAGGACGTCTCGCAGCCGGATCCGGTCCGTGTACGCGGAACTGCCGCGGAGAACGGCGAGCCGCGCCAGGGTGATCCGACCCGTGCTCTGGTCGTCCCCGTCACACACCGTCAGATACTCGACCCGGGCACCCGCCATGACGGCCAGAGCCACCTCGACGGTCATGTCGTCACACACCCGAGGCCCGTGTCCGTCGATGTCCTCGACCATGGTCAGGGGGGCGGGCTTCGGCACAAGGGACTGCGTCCGCGCTGGCGTCAAGGGTGTCTCCTTCGGGTGAGGGATGGTCGGCCTGGTGGCCCTTGCGGACCACTGAGGCTCCCGGGAGGCCGCGGGGCTCCGGGCACTGCGCCGGCCTAAGGGGTCCTTGCACTATGAGCGCCCGGTGCGGTCGCGTGGTCTGGTGCCGTGCATCGCAAGGCGCCGGAGAGCCCTCGATGGGGGTCCCCCC
>NZ_JBSFIK010000036.1:71773-103423 GCF_053597535.1 Streptomyces sp. NPDC001348 | reverse complement strand
CCGCACCCGCACCAGCCACTTCGCAGCACTTCGCCCCGCCGATCAAACGATCGACGGGGCGAAGTGAGCAGGCCCCGGATTAACCAACAGCATCCATGATCGGTCCAGGGCCTTTGCGCTGGTGCCCCCGGCAGGATTCGAACCTGCGACACCCGCTTTAGGAGTTTTCCTTGGGCGGGGCTGTGACCTGCGGAAACTTAGTCTCCAGTGCGCCTGAGCTGGGAAAACACCCCTCCACGGTTTTTGCGAGTTCTCAGCCATTCCCGGCCTCATGTGTGCCGTATCCGTTCCGGGCAGCCACTTGGTTGGGGGCGGTACTCGCTGAGGAAGGTGACCAGGCGCACGCCGAAGAACTGCGGCTGTCGCTCGGCGGCCAGACATGACGCATGCCCCACTCTCGTCCCAAGGTGGTGAGCGGGCAGGCGGAAACCCGTAGCCTGGGACCAGCAGCAGTACGCAGCCCGATGCACGCGGAGGGGATGCCGATGACCACAGCTTCGAGCGGGGACGCTCACCCGCCGCGCCCGTCGTCGCATCCGCTGCGGACCATCCGTGACATCCGGGAGTCCCTGCCGGAGGACCAGCGTCGGCACTTCGATGCGGAGCTCGCCGACACGGAAATCGAGGCTCTGCCCGAGATGTTGCACCGCTGGGTGACGTTGAGTAACGACGGCTTCGAGGAATTCCTGCTCTCCCGGCCCTTCGAGGGGCTGGAGTTCGGCGCCCGCTCCTACGATGCGCAAACGGACGCCGAGTGATCTACCTGTTCGACACCAATGTCGTTGCCGAACTCACGACCCGGGCGAAGCCCGACCCGCGCGTCCTGGCCTGGTTCCGGTCCACGGCCCGCCCCAACCGCTTCCTGAGCGTCATCACCGTGGCTGAGATCGAGGCAGGCGTTGCCGCCGCCCCGGATCCCGTAAGGCAAGCCCGCTACGCACAAGCCCTCGCTGCGGTACGGCACGAATTCCGTGACCGCATCGCACCGATCGGCGAACCGGAAGCCGCCGCCTACCTCACCATCCACAAGACGCTCAAGGCCGCCGGCACCAGCATCGACCCACCGGACGCCCTGATCGCCGCCACCGCCCTGGCCAACGGCTGGACGGTAGCCACACGCAACATCAAGCACGTGGCCCGAACCGGGGCCCTGGTGGTCAATCCGTGGGAGCAGCAACTGTAGGTGGCCGCGGCGTCGGTGCCGTATGTGTGCTGCAACCGCAGGGGCCCTCCCATCCGCTGGACGGAAGGGCCCCTGACCTGATGTTTCTTCGTGCCCCGGCAGGACTCGAACCTGCGACACCCGCTTTAGGAGAGAGGCGGGGAGTGGGGCGCTGACCTGGAGCTTCGATACCTGGTCGGGCCACCGGGAGCTCGACTGCGAGACACCCCGTTGACCGCGGCTGGCCCCTGCATCTGGCACGACAGTGGCACGAACCTCAGCTGACGACAGTCAGCCACGACGATGGGTGCGCCGACCGACCACGCACGCGTATGCCTCGCCGCACCCCACCGGCCTCAGCCGCGCTACCGGCTTGTGTCGTCGACGAGAGCAAGCCGCCACGACCAGCCCGTCAGGACGGTGCGGAGCCCGCAGCTTGGGAAGCCCGGGTCATCTGGAGGTAGCTGCCGCGCTGACTGAGACGGAGTCAACCGAGGGATGTCAGGCCGGTCATATCCGGTCCCGGGATGTTGCTCGAAGGTACCCACTACTGCTCGGTACTTCTCTACTCTATGACCCACCGTCGGACATAGGGGCCGCCTCAGAGGGAGGGGTGGGTCCTATGAACCTGCAGGATGGTCCAATACCGGCCCCTATCTATCGTTTGCATCGATTGGCGAGGAAATGTCAGGTCGTGGCCCCAGCGCGCTGGTAGCCCACACCCCGAGCGATACTCCAGAAGGAAAATCATGGTTGCAAAATTTCGCAAATGAGGATTGGGAATCTGCTCAGCTTCTCGTCAACAGTTTGCGAATTTTTTCTGCGGACGAATTCCGATCGCGCTTGCTTGCTATAGTTTTGGAGCGCCTCGCCGAATTGGGTGGCCCTGTTGCCATCTATCCCGTAAAGAACACGCCTAGGGATGTTCAAGAGCCTTCTCCACTGCCTATGAACGGGCGCCTTCCAGGTAGCTATGCCATCGTCGCCAACATCATCCGAGATGCCGTAGAGAACCCGCCGGAAGGTGTTATTGTGGGAGGTATCCCGACTCTCGGCAAGTTGCGAGATGGGAAATTTAGGCACCTACTGCTTGTTGATGACTATTCGGGATCAGGGGGTCTCGCTATTAGGCACGGAAAAGGTTGGGCGAGAAACCCAACTATCCGTAGCTGGCGATCCTACGGACTGCTGCGCATTCACTATATATCTTTTGCCGTGTCTAGCTTTGCCGCACAGGAAATAAGAAAAGAACGATTGTTTGATTCTGTTACGCAGGTAGAATTCGGACTTGATTTCTCAAATGCGCGATGGGCTCCGAGAGAGCGTGAATCAATCGAGCGACTCTGTCAATCCTATGCTTGGAAAAAGGATTACGCTTACGGTCGGGACGATAGTCGCGGACTTTGCGTGATGTCGCACACCGTGCCGAACAATTTGCCAGCCGTTTTGTGGCAGAAGAAGGGGCCTAATGGAAGCCCCTGGATGCCATTTTTCTCTGCGCGCAGGATGAATCCGCGTCAAACGCTCGAATTGGCTGGTTACAGTCAGCAAATCGATGCTAAGCAGGTTGCTGCGGAGATAGGTCAACAGCGTTTGGCTCGGCAACTAGATAGTCGTCTAAGCGATGAGAGCCCAGACCTGAAGAAGCTTCTGGTCCTACTCGGAGCGCTAGCTATCGGCAAACGCAGAGAGCACTTGCTTAGTGTTCATTTTGGCGTCCCTATCGGGGCCATAACTCAGATGCTAGGTGTGGGTAGAACGCTGGGACTCATCGACGATGAGCGGAGGCTAACCGACGCCGGCTGGGCGGAGTTGAGGTCTGCGCGAAGGGCGCCTGCTAAGCAGCCTGCGCGAGAGTTGACGGTCAGTGACAAACCCTATTACCCTACCAAGTTGAGGGGGAGTCAGTAGCGTCTAGCATCCGCCAGATCCGTTGGGTCTGGCCCAGTCGGAGTTGTCTCCGATGTACACGGCGCAGGCCGTTCGGTCTGCGCTATGGGCAAGCGTCCGCTACGCCTGGGGTGTGGCGAGGCGCGTTACCCTGCGAAGCCTTGGCGCGCCTCGCCACACCAGAGGCGTAGTCCTTGCTTAGCAGCTCAGAGGTAGATGATTACTGACTCCCCGCACAAGTACAGGACGGTCGGACTTGAGCGAAGCGTGCCCAAGTCGATAGTTGATAACGCCTTGGAGCAGTCGCAACCTGTTGAGGATAGCGGCCTTGCCTCTGTATTGACTCTGGGGCACCTGGCCCACAGGACAGGAGTCTCACATCCTTATTTGCGCGAGATTGTCGCGCGAGATCGGGACCCTTACCTGAGTTTCCAGATAAAAAAGAGGACAAGCACTCGGGCCCGAGTTATTTCGACACCAGAGCCTTCGCTGATGCACGTTCAGCGCTGGGTGCTCCGTAATATCCTAAACCACGTGCAGCCGCACCCACATAGCTACGCGTATCGCCCAGGCCGATCGGTGTTAGATTGTGCGCGAAAGCATCTCGGGGCTAAGTGGATAGTTAAGCTGGACTTCCATAACTTCTTTGAGACGGTAACGGAATCTCAGATCTTCCGGGTCTTTGAAGGGCTTGGGTATGAACCTCTACCGTCGCTGGAGCTTTCGCGCGTCTGCACTCGATACGCGGGTCATGTTAACCATCTGGAGCTGCAAAGCTATATTGCCAACTGGGGTCAGTACAGAGTAATTAGTGCTTACAGGAAGCCCTACTTGGGCTTCCTCCCGCAAGGTGCTCCGACTAGTGGGGCATTGTCTAACCTTGTGGCGCGCGAACTCGATCACCGCTTGTCGAGTATCGCAACTGGCGCCGGATTAGTCTATACACGCTACGCTGACGATCTAATTATCTCGGCAGGTGATGATTTTGCCCGGAATAAGGCTCAAGGGATCGTTGGTCAGTTCACTCGTGAGATCGAAAGAATTGGCTTCATCGTCCATCATAGAAAGACGCGGATTATTCCGCCGGGGGGCAGGAAGCTGGTTCTGGGGCTTCTTGTTGACGGTGACGAAGTGAGACTTTCTCGGGATTTTCGAACGAGGATTAGCAATCATGTGCGTGGTGTAGAAAAATTTGGCCTCAGAGCGCATTGTGATCACCGAGGTTTTAGCTCATTGCATGGTCTTGTTGCTCACGTTTCAGGCTTGATTTCTCACGCTGAAAGTGTTTCTCCTGAGTGGGCGCAGGCGGTTCGAGGGAAATGGAATTCTGCCTTGGTGAAGAGCGGTTGGAATTTCGAGTCCTACGCTGTCTCTGAGTGACTGGGACCTGCTGAGATCAGCACGGGGAGTGGACCACCAGCCGTGCCCTGCACCTTGGGCGGTACCAAGCCGCTGCATGCTGTGCGCGCGGCCCGGAGCGAGTCTCAATGACGGAGTCAAGCCGCTTGCGTGGCCGGGGGAGTGCTGGTGAATGCCCGGTTGTCGCGCAGTAGTGCCCACAGGACGCTGGTGCGTCGCCGAGCCACACTCGACAAGCCGCCTTGAGCCACACCCCGCCCTTCCGGGCCATCCAACAACTTACGGAGCCGCCTTGATGACGGATCCGGCCAGTTCGCGCAGTCTATCCGGCACGCTTCATGCGCGCTGGGGCGATTCGCCGGTCTCTCGTTTGTAGGTAGCGAACAGCCCGAGGCGAAAGTGCGGGTGCAGTGGCACGCGTGTGGCACGAACTCGAACACGACGAAGGGCCAGCCTCGGAGGAAACCCTCCTGAGCTGGCCCTTTCTCTGTGCCCCCGGCAGGATTCGAACCTGCGACACCCGCTTTAGGAGTTTCTCGGGGCAGGGCTGTGACCTGCGGAAACGGTGGCCGTAAGGTGCCTGGCCTGGGAAAACGCCACTCCGTAGTTCTGACGTGTTCACGAGGTTCCCGGCCCCATGTGGGCTAGATCCGTTCCGCAGGTACTGATCTGGCGGCATGGAGGTTGAGCCTCGGTTTCGGTGAGCACGATGCAGACCCACTCTGCCGCTGCGTAGGGGCAGTCACGGCGTTCGGGATGCTGCACTCTTCCTTCGGTTGGCTTTCTTCCGAGAGTCGCCCGCTTTCATACGTACAGCGTGGATCACTCGCGCAGTAGGCGCATAGCCAGCACGGAACCATCGGGATGTATGGAGACGGGGCCGTTCCAGCGTGGGGCCCAATTGTCGCGTGGCCAGTTGGACCGGCGCGCGTAGATTTCCCGCCGGTACTGCTCCACTCTGCCCTCCTCAAGATGGCGGAAGAGGTCCTCCGCCACACCGGAGAACGCCTCCACTCGCTTCCTGTTAAGCCGGAAGACGTGGTCTGTGCCGACGAAGTCGATGCCGAAGAAACGGTGCCGTGCGTCCTGGACGCTGTCTGTTGCCGCGTGCGTAATGCCGGCGATGTGCCGCTGCCCTTGTCGTTTCGTCAGGTATGGGGCGGTCGCCCTTGCATCTCCGGCGAAGGCGGTAAGACCGGCTGCCGCTGTGCGCGCGAGCGCGTGCTGGAACCACCCGTAGAGGTCGGGACTCACGTGAAAGCCGGGTTCCGGCTCAGCGCGCTTGTCGCCTTGCGTGGGCGGCTGAATGCCGGGATAGACGTTCTCGTCCTCCAAGGCGTGGTCAAGGACGCGGGCCGGAGCGTCCAGCCAACCTCCTTCTCCGTCCGCCTCCAGGGTGTGGACTGTCAGGGGACCGTCGAGTGGGAGTTCTGTGCTGAACACCAGGCACGGTGTCTCGTCCCACGCTCCGATGTGCAGCGCCTCGACGTGGGCGGAGGCCGAGGCAAGCTGGATGTGAGAGGCGGAGAGCCCGCTGTGGTTCCCCTTGCATGCAATCGGGAAGGCGCGAGAGGGCTCGCTGGGCCTCCACACCTCGGCGAAGAACTGCGGGCGGTATCGGTACCCCGACTTCGGGCCGGAGTCCCTGCTGGTCAAGGCCCACCCTGCGCGCAGAGCTGTGTCAGCCGGCACGATCGAGACAAAGTGATTGGGATAGCGCCTGCTCAGGAGTCGTGTAGCGAGAGCTAGCGCGAAACCGGTGCCGAGTTCTCCAGACTGAAGTGCCTTGTAGTAGTCCGCGGTCTCCTTGCCCTCGGTGGACAGAGCCATGAAGGAGCGCGAGTCCCCGGTCAGAGCCTGGTTGTACTTCAGGCAACCCCAGTGCTCGGCGAGGCCACGTCCGGCTCCGCGCCGTGCCAGGGTGATGGCCCGTCCAAAGGAGTGCAGCACATCCCAAGGCGTCAGCTGCACGAGCCGGCCGAGATCACTGGCCGGTATGGGGCGGAGCCCAGGCTTCCGGCGCAGCCGATCGAGTTCCTTCTCCTCTCTTTGCTTGTCGTCGTCCGCCGCTGCGGCGCTCACGTCACCTGCCAGCTCCTGGTTCGAGTGGACTGAGACGTTCGACGGCTCCGCAAGGTCTCTCAGTACTTCTGACGTGATCTTCAATTTGCTCCCCCTCGTGTTCAGCCGTGCCTGGTCTGAGCGCCGTGGCTCGGCAGGCACGCCCGCGGCTCTCGTACGTGCTGGCTCTAAGCGTCGGTTTTGGGCTGACTGGCCGCGAGGTCGTTGAGGGCACCGTTCACGACGTACCAGGACACCGTGAGAGTGTCGCGGTCGGGAGTGTGCGCCTCGCGGAACTCGCGCCGTGGGTGGACGAAATTGCGGTACCGGCAAACGGACTGGCTGAAGCGTTCCATATCGACGTCGATCCAACCTGCCTTGTGACAGATGTCGATGAGGGCCTTGAGGCCGATGAAATTCGGATCTTTGTTGTTCAGCAGAGAGCCGTCGCGCTCCTCGATCACGGTAAGTAGGACGCCTTCGAGGAGACTGCCCAACATGATGATGGCTGCCACGTGAGCGCCGTTGGAAAAGCAGGTGCGGGCTTCGTCCAGGCGGCGCTGAAGCAGCGCGGCCATCCGCGGTTCACGGATGATCTCGGCCATGGTGGCCCTGAGCTCTACCGGGGCCTGATGACCCGGATGCGCCATGGCCGGGTCGCAGACGACAATCCTGGGCCGGCCCCCGGGGTTTTCCAAACGGAAGCCTTCGTGGACGAGGAAGCTGTTGACCGCGCTGACGACGGTCGGCAGTACCTCGGGTTCTCCGAGGTACTCGCGAGCGTCCGCGAGTCTGAGGAGCACCTTCTCCAGCTCGGTGGGGCTCTTACGACGTTCCATGAGCAGCTGAAGTGTCCACTCGCCCCGATACTCGCCGTCGTACTCCGGCACGTTGTGCCAGCCGGCGTTCTCCAGGAACTGGGCGATCTCGAAACCCCTGCGGTAGTAGAGGTGATCGTCGCCGCAGATGATGCGAGCCAGTTCCTTCAAGGTGTTGCCGTCGAGCGGGCCCAGAACAGCCTCGTGCGTCATGCGGCGTACTCCGTGGTGTCGTCGTCGGTCTGTTTGTCCCCTGTGCCCTCGTCATCGGTGAGTCCGTCGTCCGAGGAGAAGTCGAGCGGCTTCCACTCGGAGTGGGAGCCGGCCGTTTGGGCGGCTGTAGCGGACTGCGTGTAGTTGGCGGGCCGGATCCCCTGGCGGTCCAGTTCCTGCCACAGGCCATCGAGTGCCGCATCGGGGTCGAAGCGGAATTCGCTCTCCCGTACTCGCCAGAACTCCCAGCCCACTCGTTTTAGTTCGCGGTCTCGCCGCTGGTCATTCTCGATCTGCTGCCGAGTGGCGTGGTGGAAGGCGTCACCGTCGCACTCGACGGCGAGACGGCCGCGAGCCCCGACGACCACCAGGTCGATGCGCTTGCTGCCGACCGGGAACTGCGGGATCACGTGGTAGCCCCGCTCCTTGATCTCCAGGTACACCTGCTGTTCGAAGAGTGAGTCGAAGGGGGCCCTGCGGACGTCTGGCAGCACTGGTCCGATGTCGTCGACCGCCTCCAGTGCTGCGGGCGGGTTCTCCATGTACGTCAGAAGGTTGAGCCGCAGGTCGTGCGGCTTGAGACGGTCCGGCGGGACCGAGTAGAAGAGCCACATCTGATCCTGGGCCCGGCTGGCGGCGACGTTGTACGCCTGCTGTTCGCTCTTGTTCCCGCCCGCCGCTCGGGGCGGGTCCGTCACGACCATGGACAGCAGGATGACGTGGCGTTCGTCGCCCTGGAACGAGGCAGCGTTGCCTACGCGAATCCGGTGCTGCTCGCGCACGGTGGCCGGCAGCCGCTGCTCGATGAGGGTTTCCAGAAGCTTGATCTGCCCGAAGCCCTGGAGGACGATCACGCCCATGGTCCTGTCCTGGTAGGCGGGGTCCTCGGCCAGGCGGGCCAGGCAGTCGATGATCGCCTCGGCCTCCTTGGGGTTGTGCACACGGCTCTCGCGGCCCACGACCACGGCGCCCTCGACGAAATGGGTGCGTAACGGGTCCAGCCGTTCGGCGCCGTACTGACGCAGGGGCAGGAGCTTGTTGTTGTAGAAGGTGCTGGAAGACCAGTTGATGATCTCGGGCACACAGCGGAAGTGCTCTTCGAGGCGGATCACCTGCGGAAAGAAGGTGGACAGCAGCTGGTACAGGTTGGTGTGCGGCGTGTAGAGCTGGCGCAGCCGGCTGGGCATGTCCGGTAGATGGGCGGCCAGCTTGTCCTGGATGGCCTGGTGGCGGCCGTTGCGCGTGAGGGCGGGCGCGCACTGTTTGTCGTCGCCGACGACGATCACGCGGGGAGCCAGCCATAGGAGGAACAGCGCGTCCATGCCCGCCTGGCTGGCCTCGTCCACGATGACGACGTCGAAGGCGTCCCGCCTCGCCTGCACCATGTCGGCGACCTGGGGGATGGGCATGACCCACGCAGGCACCGCGTCCTGGGCCACGGCCATCGCATCGCGTGCTGCGGCTCTGAAGAGGCCCGTGTTCTTGCCCTTGCCCTTGCCGAGGGACGCCATGTGCGTCCGGTACGCCTGGAGTGCCGAGCGTTGTGCCTGCGTCATCCGCTCCAGGCAGTGCAACCGGCCCCAAGCCGCAGCCAGCTCACCGGTCACTTGTTCCAGCCGGTCTTCGTGCTCGCTCAGGTCACCTTCGAGCTTGCGCTCCAAACCGGGCGTGCGCTGCGTCTCCAGAAAGTGCGACGCCTTGGCCCACTCCCACGCCCGCTCCAGGGAGCCTAGCCGCTGCTCCCATAGGTGATCACCGGCGCTGTCGACGAGGCGGCCCGCGAGCAGGGAGTGGCCGGCGCGCAGGGCGTTCAGCAACTCGGTGCACCGATGTGTGCGGTGCTCTCGCCGGTGCGCGGCAGCCAATGCCTCCAGAGCCTCGGCATAAGCCTCCACGTTCTGATCACGGAGAGCCTGTACCAGGGCCATGGACTCCGCAGTCGGCTGCGTGCCGTTGACGGGGGTACACAGGAGTTCGTCCAAGGCGGCCAACTGCGTGATCGCCTCGTCGGCGGCCCGTCGGCCACGGAGCGCGGCGACCCCGGCGTTGAAATCCTGCCATGCCAGGCAGGAGGTGATCGTCAGCCGTACACCGTGACGTACGAGAAGCGCGTCGACGCTGTCCCGGGCTGAGCCGAATGTCTGTACGTGATCAAGGCATGCTGCCCGTTCGGTCAGTTCGGCCAGCCGAACCTCCACGTCTCCCTGCGGGAGATCGGCGTTCACCTGCTGCCAGCGCGTGGCCGCCCCAGCGAGCGCGGAATACGCCCGGAGGTGCGTCAGCACGGCGTCCAGATCCTCGGCCGTCTGCGGCGAACGGCCGTCGACGGTGCAGGAGTCCAGCAGGTCCCGGGCGTTCTTCTGCGCCTTGCCCGGGAACCGGGACCGAAGGGTCTTGCCCGCGGCCAGGTGGTCCCGGAGCGCCGTGCCGGCGGTTGTCAGTCGGGCTGCCTCCTGGGCAGTCAGGCCGCCCGGCACGGTGACCAGGCGCAGGCCCAGCGCATCCACGTCCTGCACAACCTTGCGAATGTCGTCGGTGACGGCTGACACACGCTGCCACAGCCCGAGGTCGGAGCGGGAGAGTTGGTCCGTCAGCGCCCGGGTTATCCAGGAGCCGGGATCCCAGCGCGTGGCGTCGGCAGACACCCCGAGGTGATGAAGGGCCGTTGCGCAGGCATCGAGGAGCGAGGCCAGTTCGGAGGTCACGGACGCGTCGAGGTGGGCGAGTATGTTCCGGATCTCGACAGCCTCCGCGGACAGGCCCTCGTCGCTGAGGTGACTGGCCGCGAAGACGTCCGCGATGTGCCGGGGCGTAGGAAGCTCGTCAGGTCTAGGGAGGGCGCCGCTGGCGCGCGGTTCACCAGCGCCGTCACGCAGCAGGACGAGCAGTTCGTGGGCCTGTTCGGAGGTCAGCGGAGGGGCCTCCTCGGCGGTGTCCGGGAGACGGCCGATCCAGCTGAACTCGTCGGCGCCGGCATGGACCCGCTCCACGATCTCGGCGAGCGTTCCTGCGTATCCCGGCGCCACGCTCCGATGCCGGTACTCGGCCTCCCGTAGCGAGATCACCTGCTCCGTGAGCGTCTCGATGCGTCCCCGCACCTCGTCCCGTTCGCCGGTGAGACGGCGGATGACGGCGCGCAGTTCGTCGGGATCACTGGCGGCCACCTGGTCGGTGAGCGCGTTGATAGTTCGTCCCAGTTCGTCCTCGCCGTTGTGGCGAGTGGAGCTGAGCAGCAGAACGCACAGGTCACGTACAGATGAGGGAAGTTTGTCCCGCAATACGGTGAGCGGCTGGTCGCGGGCGCTGGTGACGAGTACCCGCTGACCCTGTGCGAGCAGCGCGGAGACAAGGTTGGCGATCGTGTGGGTCTTGCCCGTTCCCGGTGGCCCCTGCACCACGACACCGGTGTCCTGCTCCAGGCGCCCCAGCACACTGCGCTGCTGAGCGTTCGTCTTGCCCGGGAAGAGCGGATCGTCGCCGAAGAGCGGCACCCTCTGGTCCCCGTCCCAGGTGGAACGGTCGGTGGTCTCGATCGTCATGGCCATCTGGGCCAGGCCGAGCGGTGCCCGGCCTTCCGAGGCCACCGCCTCCGCGATCTGGTCATAGAACCGTAGGAGGGAGTTGAGGTTGCGTGGGCGCATGACCAGGGCAGGCGCGTAGGTGAGACGTGCCCCCGGTTCAGGCGCGCGGGGCGGCTCCCACGCCGCGCTGAAGCCCATGGGGCGGGTGGTCGCCCGCTCCTGCCACTGCGCCAACTGCTCCAGCGCCTCGGGCCCGAGTGGATCCATCCCCCGTGCGGCGATCTCTTCCGAGAGAGCAGCACCGCGCTCGCGTACCCATCCGTCGTCGCTGTCAAGGAAGTCCTGGTCCTCGAGACGCAGGGCGCTTTCCGACGACAGCCTGACCGTCAGCCGCGCCGTGCGTCGGTCGATCGACGTCTCCACCCGCTGGGTGAACAGATGGCGGTGCACCACGTCCCCGTCCGGGCCGAGCCAGGTCAATAGACCAATGCCGAGGACGAGCTCCGTCTGGTCGTCCTCCCGGGCCAGTTTCTGGTGCCACGCGTACATCCGGTCGTAGAGCTCACGAAGCGGTCGTTCGCTGCGCTCCCGCGCCGCCCAGCGGCGCCAGCGATCCAACCAGGCTCCGTAGGCCCGCAGGACGTCACCGGCCTCTTCACGACGCACGGTGCCTTCCTTAGCCAGCCGCTCCTTCGCGTCTGTGACGCGAACCAGCTCGGTCCCCGGCCCCTCCTCCGCTAGGGGCGGGTCACCTCCGTCGGGATCCAGGCAGCGGGCCGGCTCCACCCAGCCGTCGAGCGAGTCGGGCAGGTCGGGCGGCGCACTCTGTGGCACGTGGTCGAGCGTCAGCAGCAGGCCGTCAGGGCGCGGTGCCGGCCTGCGGACGGGGTCCGGCAGCTTGGCCAGCCAGAGGTGCTCACGGCTGCGGTCGTCACGCTGTCGCTGATGGCTGCTGTGGACCATGTCGCGCAGGAAGTTGACCAACCCTGCTGTTTGCCCGATGACGACGGGGTCACTCGCGTGGCGTCGCGGGTCTTTCACCGTTCTCCTCTCGGCCGCTGACGAACGTTCCAGGATGAGGTTCGACCAGGGGCCCAACAACGAGCTCTGCACAACATGACCGGATCTGTTTCACAGTTTTGATGTCGCGCCCATGCCGCAAGGGTTGGATGCGGAGGTGCCGAATGGTTTGGCGGAGGTACCCCCGCAGGCTTCGCCAGGTGCTTCTGCCCATGCTGGAAGCGACGAGGAGGGGCTGTTCGAGAGATACCGGCACTTACTCGTCTGTGAAGTGCCATTGCATGCGAACGGAGAGGGCAGCTCACAACGAACGATGGCCGGTTATAGCGCAAACCGGGCGTCCGCCCTGACAGTCGAGCCATGAAGTTGCCCACGCTCGTGAGGAACTGAAATCTTCGGAACCGCTCGGGAGCGAGGCCGTTCGCAGGGTTGGCCTGACGGCAGAGCAGGCTGCTGTTCTGGGGGAGAATCCCCTGGTCAGTAGCTAGACGCGTCTGCAGCCTCCAGCAGGATTCCATCCTGCGTCACCCGCATTAGGAGCGGGATCTGATCCTTGCCGGGACGTGCTCCACCCCGCCGCAGGGCGCTGCTCTGCCTGATCAGCGCCCTGCGGCGTCGTACCCGATCCGGCTCGTGACGTCCTGTGCTGGAACGTCCGCTCACGCATCGCGCACGCACGTAGCGCGGCGTCCTGGAAGGCGAAGGTACAGCTGGAGTCCGGTCAGCCCAATTCGGCGGGCGATGACACTGAGGGCCAGGCTCGCGTGTCTTCGCGTGCTCACACTCCCCACGCAGTGAACGCCGCCCAGTGGACGGGCGAGGCAAAAGGCCGCTCGTCCACGGCGTTCGCAGGCCGGACGTACCTCCGGGCCAGGTCGGCCAGGTGTGGGTGGGCGGCGGTGTACCGCGCGAGGTCATCCCACGTGAGGTGGCGCAGCCAGGTACGCGAGTGGCGCAGCGCGGGTGCTGGGAGTGCGCCAGGCGTGGAACCGGTGGGTGCGAGCAGTTCGTACAGGCGCGTCATCAGCAAGGCGGTCGCCACATCGTCCACCTGCCACAGACTGGCGACCACGCAGGCCGCTCCAGCCTGGAGAAAACCCGCAGGGAGCCCGATGAACTCGTCGGGTGCCTCGATGATCTCGTAGTGGCCCGACTGGCAGGCGCTTGCCACCACGACGCGGCAGCGCGGGAGTTGACGCTGTATGAGCATGTCCATGGTAAGAGGGCCGTCGGCGAGGGCCAATGAGGCGCCCCGACTGACGATGTCCGCGCCCCCGTGGCAGCTTAGATGGAGGTGCGATGCCTCGCCGAGATGGTCGAGCAACCAGCTCACGGTGGCATCAGTCCCCACCGCGCAAACGGTCTCGCCCCATGGCTCGAACAGCGCTCGAATCTCGGCGTACTCGCTCCGAGCGCCTGGGAGCGAACCGTCGGGGTCGGTGACGGCGACCAGCCGAGACACCGAAGTCGGCGTTCGCGCGGCCGCCGCACGGGAGGCGGCGTACACGCCCGCCGACGGGGCGAGCATCAGCGTCCCGATGGCGTCGCATACGTCGTCCGTCCCTGGGCCGAACGGTACGGCGTTCAGTGGCGCGTGCCCCAGCAGACCGGTTGGCACGACGACGACCTCATGCTGCGGGTCCTCCGCGAGGAGCCGGGCGACGGGGCGCAGGAGCGGGGCGAGGCCCTGGAGGCGTTCGAGGGCCGCCGGGAGCAGACGGCGGCGCTTGAGGACCCCAGCCTGCTGTACCAAGAGCAGTCCTATGGCGGCATCGTCCGGATCCAGGGCCAGGAGGTGGACGATCGAAGTGCTGCTCACCTCGGGGACGAAGATGGTCCGTACGGCGGGCGCCCCCGGTGCCGCACTGGGCATGTCGCCGCTTGCTTCAGGTGTGTCGGGCTTGCGGGGGATCACAAGGACGTAACTGCCCCAGGGAGCGTTCACCAGGTATGCGAGCGGCGTGCCGCCAGCGGCACGCACGATGTCGATCAGCTCGGTGGTGCGCAGGAAGCCCTCGAAGCCAGGGATCGCGCGGATCTCCTCGATCACCGTGCGCATGGCGCGTTCCACCGCTGCCTGCACGTCCGCCGCTCCTACGGACGGGCCACCGGGTGAGGCTGCGGGTGCTTCCGCTACCAGGGCCCGGTACCGCTCGCGGGCCTGCTGGTAGCGGCGGGCCATGGTGGGGTCGACGCGCTTCAACGCCTCCAGGTCCACCGCGCCTCGCCCGGCCACCACCGACAGCTCGCAGGCCAGACCTCGTTCGATCGCTTCGATGGCGCGTTCCGGGCGTCCCGCACGGGCCAGCAGGAAGGCAGCCCAGCGGGCGATCCCGGTTGCCTGGGCGAGCACGCTCCGGCGGCCGGCGGCGGTGACCTGTGCGTCGTACATCGCGTGGACGGCAGTCAGCATGTCCGACGCGACGTCGGCAGCTCCGGCCCAGTCCTCGGCCGTGGCGAGGGCGTTGAGTACTTCCCGGGCGATGGCGAGGTGAAGGGATGGGGAGACGTGCGGTGATGCAGTAGCCAGGGCCGCGCGGCGCAGCCGCACGCTCTCGACGCTGCCTGGCCCGTCGAGGAGGTCGGTGGCCTGGGCCAGGAGCCAGGTGATTCGGCTGGTGTCGAGGAGGCCCGGGCGCTCGGAGTCCAACTCGAGCACGGCGTTAGCCGCTTCCCAGGCACCGCGCGGGTCCGCAGGTTCGTGGGAGAGCAACAGGTCGGCCAGGTTGCACTGCAGTTGCGACCACAGCACGGGGTCATCACTCGGGCGCAAGTGTCGCAGAGCGTCCCGGTAGCACTGCTCCGCCTCCCGCACGTCTGCTGGTTCGGCGCGTCGATACAGCAGCAGTCCCAGGTTGAGCATGGAGTATGCCCAGTCGACTCGGCTGCGCTTGGGGGACCGTTCCTCCAGCCCTGCCCTGACGTGGCCGATGCCCAGGGTGAGGTCAGTGGAGTCGCCGCTCGGGCGTTCGGCGAGCAGCAGCCCGTAGTTGGTCTGGATCCGCGCCCAGAACTCTGGGTGGGAGCGGCGGTCCAGAGTGGCTGCGCGAGCGAGTAGGTCGCGGGCGGCCTCCCAGCACTCCAGCCGGTCGCCGTCGTCACGAAGGTGCTGGGCGGCAGCGAGGTTGTTCGCCACCTCGACCCACTGCAGGCTGCCCTCGGGCAACCGAACCAGAGCGCGTTGCAGCACGCGCAGCGCCTCGGACAGATCGGCATCCAGCCCGGTGCGTACGGCGACCACCAAACGTTCGCCGAGTCGGGCAGCGAGTTCCGTCTCCACCTCCTCCTCGCCCAACTGCCCGGCGAGCTCCAGCGCGTCGCGGGCCAGCGGGATCACCTCCAGGCTGTCGCTGGTACGCACCTCGACGTACATCGCGTGCAACCGGGCCAGCAGGTCGTCACCGAAGGCGGCCAAAGACGCGAAGTAGCGGTCCACCGCCACACCCAGTGTCACTCGGCCGCCGCACAAGCCGTCCAGCAGCTCCTGGCGGATGCGGAGCGCAGCCTCCACCGGGGTGCCGGCCGCCGAGCGCAGCTCCTCCATCCCAGCGTCGCGCACCCGGGTGTCGCCGGTGAGCTCAGGGTGGGCGCGAACCAGGTCAGCGAGCTGGTCTGGCGGGCTTCCCGTGATCGCCCGCAACAGATTCCTGACCTGCTCTTCGTCCTGGTCCTCCGCCACGCACTCCAGGAAGAATCGGTAGTTGGCAACCGTCGGCGCCCCGTACGACACCAGCTCCTGGCATGCTCTCTCGGGATCCACCAGGTCCCGGTCAACGTCGCGGGTCAGGGCGAACGGCAACAGTCTGCGGGGCAGTGGGATCACCTGCCCGGCAAAGCAGTCGCTGCGGAACGCCCCGGCGCGCTCGGCCTGGTCAACCAGAACAGCTGCTCCCAGCGGCCCATCCTGCTGGAGCTCCGCCATGGAAGTCGCGTACAGCGCTGGTGGCGTCACCCCCGGGCGTAGGACCAACAGCGGCGCCTCGATGTACGTCCGGGTGCCACAGCCAGGACAGTCCACCCACCACACGCCGGGGCCGAAAGCATCCGGAGCGCCAGGGCTTCCGAGGACGTCGGCACGCTCACGGCCGTCGACGATGTGCCACACCGGGACCCGGCACTCCCTGTCACACTCCTCGCATTGCCACGAGTAGGGCACCCTCACCGAAACCGTCATCCCCGGCTTCCCACTACTTGCCGTTGGTGAGGTGGGACAGGAGCGCTGTCAGCAGACGACTCAGTGTGGAGTCCCGCAGGGCTCGCTTGTGCACGGTTAGGCTCCATCTGCCGCGCGCATCCCGCTTGACCATGACCTCCGTCTGGAGGAGCGTGACGACCAGAACACCGACGGAGAGGGACACAGGGTCGAAACGGTCGCTCGGCGACCCTGCGTACTCGACGGCCTCAACGACCACGTCCGCCAAGTCCTCGTGCACTGCTGCGTACTCCAGCGCGAGGCGCGCCAAGTCGCCCTCGCCGACCGAAGAGCTGATCGACTGCAGGTACTCCGCCGTCTCCTCTGTGTCTACGGCGACTCTCAACTCGTCGTCCGTCACGGGCATGTCGTTGGCTGAGGAAATGAGCCCGCGATCCTCCACCAGTGCCGTCAGCGCCCGAACGGCCTCCGCCTCGGAAAGCGTACGGATTTCCTGCAGCAGATCATCTCGTTGCGACATGGTCCAATTGTGGCCCTTCCGCATTCGCCGGTGGGGAATTGCTGGAGCCGACATGAGCCTGGGCGCGTGGAAGAAACTGCTGCCCGTCTACTGGCCCGGCCGACCAGCTTGGCTGGGCCGTCCCATCTGCTGGGTGCCGACGACGGAAGGGAGCGCCATCGGGACTGAAGGCGCTGCCCGTGCCTGCCGCTCGGCTCAGGCAGCCTGCCAGGTGACGGTGTGCTTGGGCGTACGCCAGTAGTTGGGGCGCCGAACGCGTCTCCCCGGGTTTCTGCGTCAGGCTCGGAGTTGCTTGACCATGACGGCGTACACCGGTGAGTCTGCGAACGGTTGCTGCTCGCCGGCCTTGGCGTACCCCCACGACTCGTAGAGCGCCTGCACCTTGGGGTGGGTCACGTCGACCAGGAGTACAGCGAGGTCCTCCGTTCGCTCCTTCAGGAGCGCTTCGTGGAGTCGTTCAGAGATTCCCTGCTTGCGCCAGTGGGGGCGCACCATGACCTCAGACACGGCGTATGTGGAGGAGTAGCCGTTGTTCGGCCGGTATCCGGTGGAGCGCCACCATTCGCGGCCGGGTGAGAGCGGAGCGCCGTAGGCGAAGCCGGTCGGTTCTTCTCCGTCGTAGGCGACGACACAGGAGAAGCCGTCCATGCCGGACCAATGGTCGGCGAACCAGGCGAAGCGTTGGTGGAAAGGGTCGTCCATCTGGTCGGCATAGGCGTCGGCGTGTACGTCGATGAGCATCTGACGGAAACCCTCGGGGAGGTTTCCGTGCTGGAAGTGACGCAGGTCGGTCACGCTCGACTCCATTCGGTGCGCATGCGGTCTGCCCAGTCTCGTGCGTAGGCGGTGGAGGGAGCCCGGACGAACAGGCCCCGGTGGAAGTCGCCGATGAGCGTGCGCATGCGGCCCGGCAGGGGATCGCCGTCCATGATCGTGAAGACGTCGGAGGCGGTGACCGTGGCCTGCTCGGCGTCGCCTTGGTGGAGCTGAGCGAGGGCGAGCTGCGCGGTGGCGAGGGCCTTGTTGCGCCGGAAAGCTGCCGGGATCTTGGCCAGGGCGCGGTGGGCCATGGCCTCGGCGTGGGCGGGGCGTCCGCTGTTGAATTGCACGATGGCGGCGAGGTGGTCGAGTTCGGCCTGGCCGTAAAAGGCCGTCCAGCGAGGGCGTTCGCGCTCCGCCGTCTTGGCGTAGGTGTCCTGGGCAGATCCCAGGGACCGCAGGCCGGCCCGCCCGTCCCCGAGGGCCGCGTATGCGAGGGCGGCGCGGACCCGGCCCAGTGAGTCGAAGAAGGGGTCCCGGCGAGCTGCGTAGGAGGCTTGTGCCGCCTGTGCCGCCGCGAGTGCTTCGGGCCAGTTGTGCCGCTGGTAGGCGAGCATGGACAGGTTGACCCATACCCGCATCTCGGTGGGGCCGTCTTGGGAGAGGCCGGCGTAGGTCGCGGATTCGTTCAGGTAATTCTGCGCCTGGTCGAGGTTGCGGGCGTCGATGCAGGACCAGGCGGCGATGGTGGTGTACTCGGCAGCCAGTGCATACAGGGCGCGGCGGACGCGTTCACTGGCGTTGCGCTGTTGCAGCTCCAGGACGCCGTCGCGGCCCGCGGCGGCTGCCCTTTCCAGTTCGGAGTGACCGCCTTGGCGGTCGTCGGCTTCGACGAGTGCGTTCATTCCGGCGGCGGCGCGTGCCACGTCCGACATGCCGACGGCGCGGCGCTGTGCCACCAAGGGGACGGCTGCGGCTGCCGTCCCGGTGGCCGAGGCGATGAAGGTGCGACGCCGCACGGGGTCCTCCTCCTGCGGGTGGTGCATGGTGCGTGGTGCGCTGAACCCTAAGTCCTCGACCGGACAGCCGAACACCCGTTCCAGAGCGGCGCATGTGCGTCCGATGGGCCGGCGCGAGGTTCCGTTCAGCAGGTTGCGCACCGTTCGGGCGGAGACGTCGCCGGGTCGGCCGGTGATGTCCGCGAGTGCGATGTTCATCCGGCCTGCTAATTCCTCCTGCGTGAGACCGAGTTCGTCCATCCGGCTCTTGAGGATGGCGTTCGCTGCCATGTCACCAACGGTAGACCGACAGCATCGAGCGAACCAGCCCTCAGATCACGGGACCGCAAAGTCTTCCGGTTCGAGGCGACCGGCGAGGGAGCGACCTTTCCTGTTCCCGTCCCCTTCCGGGTCGTTGACTGGTCATCGCCCGTCGGGAGGTTCCGATTCCCCTTTCCTCTCGGCGGCATGGAGAAGAGCCCGTTCCGTCGTCACCCCGTCGGCGGGGCGGGCGTCCCATCCTCGGAGGGATGTTCTCGTGACCATGACCGCAGCTCGACCTACTGCGACCGGCGCGCCCGGGTACACCGAGACGATGCCGTGTGAGCCGGAATCCGCTCGCCGGGCCCGTCTGCTCGTCTCCGCTGCTCTGAATACCTGGGGCATAGGTGAGTTGGCTGGGGACGGTTCCCAGGTCGTCGCCGAGCTGGTCAACAACGTGGTCCGTCATACGCGGTGCCGTGTCGTCCGGGTCCGGGTCACGCGGCCGGCCGAGCGCGTGGTGCGCATCGGTGTCGCCGACAGCTGCCGGGACACTCCCGAGCCGGGCAACCTCGATGACGACTCGGAGGGAGGGCGCGGCCTGCTCCTGGTCGAAGCCCTCAGCTGGAGATGGGGTTACGAACGTAAGCGCTGGGGCAAGGTCGTGTGGGCCGAGCTGGAAGTGCCGGGCGCCGAAGCACCGGTCGCATGTTGAGGCCCCGCATTTCCTTACGGCTGATGCGGGCAGACGAGCTGGTGGACGATCCGGCCCCGGACGCCTGCGTGGAAGTCACACTCGGGCCCCTCCAGCTGGCAGACGATTGCGATTCGTCGATGTTCGCCGAGCCGCTGCGCATCACACCGGCCGATCTCCTCCAGTTGCATATGGAGTCCGACCTGGCGCTCGGGGAGATACGCGCCGAGGTCGTTCGAGCGGACAACGCATGGCAGCGGCATCTCGGCCGCTGGTACGCCGAGGGCCGAGCCGCCGTCGAGGCCAGGGAGCCGGAAGTAGCCCTGCTCACGCGTGTGCTTGAGGGCCTTCGACGGCAAGTTCTCGCGCCGGTCTGATCCCGTATGGCGCCGACCGGCACTACCGCTCCCGCTGGGCACATGAAAGCCGCAGGTGGTCGGCGGGCAAGCAAGACAGTCAGCACACAGGTACTTCCACCACCGAAAGGAAGATTGTGTTCAACCACATGGATCGCTTTCCCACGGGCAGCCCGCTGCCGCAGGGACACCTGACCGCCGTCCCATGGGGCCTGCGCCGGATCGCCCCGTACGCGCCCGTCGAGGACTTCGGTTACGCGACGGTGAAGTTGGACCCGGCGACGCAGACCGCCCGGTACTTCGACGCCTCCGGGGCGCCCACCATGTCTCCCGGCCACGGCACATCTTCCGGTACGAACCCCAAGACCGGCACCACCGGCCAGGGGGACCGCAACAGCGACTCCCCGGACAGCGATACGGGCAACGACACCGACCAGTGACTGTGGTGACGAACGACGAGCGTCCGGTCCTGGTCGTCACCAACCTTGACGACCCGACCGCGGACTTCGTGATTGCCGAGCTGCACGACCGGGGTGTCCCGGTCGTGCGGTTCGACTCCGGTGACTTCCCAGCCACCCTGTCGTGCTCGGCCGCCATCGGCGGCGACACTGACGGCTGGCGGGGAAGCGTGCAGACCCCGAGCCGACATGCCGAATTGGGCGCCGTCCGTTCCATGTACTACCGGCGCCCCTCCGGATTCGCCTTCCCTCACCTCGACCAGCAGGATGCGCGGTTTGCCGTGGCCCAAGCTCGCTACGGGCTCGGCGGCATCCTGACCTCCCTGCCCGGCTGCCTCTACGTCAACCACCCCAACCGCATCGGCGACGCCGAGTACAAGCCCGCCGGCCTCGCGGCAGCGGCGGCGGCAGGCTTCAAGGTGCCGCCTACGGTCATCACCAACGTCCCGGACGACGCACGGGCTTTCATCAAGGAGTACGGCCCGGCCATCTTCAAGCCGATCTCGGTGCCGCTCTACCTGGTCGACGGCCAGGCCCAGACCGTCCCGGTGACCGAAGTGAGTGCCGACGAGATCGATAACTCCGTGACCGGCACCATGCACCTCTTCCAGAAGCGCGTGGACAAGGTCGCCGACATCCGGGCCACGGTGATCGGCGAGCAGATCTTCGCCGTGCAGATCGACTCCGGTCTCCTCGACTGGCGGACTGACTACAGCACTCACACGTACACGCCGCTTGCGGCCCCGCCCGCGGTGGAGCAGTCGATGCACGCCTACCTGAAGCACTTCGGGCTCGTCTTCGGGGCGTTCGACTTCGCCTTGACCGACTCGGGTGAGTGGATCTTCATCGAGTGCAATCCTTCCGGGCAGTGGGCATGGATGGAGCCGCCCACCGGTCTGCCAATGACCGCCGCACTCGCCGACCTCCTGGAAGGAGGTGTCCATGGCCAGTGAGCCCGATATCGAGACGGCCGCTGCCGATCTACGGCTTCGGCTCGCCCGCCAGCTGGAGGAGGACGGCCGGCTGCGGTCGCCACAGTGGCGAGCCGCCGTTGAAGCGGTGCCTCGCCACGTGTTCGTCCCGCGCTTCTACCGGGAGAGCGACGCACCTGGCGTAACCACTTGGGAGCCCGTGACGCCGGAGACTGTCGACCAGGACGAGTGGCTCCGGCTCGTCTACACCGACGAGACATGGATGACCCAGTTCGACGGCCACGACATCGACTGGACCGACCCGAAGCCGATCAGCAACGCGGCCCCGACCTCGTCATCGACCCTGCCCAGCCTCGTCGTCCGGATGCTCGAAGACCTGGACGTGCACGACGGCATGAACGTGCTGGAGATCGGCACGGGTACTGGTTACTCGACGGCCCTGCTGTGCCACCGGCTCGACAGCGGCAGAGTGACCTCGATCGAGACGGACGAGGGCGTGGCCCGACGCGCCCGTGAGGCTCTCGCCAGTGCCGACTACAGCCCTCACCTGCTGGTGGGGGACGGCCGCGTCGGCCACCCGGATGGAGCGCCTTACGACCGGCTGATCGCCACCTGCGGCTTCCGCAACATCCCACCCTCCTGGCTGGAACAGGTACGGCCGGGCGGCGTTATCCTCACCACCTTGCGCGGTTGGATGCGCTCGCTTGGCCTGGTCAAACTCATCGCCGCTGGCAACAGCGCGAGCGGCTGGTTCAGCGAGGACGACCCAAGCTTCATGATCGCCCGCCAGCAGGATGCGCCGGAGAGCCTCGGCATGGTCCCGGGACCTGCCGACGGAACGAAGCGGAAGGCCGCGTACGGACCGGAGGCACTTACCGACTCCGGGCCGGCGTTCATGGCACAACTCGCCGCACCGGACGCCCGATTCTTCTCCATGGCGGTCGAAGGCAGCCCGCTCAGCACGTTCGTACTGGACAGCGTCACCGATTCCTTCGCCGTACTCACCGCTGCCGACAGCGGCTGGGAGGTCCGGCAGGGCGGCCCCCGGCGTCTCTGGGACGTGATCGAGTCGGCCATCGCCACCTGGGAGGAGCACGGCGCGCCGAGCACCGCCGCGTTCGGAGTGACCGTCTCCCGCGACGGACAGGTCGTCTGGCTCGGAAACCCGAGCGGTCCGCAGTGGCGGCTACCCTCCTGACACAGCCACCACCGCCGACGCGAGGAACGCAGGATGGACGACGAGCCGCTGAAGGACTGGGCGGAACGCCGTGACTCGAAGATCGGCCGACTCCGCGCCGTACCTGTCGTCTCCGGCGATGGCCCCAAGGCATCCCATCTGAACCCGGATGCACCCCGAGCCATCGAGCGCTGGAACGGACACAGGTGGGAGCCGTACGGCTTCGTCGCCAACCTGGCGGAGGCCAAGGCCCTCCTGCGTTCCGAGGTCAATGAGCCGACGCCGACCGGGCCGGTGCCGAAGCCGCTCGGCTCCGGCACCGGCAAGCACCGCAAACCCCAGTCACCCACTTCGGATGGTGGGGGCCCAGCACAGAGGTGATCAGTGCCGCCGAGCCCGAGACTGCTCCGGTCGCGGAGCCGTGGAAGGCACTGCGATGTGATGCGCACGGGTTACTGCCTGCGTGCGTGGGCCTGGTACGTGTCTGTCGGCGAGACGGTGGATGCGCCAGGTCAGTGCTCGTGCGGGGCTGTGGGCGTCGTCCAGGGTGCGCTGGGTGAGCGCCTCGGTGAGGACGGTGGACGCGTTGTGGCCAGCGGCCTCCGCCTTGGCGAGGGCGGTGGTGAGGGCGTCGAAGGCGGGGTCTTCGATGATCTGATCGACGTGCTTGGGTACTACCTGGCGTAGTTGTCGGATGTGCCGATCCACGGCCTGCCGAGGCGGCCGACGGCTTGCGAGGGCGGCCAGGGGCTCGGCCGAGGCTTGGTCGTAGGCGGCTTGGAGGTGGTGCAGGGTTTCTTGGGCGGCGGCGACTTGCTGGTCGTGGTGGCGCAGCTCGTGCCAACGGGAGGCGGCGATCGCGACGAGGATCGCGGCGTCCAGGAACATCGCCAGGATGGCGCTGTCCTTGGGGGCGGGCTCGCGGGCCATCGCCCGCACGGCGCCGCGCAGAGCGCGAGTGTGGTGGTGTTCAGCCCCGATGCGGGAGCGCGTGGCGCGCTCGAACGCCGTGGCTGCTTCCCGTAGTTGGGTTCTCAGGGTCTGGTGCGTGAGGAGAGGTAGGGCGTCGAGGGCTTCGCCGAAGGCGGCGAGGTGTGCTTGGGAGGCTTGGTCGTCGTCCTGGTCGAGGTGGTGGGGTATGCGTTCGGCGGCGGCGGTGGCCTGGTGCCAGGGGTTGGGCCTGCGCCGGCCCTGCTGGTCGGCGGGCTGCCGGTCGATGGCCTCCAGGCGCTGTCGGATCTTGGGGAAGGACAGGTCCGGGGCGAGTTCGGACCCGGAGAACCAGACGGGGTCCTTGCCGGCGGTGGTGGTGTCTTCGGCCGCGATCTTGTAGCCGCGTACATCGCCGGAGGGGAAGTACACGACTTCTACGAGCACGCCGTTGAGGTGGCTGAGCAGGTGAACGAACTCCTCCATGCTGGAGGTGGCGGCCACGGCGGTGCGCACGGTGGTGCGCAGCCGTTCGCGGGTGGCCTTCTCCTGGCCGGCTCGGCGGGCCTTTTCCAGCTCGGCTCGGGTGGGCCGCTTGGCGGCGGTACGGTCACCGCGTGCCACCCGGTGGAGGCCGTACTCCTTCTCGATCTTCGCGAGTTCGCGGTCGGCGGTGAGGTAGTCGTTCCAGTGGCGTGCAGTGCTCAGGTCGCCGCGGACCTTGGTGGCGGCGATGTGGATGTGGTCGGGTGCGTGGCGGACGGCGACCCAGCGGCAGCCGTCCGGGTCGCCTTGTGGCGCGATGCCGGTGGCCGCCACGATGCGGCGGGCGATGTCGGCCCATTCCTCGTCGCCGAGGTGGCGGTCGGTTGTGGCAGCGCGGAGAGAGCAGTGCCACACGTGCCGGTCGGGCGCGCGGCCCAGTCGGCGGGCTTGCTTGACGCGCAGGTCGAGGTCGGCCACGAGAAGCTTCTTTGTGTCAGCGAAGTCGGTGCTGCGGCCGGGATCGGGGGCGAAGCCGTCCCAGGAGGCCACAAGGTGCGGGTCGGTGTGGTCCTTGGCCTTCTCGGTGTCGAACAGGTAGCGGATCAGGCCGGCAGTGTCCTTGCCACTGCTGATCTTTGCGATCACCGTACGGCCTTCTGGGAGAGGGCCTGGTTGGCTGCTGCCGCGATCTCGCCGACGGCGGCGCGGACAGTGGCCAGGGTGCGCTCTGCCTGGGCAAGGGCGGCGGTGTCCCCAGGGTGTGGAAGGCCGCCGGAGTTGACCTTCCTTGCGATCTGGTTGATGTTGCTGCCGATCCTGGCGACCTGCTCGCGCAGGGCGGTCAGTTCGTCGATGTAGTCGTCGAGCGGTGCGCGCTGGCCGGGCAGGGCGAGGTCGCCGTGGATGTGGGCCATGACGACGGCGCCGACGTAGTGGGCACCGGCGATGTTCAGTGACCGGGCTTTGCGCAGGATCGCCGACTTCTCGTCGACGCTGTAGCGCACGTCGACGCGCTCCTTGCGCTGGGTGTGTTTGCGCTTGCGGCGGCGGGCGATGCGGTGCAGGGCGGCGGCTTCGGCGGCGCGTGACAGCCCGACGGCCGCAGCGGCGGTGCGCGGCTCCTCCTCGGGCGTCCCCTGGCGCCCGAGGGCCTCCGCCACCCCCGGGGCGGAGGCGCTCCCGTTGGACCGGCCCTTGGACGGTCCAACGGCATACCTTGCTGGCTGGGTGACCGTGGTGGTCACTCCGTATCGGCTGGTCGGGAGTTCGGGAGCCGGGTCGTTCATTGAGTGGTTCTCCGTGCGGCGTTGAGTGGTGGGAGGGCGGGGCGAGGGCGGTGTGCGCGGCTGCGAGACCTCTAGAGAGCGCCGGATGGTGTCTTGTCGGGCTCGGTCTGCCGCTGACGGGCGACCTGGTCGAGTTCGGCCTGGACTCGGTCCTTGAGCTGGGTCAGGCGGTCCTTGCCGATGGGATGTCCGGCGGCTCGTATGGCCGCCTCGATGTTGCGGCGCGAAGCGCGTTCTCCGCGTCCCAGTGATGCGGTGCGGGCGACGGCGAGGAGTTGGTCGAAGGTGGCTCCGCTCTCGTCGCCCTCTGCCTTGGCCAACGGCTTCCGGCCCTGCGGCAGCTTGACCGTCTCCCCCGCCGCATCCGGATGCTCGGCCACATCGGGCACGCTCTCTGCAGTCTCCGAGACGCCGGTGCGGACTTCGGCAGGGGCGGACGGATTGACGTTCTCGGTGCCGTTGTGGCTGTGGCCGGAAACGTTGTGGCTCTTTGTGGCGGTGGCCTCCTGGGCGTGGCTGGGGTGGCGGCGGATGACGA
This sequence comes from Streptomyces sp. NPDC001348, assembly GCF_053597535.1. Lineage (NCBI taxonomy): Bacteria > Bacillati > Actinomycetota > Actinomycetes > Kitasatosporales > Streptomycetaceae > Streptomyces > Streptomyces sp. NPDC001348. The sequence goes on along the minus strand of NZ_JBSFIK010000036.1, from coordinate 77,831 downwards.
GGTCGAGGTGGACGGCGCCGGCGAGGGCGAGTGGGGCGATGGCGGACAGGGCGCCGACGGTGGCGTCGTCCAGGTGGAGCCCGGTCGTCTGGGCTTGCTGATTGAGGCGGACGGCGTGCAGGGCGTTCGCCCAGATGCTGGTGATTGTGGCGAGGCCGACCAGTGCCCAGACGTACAGCCGGGAGCGCCACGGGGCGGCGCGCAGGATGAGCAACGCGGCGACGCCGATGGCGATGAATCCGTCGATCACGAGCGGGAAGGCGTACGTGAGCACTCCCCGGACGTGGATGGCGACTGCCATCTGCCGCAGGGCGTCGTAGGAGAGGGCGAAGCCGATCGTGCCGACGAGGCCGACTCCGAGACGGATCGCAGCGGTCAGTGCGGGCACGGGGGCCGGGGTGGTGCGAGAGGGCAAGCGGTGTACTCCGGGCGGTGTGCGGGTGACATGGCCACATGGCGGTGTGGGAGGGGTGGTGACTCGTCGCACCCGTCGCATGCCTGGTCAGGCAGGTACGGGAGGCCGTCGTGGTACGGGTGGACTCGTCACAGCGACGCCACCCGTCACGGGGCTGACCTGCGATGCGACGAGTGCGACGAGTCTTTACGGGTGCGGGCCGGGCGCGTGGACGGTGCCCTTGTCGTCGCTGTCGGCCTTCGGGTCCTCGGGGCAGTAGCGCGCCCACGCGTCGACGAAGCGGAGGCGAGCGAAGCCCTTGGCCTGCCGACCGCCCTCGAAGCGATGGGTGGCCGCCTTGATGCCGAAGTCCTCCAGGAGGATGCCCAGGTGGCGTGGGCTCAGGCCCGTGGTGCCGTACTCGGCCCACGGAGCCTCCTGGTCCTTGAGGAGTTCGTCCAGCAGGTCTCGGGTGCGCATGATGGCCGGGTCTCCGCAGCGTGCGAAGGCCCGGCGGATGTCCTGCAGCAGACGCGTCTTCAGATTGGACTCGTCGTCCTTGCCCGCCTCGGCCGCGCACATGGCGGCGCAGGCGGTACGGGCACGCTCGGGCCAGGGGCCGCCGGCGAGGTCGGCGACGATCACGAGCGGTTCCCAGGTGTCCGCCGCGCGGTCCTGCACGGGCATCGGCGGCACCAGGTCCGCTGCGGTGTCCATCAGCGGGCGCAGCCAGGCGGTCAGCCGGTCACGCAGGGCGTGCAGGGCGGGGATGTCCCGGCGGGAGCGGAACTGCTCCACCCGTTCCCCGTCCTTGCGGCGCTGCATACGGATCACCACCGACCGGTCCATGATCGTGTCCGGCAGGTCGCCGATGCCGGCGAGCGCGGCCATGGCGAAGGTGGGGAACGCCTGTGGCTTGTGCTCCGGGCCGGAGATCCTCAGGGCGGGCCGGTTGCGCTGGTGGCCGGCGTTGAGCAGGCCGCGCAGTTCCTCGTTCTTCTCGGCGGCCTTGATGCTGCCGAAGATGGTGTCGGCCTCGTCCACCAGCAGGGTGGGCGGGTCGTCACCGATGGCGCGGAAAACCACCGCCGGGCTGGTGTTCACGGTGATCAGCGGCTCGCGCACCGTCTCCGTGGTCACATCCAGCAGGCGGGACTTGCCACACCGCTTCGCCGGCCCGACGACCGCGAGGCGTGGCGCGTGCTGCAGCGCCGGCTGGATGTGCGTCGCCGCCACCCACAGCGTCACGGCGGTCAACGCCTCGCCGCTGGGCAGGACCACGTACCGCGCGATGGCTTCCCGTAGCTCGTCGAGCAGCTGCGCGCCTTCCTGTGTCGGTTCCCCGGCCTCGGCGGTGGAGGTTTGGGTGGCGGGGTCCTGACGTGGTGCTGCGACGGGCAGCTGGGTGGGCACCGAGGATGCGGTGGGGGTGGTGGGAGACAGGGATTCGTCCACAGGCGTTCCTCTCCGGTGGGCCGGGCGGGCAGGGCCCGGCCCACCGGTCGATCGTTCAGGAGTAGCGACGGGGCGGGGCCTGCGCGGCTCGCGGCGGCTGGTCGGGGGCCGTCTCGTCGGTCCCGCCGTGGGGCTGCGTCAGACCGCGAGGTCGTATGTGGACTGGGCGTTCACCCAGGAGTCCACCTCGTCCCAGCGGTAGCGCAGGTGGCGACCCACCTTGTGCACGTTGGGGCCGATGCCCCGGTACTTCCACTGGTAGAGCGTCTTCACGGGCACCCCGAGGTAGTCGGAGACCTCGGCTGGAGTGGCCAGCGGGCCGCGCCGGGCGGCGTCGACGGAGGCGGGGGTATTGGCGCTGCGGAGAGAGTTATTCGGCACCGGGCTCCTTTTCGGTTTTGGACAGCGTGTCTGGACAACACAGCCACACCATGCGTGAAGAAGTCCAGAGTTGGTTCTAGTTCTCTCCAGTAATTCTCTCGGTGTGGCCGGGGAGGCGATAACGGTAGAGGCGGATCGGCGGTTGCCGAAATCGCTGGCACTGCGTCCTTGCGATGGAGCCCGGGAGGAACCACTCCGAGAACTGTGGTGTCCGTCGCCGCAGGCCGGCGAGCATCCAGCCAGTGGACCTGATGAGAGGGTGCAGACGGTGAGGGGAACGCCAGATGTCGCCTCAAAACGCCCGAACCGTCAACGCGAGGGGAAGTGAACACGACCCTCTTCGGGAAATAGCCGCCGAGTGTAGTTTTCGGGCGATATAAACGCCACGTCGTCCACCATCGCGCCCCAACGACTTCTGTAGCCTTTAAGAACCAACTCTTGCCATAAGGCTCGGGTGCAAGCTACAGCTAAATGTCATGGCTACCCGACCTGTCGAAATTGGCCCCATCGGCCTCCATACCGCTCGCGCCATTGAGCGCCTTCGAGTGGCGCAAGGAATGACCCAGTACGACCTTGCCTCCCTGTGCACGGCACAGGGGCGTGCCCTCACGAACATCGCCGTCAGTCGGACCGAACGCGCCCGACGCCGTTGCGACGTGGATGATCTCGTCGCCATCGCGGTGGCGCTCGGCCTGCCGCCCGCAGCCCTGCTCCCGCCACTCCCGCTTGAGGCGGGCGGCCACCGGAGGGGGTACTGATGGCGCGAGTCTGGATAGAGGACCGCATCGGGCACACGGCGTATGTGCGGGCCGTGGCAGAGGCCAGGCGGAACGGCCGCACCCTTCCCGGGCGCTACCGCGTGCGCTGGTACGACCCCGACGGCAAGCCGAAGATGAAGACGCTGGCCCGGAAGGTCGACGCCGAGGCGGAGCGGACGGGGATGGAGTCCCGTCTCAATGACGGCTCCTACCGTGACCCGGCCGCGGCGCGCGTGAAGTTCGCGGAGGTGGCCGAGTCATGGCTGGCCGCGCAGATCCATCTCAAGCGCTCAACGCGAAGCCGATACCGCGGTGTTCTCGACGTCCACGTGATTCCTCGGTGGGGCACCACTCCATTGGACCGCGTTCGCTTCGAGGACATCGCGGAGTGGCTGGCCGACATGCTGTCCGGCGAGGCCACGGGCGGCAGGAAGCTCAGCCCTCGCTCGGTCCGCAAGGCGTACGTCGTACTCAGCCGTGTCCTCGGATACGCGGTCCAGGCACGCCGTCTGGCCACCAACCCGGCTGCCGGCGTGCCTTTGCCCAAGGCGGTACCCGCCGACCACGTCTACCTCGACGACATACAGGTCGAGGCGCTGGCCAACGCGTCAGGCGCCTACCGGGTGTTCATCCTGCTGCTGGCCTACACGGGTCTGCGTTGGGGCGAGGCGTCCGCGTTGAAGGTGGGACGGGTGGACCTCGTTGCCTGCCGCGCCCACATCGTCGAGGCGTACGCCGAGGACAACGGCAAGCTGTACCTCGACACCCCCAAGAACCACGAGCGCCGGTCGGTGCCGATCCCGCGATTCCTGGCCGAGGAACTGAAGCCTCACGTCCAAGGGCGGGGAGACGAGGAGTTGCTCTTCACCGCTCCCCAGGGCGGCCCACTACGCGCTCGCAACTTCCGACAGCGGTTCTTCACGCCGGCGGTCGTCAAGGCCGGGCTGGGACACCTCAAGGTCACCCCGCACAAGCTGCGGCACACGGCGGCCTCGCTCGCCATCGCCAGCGGGGCGGACGTCAACGTCGTGCAGACGATGCTGGGCCACAAGTCCGCGACGCTGACCCTGGACACGTACGGGCACCTCTTCCCGGACCGCCTGGACGAGGTCTCGAAGAAGATGCACAAGCGCCGCGCAAAGCAGCTGTCCAAGGCGAAGGCCAAGCTGGAGAAGGCGGCGAAGAAGGCCCGGGAGGCCGCGGAGGCTGTGGCCGCGCTGGAGGCGGATGCGACTGCCTGATGTGTGCCTGATCCGTGTCGGGAAGCCGTAGACGAAGGGGCCGCGCCATCGCATGTGCACGATGGCGCGGCCCTTTCAGCTGTGCCGGCGGGCGGTTCGGCGGGCCCGGTCCATGGCCTCGGCCGCAGCATCCGCGGCCAGCTGCCTGATCTCCTGCGGCGGCTCTCGCTCGTCGCGGACGAACAGCCGTCTGCCGGTCAGGTGCGTGGTCGTCTTCCAGCCGAGACGGCGACCCGCCTCCCGCGCGGCCCGCCGGACGTCCTTGAGCTCGCCCATCTCCGCGAGATCGTCGCCGCTCAGAATCAGCTGCCCGTAGTAACCCTTGTACTGCGGCTTCAGGGCGGCCCGCATCAACGACTCAAGTCGGTCGACCAGCTTCTCGTGCCGTCGCCGGGCCAGCTCGTCGTTCGCGGGCATCTCGCACAGCTCCCCACCTCTGCCCGCAGCCGCATGTGTGCCATATGTGTGCTGCGAGTACGAAGGCCCTCCCGCCCGTCGGACGGAAGGGCCTCTGATCAGGCGTTTTGCTGTGCCCCCGGCAGGATTCGAACCTGCGACACCCGCTTTAGGAGAGCGGTGCTCTATCCCCTGAGCTACGAAGGCGGGGCGTGGTCGTGTCGGCCACTGGCGTCAGCGTACCGGATCTCGTCGGTGGGGGTGGGGAGTCAGGTCGGGGGGACGTGGGTGAAGCGGGATGCGGTGTGGAGGTCGGTCTGGATGTGGGTGGCTGTGGCGGTCAGGGCGGGGAGGAGGTGGGTGACGCAGTCGTCCAGGGTGCGGCGGGCCGCGTGGGTGGTGATGTTGATGGCGGCGATGACCTGGCCGGTGCGGTCGTGGATGGGGACCGCGATGGAGCGGAGGCCGGATTCGAGTTCCTCGTCGGCCAGGGCGTAGGGGTGGGAGGGGTCCGACGCCAGGAGGGCGCGGCCGAGGGAGGTCGCTCGGGCCGGGAAGCGGGTGCCCACCGTGATGTCGGGGGAGAGGACTCGGGGCGTGGTGGCTCTGGCCGTCAGCTGGATCATGGGTTCCGGGGGGCCCGCTGACGGCTCCGGGGGAACCAGTACCGCCATGGCCGTCGACTCCCCGACCTGGTTCGCCAGTGCTCTGAGGTGCCAAGTGGCCAGCTGGGGCAGGGTCGTGCGGGAGAGGGGTGGGAAGCCGAGGGAGAGGACGCGGGGGGTGAGGGTGAAGGTGCGGCGGTCGGGGGACGTGGTCATCAGGCCGAGGTGTTCGTAGGTGATCAGGGCCCGCCGGGCCGTTGCCCGTGCCAGGCCCGTCGCCTCCGCCGCTTCCGTCAGGGTCAGGTGGGCGCGGCCCTCGCCGAAGGCGGTCAGGACCGTGAGGCCACGGGCCAGGGATTCGACGAAGCCGCGGCCGAGTTCGGTCTTGGACGCCGTCGTCCAGGTGGCCAGGCCGGACGGGGGTGGGCCGGGAGACGCCGGCTGCGCGTCGCGCAGGTCCGCTTCCATCGCCGTCACCGCGTCGCGCAGGCGGGGGAGCAGGGTGTCGCGCAGGCCGGCGGCGGTGTGGCGGCTGGTGTGGCTGACCACGTTGGCGGCGCAGGCCACCCGGCCTGTCGCCGGGTCCCGTACCGGTACGGAGACGGCCACCAGGCCCGGTTCGATCAGTTGGTCGTCCAGGGCGTAGCCGTCGGCTGCCGCTTGTGCGGAGCGGCGGGTGAAGTCCTCGTCGGGGCCGGATCCGTGCCTCGTTCGCGGGACCGCCGGGAAGGCGGTGTCGTCCGGATCGGCTGCCCGGCGTGCGCGCCACCGTGTCCAGTCGGTCTCCGTCCATTCCGCCGCGAACAGCGGGCCGGGGGCGGTGCGTTC
>NZ_JBSFIK010000036.1:34889-71676 GCF_053597535.1 Streptomyces sp. NPDC001348 | reverse complement strand
GCGGTGTCGTCCGGATCGGCTGCCCGGCGTGCGCGCCACCGTGTCCAGTCGGTCTCCGTCCATTCCGCCGCGAACAGCGGGCCGGGGGCGGTGCGTTCGGCGGGGAGGAGGTCGCCGATGCGGAAGCTGAGGGACATCGCGCGGCGGCGGGTGGCCTGGTGGATGAAGCGGATGCCGTCACCGTCGGCGACCGCCAGCGACACCGATTCGTCGAGGTCGTCGGCGAGCGCGTCGGCGCGGGCGTCCAGCAGTGCGGGCAGGCGGAGGGCGGCGAGGTAGGCGTTGCCGAGTTCCATCACGGGGGGCGCCAGTACGACTTCCCGGCCGTCGAGACGTACGTATCCCATGTGCTCGAGCGTCGCCGTGATCCGGTCCACCGTGGAACGGGCGAGTCCGGTGGCCCGTTCGAGCGCGCTCGGGCTGAGGGTGCCGCCCCCCTCGGTGAGCTCGCGCAGTACGGCGATCCCGCGGATTAGGGGTGTCACCGCCTCGGCCGGTGGCTCGATGGTGCCTGCGGTGCCTGCGGTGCCTGCGGTGCCTGCGGTGCCTGCGGCGTCGGCGGCTCCAGCGGCTCCTACGGCCTCCGCGGTGCCCCGCGGGGCGTCGGCGTCCAGTGCGGTGTTCGCGGGCATCGGCTCCGGCTCTCCACGCGGTACGGCGGTCTCGGTGCGACCGTCGCGGTACGGCGGTCCAGGTGTGACCGTCGCGGGTACGGCGGTCTCGGTGCGACCGCCGTGGGAACGGGCGGTCTCGGAACGCCTACCGTAATCCCAGGCAGCCCGCCGACCGGGTGCTACCTCCGCGTCACCCGCACCCGGTAGTTCCCGTCCGAGTCCGCCTCGGTCACCTTCACGGTGATCCCCCGCAGCGGGTCCTTGAAGGTCTCGCCGGGGGCGAAGGGGGCGTCGGAGAGTTCGGCGTGGACGTTGGGGCTGCTGGTGCAGCCGCCGGAGTGGCGGTGGGCGTCGTAGACCTTGATGGGGCCGCTGCCCGTGTCGACGTTCGCGTCGACCTTGTAGACGAGGATGCCGGGGTGGCACACGGTCTCGTCGTTGCCGCCCTGGGCGCGCAGTTCCAGGGCGTAGCCGCTGTGGCCGCTGACCGGTATGAACACGAGTTTGCGTCCGCCGGTGCGGTACAGCGGGGTCAGTTCGTACTCGGTGGTGCCGTGGGCCGCCGCGCAGCCGACCTGTGCGGGGTCCAGCCAGCCCAGCTTCCACTTGTGCCAGGCGAGCAGGTCGTTCCCGGCGCCCCAGTCCTCGCTCATGATGTCCCAGTGGCCGACCGCGCCGCCGCCCTCCTGGGTGTAGAGGTCGGGCAGGCCGAAGACGTGGCCGTTCTCGTGCGGGAGTACGCGGTAGCCGGTGAGGGCGTAGGAGCCGGATCCGTCGTCCTGGCGGGAGTAGACGAAGGAGGCGTTGGCGACCGGGGTTCCGTCGGCGACCGGTGCCTCGGCGTTGCCGGCGAACGTCACGGACAGCACGGTGTCCAGGGCGGGAGGGCCGGCGTTCGGGGTGATCAGCACGTTCAGCAGATCGTAGGAGTGGAAGTCCACGGTGGGGTCGGCGGCGGCCACGATGTCCTGGACCAGCCGGCGGTAGCCGGGGTCGAAGGGGGCGCCGCGCTCTATGCCGTAGGCCTTGAACGGTTTCGGCATGCGCAGCCAGCCGGTGACCGGTGTCTCGGGGCGGTAGTCGAGACGGCCGTAGGAGGCGGTGCGGAACCACTCCTGGGTCTGCGGGAAGAACTCGTGGAAGCGGTCGAGGGCGTTGCCGTCGCCGGGCGCGTCGGAGAAGTCGACCATGAGGGTCAGGGCACGGACGGTGCCGGTGGAGCGGGCGTAGCCGCCGGGGCTCGGTATGCCCTCGGTCATCTGGACGTCCGGACCGCCGCTGATCATGCAGGGGGCGAGGGCGGGGGAGCGGGCCACGGCGACCGGTCGGGCTCCGGCGGCGGTGGGCCCGGCCGTGAGGTGACCCGTGCCGGCCGAGGTGCTGACCGCGAGGGTCAGCGCGGTCACGGACGCGAGTGCGGCCACACGGCGCGGGCGTATCCGGTGTGCGCCCGGCGCACGCCGGCCGCTGGACGACTGCGGCTGCATGCAGGGACCTTCCGCTCCAGGCAGCCGCCGGTCGCCGACTGCACCCTTGCGATCACCCTGTGTCAGAGGGGTGCGGGGCGCGCGTTGGAGGAGACCGATCGTGGGTTTCTCGGCGGTACGCGGATACGGGAGGTGCTGTGATCCAGCTCACAGGATGTTTTCCGGCGGCGGTGAAATATCCGGGGACCGTTTCCCCGTTTAGCCCTGTGTCCGAGCGAAACGGGGACCGTCTCCCCGGATCGCCCCACCCGTTGAGTTCAGGAGTACGCCGTGCCCACCGCGACGCCCGTACAGCGCAAGGTGAACCGGCCGCGCGCCGACGCCCTGCGCAACCGGGAGCGGATCGTCGCCGCCGCCCGGGAGATGTTCGTCGAGTACGGCCCCGACGTGCCGCTCGACGAGATCGCCCGCCGGGCCGGTGTCGGCAACGCCACGGTGTACCGCAATTTCCCGGACCGCGACGCCCTGGTCCGGGAGGTCGTCTGCTTCGTCATCGACCGTACGGCGCGGGCGGCCGAGGAGGCCCTCGCGGAGACCGGGGACGCCTTCGCGGCTCTGGAGCGATTCGTGCACACCGCGGCCGACGAGCGGATCAGCGCGCTGTGCCCGATGATCTCCACCACCTTCGACCAGAACCACCCCGACCTCGAAGCGGCCCGCAAGAGGGCCGAGCGGATCGTCGAGGAAGTCATGGACCGCGCCAAGGCGGCCGGCCGGCTTCGCCCCGACGTCTGTGTCGGCGACCTGATGCTCGCCGTGAACCAGCTCAGCCGGCCCCCGGCCGGTGCCGGCTGCATCAGCATGGACCGCTTCGCCCACCGACTCCTGCAGCTGTTCCTGGACGGGCTGCGGGCCCCGGCCCGCTCCGTACTCCCGGGCTCGGCCGCGACCATGGAGGACTTCCGGCAGACCTGACCGATCAGTTCCGGGCCGTACACCGGTCGAACTCCACAACAGCCGACCCCCGGCCGCCGTGCGCACGGCGAGCCGCTGATGCCCCATGCCTTTTCCCTTACGGCGTCCGCGACGTTCGTTACGACGTCCACGACGTGCCTTACGACGTCCTGAAGTGAGTATCCGCATGTCCGAAACAGCTCCGGCCACCGTCGGCACCGCCGACCCCAACCGCTGGAAAGCGCTCGTCTTCATCGCGCTCGCCCAGCTGATGGTCGTCCTCGACGCGACCATCGTGAACATCGCCCTGCCCTCCGCCCAGCAGGACCTGGGCATATCCGACGGCAACCGCCAGTGGGTGGTGACGGCGTACGCCCTCGCCTTCGGCGGTCTGCTCCTCTTCGGCGGCCGGATCGCCGACCTGTGGGGCCGCAAGCGGGCCTTCGTCATAGGTCTGACCGGCTTCGCCGCCGCCTCCGCGCTCGGCGGTGCCGCGACCAACGGCGCGATGATGTTCGGCGCCCGCGCCCTCCAGGGCGTCTTCGGCGCCATGCTCGCCCCGGCCGCGCTCTCGCTGCTCGCCGTGATGTTCACGGACGCCAAGGAGCGTGCCAAGGCGTTCGGCATCTACGGCGCGATCGCCGGTGGCGGTGGCGCCGTCGGCCTGATCCTCGGCGGCTTCCTCACCGAGTACCTGGACTGGCGCTGGACCTTCTTCGTGAACGTCCCCTTCGCGGTGGTCGCCGCGGCCGGTGCCTACTTCGTCATCCGTGAGCCGGAGGGCGGCCGCAACCGCTCCGCGCTCGACATCCCGGGTGTGGTCCTGTCCACGCTCGGCCTGGTGTCCCTGGTGTACGGCTTCACCCGCGCCGAGTCCGACGGCTGGAGCGACTCCCTGACGGTCGGCATGTTCGTCGCGTCCGCCGCGCTGCTGCTCGCCTTCGTGGTCGTCGAGTCCAGGGTCAAGGCCCCGCTGCTGCCGCTGCGCGTGGTCACCGACCGCAACCGCGGTGGCATCTACCTCTCGCTGGGCCTGGCGATCATCGCCATGTTCGGCCTGTTCCTCTTCCTGACCTACTACCTGCAGGTCGTGAAGGGCTACTCCCCGGTCAAGACCGGCTTCGCGTTCCTGCCGATGATCGCGGGCATGATCACCGGCTCCACCCAGATCGGCGCCCGTCTGATGACCCGGGTCCCGGCCCGGCTGCTGATGGGCCCCGGCTTCCTGGTCGCCTCGCTCGGCATGCTGCTGCTGACCCGGCTGGAGATCGGTTCCTCGTACGCGACCCTGCTGCTGCCCGCGATGCTGCTGCTCGGCCTCGGCATGGGTACGGCGTTCATGCCGGCGATGTCCCTGGCGACCACGGGCGTCGAGCCCCGGGACGCCGGTGTGGCCTCGGCGATGGTCAACACCTCGCAGCAGGTGGGCGGCGCGATCGGTACGGCGCTGCTGAACACGATCGCGTCCTCCGCGACCACCTCCTACATCAAGGACCACATCGCGACCGCGGGCAGCAAGCCGCAGCAGCAGCTGGTCCAGCTCCAGGGCATGGTGCACGGCTACACCAACGCCATCTGGTTCGCCGTCGGCATCCTGGTGCTCTCCGCCGTGATCGTGGTGACCTTCGTCAACGCCGGCAGCCCGGGCTCCGGCGCGGTCGCCGCCGGTGACGGGGTCGAGGACGAGGCCGCGGTGCCGGTGATCGCCCACTAGGGCCTGTCCTAGCCACGGCGCCGCGGCTGCCTCAGCGGAGCCACGGCAGGTCGGCACCCGCTTCGTCGGGCTGAAGGCCCTCGGCCACGATCTCCATGATCTCGCCGAGGGTCTTCTGCTGTTCCGCGGTCAGGCGCTCGAAGAGGGCCTGGCGTACGGCGGCCACATGGCCCGGTGCGGTGCGCCGCAGCACCTCGTACCCCTCTTCGGTCAGCACCGCGAACTGGCCGCGCTTGTCGGAGGGGCAGTCCTCACGGCGGACCCAGCCGTTCTTCTCCAGGCGGGCGATGGCGTGGGAGAGGCGGGAACGGGTGATCTTGGCCCTCATGGCGAGCTCGGTCATCCGCAGCCGGCCGCGCGGGGACTCGGCGAGTCCGACGAGCAGGCCGTAGTAGACGTGCGGCATTCCCGCGTCGCGCTGCAGCTGGCGGTCGAGAAAGTCCTCCAGCAGCGTGGTGGCGTGCAGGTACGAGCGCCAGACGCGCTGCTCCTCGTCGGTGAGCCAGCGGTGCTCGCCGGTGGAGTCGGGTGCCGTGTTCATGGGTCCCACTGTACGGGGTGCCTTCTTGAAACTTAAACAAGTGGGGTCTACACTGTTCGTAAAGCTTGAGAGTTAAAGCAACCGTAGAAGTGACGAGGGAGCCGCCTCATGTCCGCCATCACACAGGAGCGCATGCCCGCCCTCTACCTCAGCCACGGTGCTCCGCCGCTCGCCGACGACCCCGTCTGGCCGGGGCAGCTCGCCGCATGGTCCGCCGACCTGCCCCGCCCCAAGGCGATCCTCATGGTCTCCGCCCACTGGGAGGAGGCCCCCCTCGCCCTCGGTGCGACGACGACCGTCCCGCTCGTCTACGACTTCTGGGGGTTCCCCGAGCACTACTACCGGGTGAAGTACGAGGCCCCCGGCGCACCGGAGCTCGCCGAGTCCGTGCGCAAGCTGCTGCGCGCCCCCGGCATGCCCGTGCAGGACATCCCGGACCGCGGTCTCGACCACGGCGCCTACGTCCCCCTGGTGGAGATGTTCCCCGCCGCCGACATCCCGGTCCTGCAGATCTCCATGCCGACCCTCGACCCGGTGCGCCTGATGGAGATCGGCCGCAGGCTCGCCCCGCTCCGTGACGAGGGCGTGCTGATCGTCGGTTCCGGCTTCTTCACCCACAACCTGGCCGCGCTGCGGCATGTCGGCGAGGGCGTGCCCAGCTGGTCGTCCGAGTTCGACGACTGGGGACGGCACGCGCTGGAGACCCGCGACTGGGACGCCCTGCTCGACTTCCTCGACAAGGCCCCCGCCGGTCGCTACGCCCACCCGCGCACCGAGCACTTCGCCCCGCTCTTCGTCACCATGGGCGCGGCCGAGGCCGGCGGTGAACTGGACGCGCAGAAGTCCGTGATCGACGGCTTCTGGATGGGCATGGCGAAGCGGTCGGTGCAGTTCGGCTGAGCGGCGGGGCTGAGCCCGTCAGTGCGGCTGAGCGGTGGGGCGCGGCTGAGGCGGCGAGGCGCGTCGGTGAGGCTGAGCGGTGGGGGTGCGGCAGCGCGGCTGAGTCCGGCCCCGCGCCTGCCGGGTCGGCCGCCGGGCCGGTCGCCGGGCCGGTCGCGAGGTCAGAGTTCCTTCTCGTACCAGGCGACGTCCCAGTACCGGCCGAACTTGCGGCCCACCTCCCGGTAGGTGCCGATGTGGCGGAAGCCGAAGCGCTCGTGCAGCCGGGTGGACGCCTCGTTGGGCTGTGTGACGCCCGCGTAGGCGCGATGCAGGTCCTCGCCGGCCAGGGCCTCGAAGAGGGCCTCGTACAGCAGTGTGCCGATGCCGCGGCGGCCGGCGTGCGGGGCGAGGTAGACGGTCGTCTCGACGGACGTGCCGTACGCGGGCTTCGGCCGGTGCGGGCTTGATGTGGCGTAGCCCAGAATCTCCTGTGACTCCGCGGCCACGGCAACCATCAGGCGGTACGGGCCGTCTTCCGGGTGGGAGAGCAGCCAGGGGCGACGCTCCTGCGGGGTGAATGGCGCGATGTCAAATGTGATAGGCGTCTCACGTACGTAGTGGTTGTAGATGTCGGTGAGGGCTTCGAGGTCACCCTCGACACCCGGCCTGACCTGCACCTCTGCACGCTTCGGCAGCATCACACCTCCCTGTGTGGCCGGACAGGGTACTGCATGATCAGAAAAAACGAGGGGTGGGTTGGGAATTCTGTCCGGATTCCAGTCGTTGTTTCCTTCGGATGCCGGGCACCCGAGGAGAGTCCCAAACGTTCAACCCGCGGAGTGCTGAGTGTCCGCATGGACCACCCGCTGACCCTTCCCCACTCTCGACTTCGCTCGAGCGGGGGGACCCCCATTCGCAAGGGAGCACGCATGGCAACCCGTGCCGTCGCCCGTCGTCAGTCCGCCACCGGCGAGACGGCCGACGCGGCAAGCAGTGTTCGCGCCCATGGCGGCGAGATCGCCGACCGCGACCTGGTCGGCATGTACCTCGACGAGATCGCACGGACACCGCTGCTCGACGCCGCCAAGGAAGTCGACCTGTCCCAGACCATAGAGGCGGGTGTGTTCGCACGGCAGATCCTCGACGGGTACGAGGAGTCCAAGACGGACGCCACCCGTGAGGAGCTCGAGGCCCTGGTCGCCGAGGGGGAGCGCGCCAAGGACGTGTTCATCCGCTCCAACCTGCGCCTGGTCGTCGCCGTCGCGCGCCGCTACCCCCGCAGCGGCCTGCCCCTGCTCGACCTGATCCAGGAGGGCAACGCGGGCCTGGTGCGCGCCGTCGAGAAGTTCGACTACCGCAAGGGCTTCAAGTTCTCGACCTACGCCACCTGGTGGATCCGGCAGGCGATCACCCGCTCGATCGCGGACCAGTCCCGCACCATCCGGCTGCCCGTCCACCTCGTGGAGGAGCTGGGCCGAATCCGGCGTGTGCAGCGCGAGTTCAACCGGGAGAACGGCCGTGAGCCGGAGCCCGCGGAGATCGCCGCCGAGCTCGGCTCGACGCCGGAGCGCGTCACCGACGTGCTCGACTGGGCCCGTGACCCGGTCTCGCTGAACATGTCGGTGGACGACGAGGGCGAGACCCAGTTCGGCGACCTGCTCGAGGACACCTCCGCGGTGTCGCCCGAGCAGTCGGTGCTGACGCTGCTGCGCAGCGAGGAGCTGGACGACCTGATCGGCCGCCTCGACCAGCGCACCGCCTCCATCATCAAGATGCGTTACGGCATCGAGGACGGCCGCGAGCGCACGCTGACGGAGGTCGGCAAGGAGCACGGTCTGACCCGCGAACGCATCCGCCAGATCGAGAAGCACGCACTGCTGGAGCTGAAGAAGCTGGCCCGCAGCACCGGCTTCGACGCGGCGGCGTAGGGCCTGCCCGATGCCGAGCGCCCCGGTGCGGACCGCCGGGCGGCCCGGTGTGCCGAGCTCCCGGCGACCGCGTACGCCGGGTGGCGGAAGACCGCGCAAACATGGCTCTGGAGCGCCGCTTCAACTCGTGGGGCCCCGGGAAAAACCCCTCGGGGCCCAGCAGTCCGGGGCCCTGAACCGTCCCCCGGAGGGGGCGCCCCCAGCCGCCTGAAGAGACCTGAAGAGAGACGTGAGCGGAAACGTTCTCTCCCTGATGCCATGTCCCGACGCACATCCCCCCCCGGCGCCGGGACCTTCCCAGAGCCGGGCTTCGGTGCCTGTCCCCCCGGGCGCCGGAGCCCGGCTCCTCGGCGTCGTCCGGGCGGGCCGGAGCGGCGGTCCACCCCGTACCTGAACCCCGGGGTGAACCGTCGGACCGTAGATTTTGCCACACCGGCACAACGGGCCGCCCGTGGAACAAGCGCCTCACAGGCCTCCCGCCCTGCTCAAGCGGTCACCCAACTCCCGCACGCAGGTGACCAGTTCCCCGGGGCGCCGGACGGCGAAGTCGCAGCCCACCATCGCCAGTCGCACCGCCAGCCACTCCATGGGGCCCCCGGACGTCCCGCGCAGCACACAGCCCCCGGAGCCCGCCGGCTCCGGCCGGCCCACCCAGGCCGGCACCCGGGACGCGACGAAATCCGCCGACGCCGCGAACTCGATCTCGTACTCGTACGCGTCCTGCCCGCCGTGAATGGACCGGCGCAGATACTCCGCCGCGCTCCCCGTCGGCAGCTCGCGCGGTGTGAACCGCGCCCCGGTCGCGAACGGCTCGCTCACCCGGTCGACCCGGAACGTGCGCCAGTCGTCCCGGTTCACGTCGTACGCCACGAGGTACCACCGCCGCCCGGTCGAAACCAGCCGGTAGGGCTCGGTCAGCCGCCGCGACTCGCTGCCGTCCTTGGAGCGGTAGGCGAACCGCAGCCGTTCCCGTCCGGCCACCGTCGACGCCATCACGGTGAGCGTCTCCGGTGCGATGCTCGCCCCGTCCCCGCTGGTCAGCGGGGTGGTCGCGGACTGCAGGGTGGAGACGCGGTGGCGCAGCCGGGCCGGCAGCACCTGCTCCAGTTTCGCCAGGGCCCGCACCGACGCCTCGTCGACCCCCGCCACCGCGTGCCCGGCGCCCGCCCGCAGTCCCACGGCGATGGCCACCGCCTCCTCGTCGTCGAGCACCAGCGGCGGCATCGCCTTTCCCGCGACCAGCCGGTACCCGCCGTCGGCGCCCATCGTCGCCTGTACCGGATAGCCGAGCTCGCGCAGCCGGTCGACGTCCCGCCGGACCGTGCGGCGGGACACCCCGAGCCGCTCGGCGAGCTCGCCGCCCGGCCATTCGCGGGGCGTCTGGAGGAGGGAGAGGAGCTGGAGGAGCCGGGCCGGGGTGTCCGTCGTCATACGTGCGAGGATGCCGCAGAAGTAGGACACGATCTGACCTACTCGGCCCCTACCTTCGAGTCATGACCTCCACCGAGACCCGTAAGCCCACCGGGCACGCGGCGGCCGACCGCCGCCGCTGGTTCGCCCTCGCGATCGTGATGACCGCCGCCTTCATGGACCTGGTCGACGTCACGATCGTCAACATCGCGATCCCGTCGATCCAGCAGGACGCGGGCGCCTCCTTCAGCCAGATCCAGTGGATCACCGCGGGTTACGCCCTCGCCTTCGCCGCCGGCCTGATCACAGGCGGACGGCTCGGCGACATCCACGGACGCAAGCGGCTGTTCCTCCTCGGCGTCGGCGGCTTCACCCTCGCCTCCGCGCTGTGCGGCTTCGCCGCGAACCCGGAGATGCTGGTCGCCTCCCGCATCCTGCAGGGCGCGATGGCGGCGATGATGGTGCCGCAGGTGCTGTCGATCGTGCACGCCACGTTCCCGGCGCACGAGCGCGGCAAGGTGTTCGGGCTCTTCGGTGCGATCGTCGGCCTGGGCGCGGTCTCCGGGCCGCTCCTGGGTGCGCTGCTGACCGAGTGGAACCTGTTCGGCCTCGAATGGCGGCCCATCTTCCTGATCAACCTGCCGGTCGGCGTCGTCGCCCTCCTCCTCGGCCGCCGGTTCATCACCGAGTCGAAGGCTCCGAAGGCGCTGAAGCTGGACCTCGTCGGCGTCGCTCTGGTGACGCTGGGCCTGCTGATGCTGCTCTACCCGCTCACCCGGGGCCGTGAGCTGGGCTGGCCGCTGTGGGGGTACGGGTCGATGGCCGGTGCGGTCGTGGTCTTCGCGGCGCTCGTGGCGTACGAGCGGCACAAGAGTGCGCGGGACGGGGCCCCGCTGGTCGAGCTGTCACTGTTCCGTGTGAAGAGCTTCGCGGCGGGCATCGCGGTGCAGATCGTCTTCGGGGTCGGCCTCGGCGTGTTCTTCCTGGTGTGGACGCTGTACATGCAGACGGGCCTCGGCTGGAGCCCGCTGCACGCCGGTCTGACCGGTGTGCCCTTCTCGCTGGCGGTCTCCACCGCGGCCGGGATGTCGGTGCAGAAGCTGGTGCCCCGCTTCGGCCGCAAGGTGCTCCAGGCGGGTGCGCTGATCATGGCCCTCGGTGTCCTGGTCTACCTGGCGGAGGCCCACCGGTACGGCCTCGGTATCGCCTCCTGGCAGATGGCGCTGCCGCTGGTCGTCATGGGGGCCGGCATGGGCCTGATCGTCGCCCCGCTGACCGACGCGGTGCTCTCCGAGGTGCCGCGGGAGCACGCCGGTTCGGCGTCGGGTCTGATCAACACGGTGCAGCAGATGGGCAACGCGCTCGGGCTCGGCCTGGTGTCGGTGGTCTTCTTCGGCTCGATCGGCGACCACCTGACCCGCCCTGAGGTGGGCCCGGCTTTCGTGGACGCGTTCCAGCACGCGCTGGGCTGGGTGGCCGCGGTGATGGGCGTGATCTTCCTGCTGATGTTCGCCCTGCCGAAGCGTCCGGCGCAGCACGTGGAGGGTGGCGGTGCCGAGCTGCCGGCGCAGGAGAGGGAGCGGGAACTCGTGTCCTGAGAGTCCAGTGAGTTCCGGCGAGTTCGTGGGGTCCGGCGGGTTCCGGTGAGTTCGCGGGGCCCGGCGGGTTCCGGCGGGAGGCAAGGGCCCGGCGCCATCAGGTGCCGGGCCCTTCGGCTTGCCCGGATCGGATGTCGGGCCCTTGGGCCTGCCCCGAGCGAGCCCTGAAGTCCGTTCATGCCCGAATGGGATCCGAACCTGTTTACTTTCCGGACATCCGGGCGTAGCCTCCGAATGAAACCACACGTTCGGGCATGAGTCGGAGGCGAACGGACATGTACGCACCGGAGCGGCAGCAGGCGATCCTCCGGCTCGCCCGTGACGGCGGCCGGGTGGACGTGCTGTCGCTCGCCGAGGAGTTCCAGGTGACGGCGGAGACGATCCGCCGCGACCTGAAGGCCCTCGACCGGGCCGGCCTGGTCCGCCGGGTGCACGGCGGTGCCATTCCGGCCGGACGTCTCGACTTCGAACCGGACCTCACCGAACGCGAGGGCACCGCCGCCGACGAGAAGGACCGGATCGCCAAGGCGGCCCTCGCCGAACTGCCGACCGAGGGCACGATGGTCCTCGACGCCGGCACCACGGTCGCCCGCCTGGCCGGCGCCATCCCGCTGGAGGCGCGGCTCACCGTCGTCACGCACTCCCTGCCGATAGCGGCCCGTCTCGCCGACCACCCGGGCATCCAGCTCCACCTCGTCGGAGGACGCGTACGGCACCGCACGCGGGCCGCCGTGGACGCCTGGGCGCTGCGTGCGTACGGCGAGATCCGCGCCGACGTCCTGGTCCTCGCCGCCAACGGCTTCTCCGCCGAGCACGGTCTGACCACCCCCGACCTCGCCGAGGCCGCGGTCAAGCGCGCGGCGATCGCCGCCGCCCGCCGCGTGGTGCTGCTCGCCGACGCCACCAAGTACGGCCAGGAGCACTTCGCCCGGTTCGGCGACCTGAGCGACGTGGACCTGCTGATCACCGACAGCGGGCTGAGCCCCGAAGACGCCGTCGCCATCGAGCGCGGCGGCACGGAAGTAGTGCGCGCATGATCCTCACCGTCACCCCCAACCCGTCCCTCGACCGTACGTACGAGGTCCAGGCCCTGAAGCGCGGTGAGGTCATCCGCGCCGAGACCGAGCGCATGGACCCCGGCGGCAAGGGCGTCAACGTCTCGCGTGCCGTGACGGCCGCCGGGCAGCGCACGGTCGCCGTCCTGCCCCTGGGCGGTGCGCCGGGCGCGCTCGTCGCCGAGCTGCTCGACGCGCAGGGCATCGAGGTCGCGCCGGTCCCGGTCGCCGGTGCCACCCGCTCCAACATCGCGCTCGCGGAGGCGGACGGCGTCCTGACGAAGATCAACGCGCCCGGCCCGGAGCTGTCCCGCCAGGAGCAGGAGCTGCTGCTGGAGACGGTCCGCGCGCAGTCGGGCGACGCCGACTGGATCGCCTGCTGCGGCAGCCTGCCGCGCGGCCTCGCCCCGGCCTGGTACGCCGACCTGGTCGCGCGGGCGCACGCCGCCGGCAAGCGCATCGCCCTGGACACCTCCGGACCCGCGCTGCTTGAGGCGCTGCGGGAGCGCCCCGACGTCGTGAAGCCCAACGCGGAAGAGCTGGCGGAGGCCGTCGGACGTCCCCTCGCGACCGTGGGCGACGCCGTGAAGGCGGCCGAGGAACTGCGGGAGATGGGCGCGCAGGCCGTCCTCGCGAGCCTGGGCGCCGACGGCCAGCTGCTGGTGGACGCCTCGGGGGCCTGGTTCGGCAGCGCGCGGGTAGACGCGGTACGCAGCAACGTGGGCGCCGGTGACTCCTCGCTCGCCGGTTTCCTGATCGCCGGCGGCAGCGGCCCCGAGGCACTCGCCTCCGCCGTCGCCCACGGCGCGGCCGCCGTCCAGCTGCCCGGCAGTGTCATGCCGACCCCCGCCGACCTGGACCCGGCGGCGGTGACGGTCACAAGGGAGGTCCCGGTGAACCGCGATCTGACGGAGCCGGTGTCATGAACGCACGTACGACCCTGCTCGCCGCCCCGCCCGGGCTCCTCGGCACCCCGTCCCGGCACCCCGAGCTGAAACGGTTCTCCATGAAGCGGCGAGGCGCCTCGTTACTCGCCGCGACCGCCGGCCGGCAGGGCAACCTGAGCCGCTCCGCCGGCCCGCGGAGGCGGGGCTTCCCCGGTCCCGCCTCCGCACCCACCGCCACCCCCCACTCCGCCAGCCCCACCCCCGCTGCCCACCACAGCACCCCCGTCCCCACCCCCGCCCACCTCACCCCCCGGGCGATACGCGTGCGAAGGAGCCCGCGATGAGCGAGATGATCACCGCGGACCTGGTCGACCTCGACCTGTCCGCCGACACCAAAGAGGCGGCGGCGCGCGCCCTCGCCGAACGCATGGTGACCCTGGGCCGGGTGACCGACCTGGACGGCTTCCTCGCGGACGTGGCCGCCCGCGAGGCGCAGATGCCGACCGGCCTCGACGGCGGCATCGGCATCCCGCACTGCCGCAGCGAGCACGTCACCGAGCCGACCCTGGCCTTCGGGCGCAGCGCCGCCGGGATCGACTTCGGCGCCGCCGACGGACCCGCCGACCTGATCTTCCTGATCGCCGCGCCGGCCGGTGCCGACGACGCCCACCTGACCATCCTGTCCTCGCTGGCCCGGCAGCTGATGAACGCCGAGTTCACCTCCGCGCTGCGCTCGGTGGGCGACGCCGCCGCGGCGGCCGCGCTCATCCGGGGCGACGAAGCGGCCGACGAGGCCGGCGCGACCGAAGACTCCGCTGCGGCGTCGGCGGCGGCCTCCGCCGACGCCGCAGCGGGCGACGAGGCCCCCGCCGGGACTCCCGCCGAGGAGCAGCGGCCGTTCCGTGTCGTCGCCGTCACCTCCTGCCCGACCGGCATCGCCCACACCTACATGGCGGCGGAGTCACTGGAGACCGCCGGCCGGGAGGCGGGCGTCGAGGTCGTCGTCGAGACGCAGGGCTCGGCCGGATTCACCCGGCTCGACCCGGCGGTGATCGCCGCGGCGGACGGCGTGATCTTCGCCCACGACGTGCCGGTGCGCGACAAGGACCGCTTCGCCGGGAAGCCCACCGTCGACGTCGGGGTGAAGGCCGGCATCAACCGGCCCGGCGAACTGATCACGGAGGTCCGTCAGAAGGCTGAGCGCGGCGAGGTCACGGCCGCCGCCGCGCCCGGCACGCCGGTCGAGCGGTCCGGTGACGCCGGCGAGGGCTATGGCACCAAGCTGCGCAAGTGGCTGATGTCCGGCGTCAGCTACATGGTCCCGTTCGTCGCGGCGGGCGGTCTGCTGATCGCCCTGGGCTTCGCGATCGGCGGCTACGAGATCAAGTCGGCGCCCTCGGTCATGGACCACTTCGTGTGGACCCAGTCGCACAGCTGGGCGGCCCTGATGTTCCAGATCGGCGCGGTGGCGTTCGGCTTCCTCGTCCCGGTCCTGGCGGGCTACATCGCCTACGGCATGGCGGACCGGCCCGGCCTGGTGCCCGGATTCGTGGGCGGCATGATCGCGTCCACGATCAACGCCGGCTTCCTCGGCGGTCTGGCGGCCGGTCTGATCGCCGGTGGCGTGGTGATGGCCATCCAGAAGGTCCGCATCCCGGCGGCGCTGCGCGGCATCATGCCGGTGGTGGTGATCCCGCTGATCTCCTCGGCGATCGTCGGGTTCCTGATGTTCGTGGTCATCGGCAAGCCCATCGCGTCCGCGCAGAAGGGCATGACCGACTGGCTGAACGGCCTCTCCGGCGCCAACGCCCTGCTGCTCGGCGCCCTGCTCGGCCTGATGATGTGCTTCGACCTCGGCGGCCCGGTCAACAAGGTCGCGTACACCTTCGCCACGGCCGGTATCGCGGTCTCCAACCCCAGTGACTCCGCGATGAAGATCATGGCCGCGGTCATGGCGGCCGGTATGGTCCCGCCGCTGGCGATGGCCCTGGCCACCACCGTCCGGGGCAAGCTCTTCACCCAGGCCGAGCGGGAGAACGGCAAGGCCGCCTGGGTCCTCGGCGCCTCCTTCATCTCCGAGGGCGCGATCCCGTTCGCGGCGGCCGACCCGCTGCGGGTCATCCCGTCCTCGATGGTCGGCGGCGCGGTCACCGGCGCCCTGTCGATGACCTTCGCCGCCACCCTGCGCGCCCCGCACGGCGGCATCTTCGTGGTCCCGCTGATCGGCAACCCGTTCCTCTACCTGATCGCCATCGCGGCCGGTGTGTGCGTCACCACGGCGCTGGTGGTCGTCCTCAAGGGCATGCGCAAGCAGGCCGGGGAGGCCACGGGCAGCGGGGCGGCGGCCGGCCCGGCCACGGGGACGGCGGAGCGTAAGCAGCCCGTCGCCGCGTAACCAGCGCCGCTTCCTCGCCCTTTGGGACGCTGTGCGTCCTTCACGGCACCTGCGATATACGTCACGGTCCGGGACAGAAGTCCCGGACCGTGGTGTGTACTGGGGCCTATGCCTGCGCACGTCTCGATCCACCAGCTGGTGGTGGTGACCCTCCTCGCCCTGGCGACCGCCGCCTGGGTGACCGTCGTGACGGGCGTCCTGCGCCGCCGCCGCTACGAGGCCGCCGCACGGCGCTCCGCCCAGTCGCCCGGTGTCCTCCCGGAGCGGCATCCGCACGCCCCCGAGCGGGAGTCCGTGGAACTGACCCCGGCGGAGCAGGACGCCTTCGCCGGTCTGATACGCCGACTGCACAGGCCGTAGGGCAAGGGCGCGAAGGGTCCGGCTTCAGGCCTGCTGGGCCGCCCGCCGCTCCATCGCGTCGCGGGCCGCGTCCTCCGAGGCGTACACCTCGCACATGTGCCGTCCGTCCGGCGTCGCCGTGTGCTCGACCTCCCAGAGGGAAAGCTCCTTGCCGTCGTGCAGCAGGAAGGCGTGCTCGTAGAGCGAGAAGCTGGGCGTGCCCCGGCCGGTCCGGCTCGGGCGTCCGAAGGCCTGGGTGATCTGGTGGGCGAACGCCGTCGACAGCAGCGCCGCCGTCTCCTCGCCCGGCCGGTCCGCGTTCTCCGCGCGGCGCAGCAGCCGGCGCGCGTGGTCCGCCGAGTCGTCGGGGGCGTACAGGTGCCGCGGCTCGGGGACCGGTGACAGCTGGGTCAGGACCGGCAGCTCGAAGTCCGGCGTGTCCGGCGGCAGCGGCAGCCGGGACGTGGCGGCGCGCAGCTCCTCCTCGTCCACGTACACCTCGTGCTGCGGCTCGCTGCCGGGCGTGGTGTTGTGCACCAGCTCCCAGAGGGTGACCGCGGAGCCGTCGGCGAGCAGCCAGCTGTGCCGGTACGTCTCGCGGTGCAGCCCGGCGCTGTGGTGGGCGGAGTGCAGCGAACTGTCGTGCGCCAGCGGGCAGTCCAGCTGCCGCAGACACTCGTCGGGCAGCTCGAAGGAGTTCAGGGCACGGCCGAGGAGTCGCGCGAGGTGCTCCTCTGGAGACTCGGGCGACTCGGCTGGTTCGTACGCTGCCGTCTCGTACGGAACGCTCAAGGCTTCTCCCGGCGTTGCTGCATGTCACCTTGTGGGTGCATACCGTAGCCCCTCGGTCGGACATCATGTCCTGGAACCGAGAAAACGTATGCCCGGAAAACGCGCGGACCGCGCGGGAAATTCCCGCACGGCCCCGGTTCTCGTCAAAGACCGCCGATCAGGCGTCACTTGATTTGCTGCGAGGAGGCCCGGCGTTCACGCCGGGGAGTGTCGCCGCTTCCGGCCTGCCCGGGCGCGGAACGCCCGTACGGCTTGCCCGGCGGGGCCGGGTGAAGGCGAACGTGTGTGCCTCGGGCCGCTGGTTGGGGTGATCGTGACCGGAGAGGGGCGCAGGTGTGCGGATGTCGCGCGTACGGTCGTCCCGCATGAGCGGGCTGATCGGACGGGACGGGGGTGCGGCGGGGGTGAGGGAGTGCGATGGGGTCGGGTATGCCCGGTACACCTACCGGCTGCGGGTGTCGTCCACGGCCCGCGCCGGGCTGGGGGCGGAGTGGGACCGCTGCCGCTGGCTGTGGAACGAGTGCGTGGCCCGCTCGAAGAAGGCCCATAAGGAGGGGGAGGAGTGCGGTCCGGCCCGGCTGGACCGGATGCTGACCGCCGCCCGCGCCGTGATCCCGTGGCTGGCGGCGGGGTCCTCGGTGGTGCAGCAGCAGCTCATCCGCGACTTCGGCGCCTCCCGCGCGAAGGCGGTGAAGGACATCAGGCAGCGGTTGCCGTTGCTGCGGCGGGCCGGGATGCCGAGGTACAAGAAGAAGCACCAGGCGGATTGCACGCTGAACTACACCCGGCGTGGCTTCCGCCTGAAGGACGGTCGGCTACATCTGGCGGGCGGCATCGTCGTGAGTGTGGTGTGGTCCCGCGCTCTGCCTGCCCAGCCGTCCTCGGTGCGGATCTACCGGGACAGCCTCGGGCACTGGTACGCCTCCTTCGTCGTCCCCGCCGAGGCCCAGCCTTTGCCCGCCACCGGCCGAGTGCTCGGCGTCGACTGGGGCGTCAAACAGATCGCCACCACCACCTCCGACACCCACGACCTGCCCCACCCCGAACACGGCAGGAAGGCCAGGGAGAAACTGTCCCGGTATGACCGGATGATGGCCCGCCGCAAACCGAAGAAGGGGCAGGCTGCCTCGAAGGGGTACCGGGAGGCGAGGCGGTGGCGGGCGAAGACCTACGCCAAGATCGCCCGGCAGCGGCAGGATGCGGGCCGCAAGTGGGCGAAGAAGGTGGTGCGCGACCACGACGCGATCGCGGTGGAGGACTTCCGCCCGAAGTTCCTCGCCAAGACGAGCATGGCCCGCAAGGCCGCCGACGCCGCGATCGGCGCCACCAAGAAGGCGCTGCTGGAGATGGGCCGCAAGCACGGCCGGGACGTACGGCTGGTGCATCCCGCGTACACCACCATGGACTGCGCACGGTGCGGAGCGAGAACCAAGCACGCACTGCCGCTGTCGGAACGCACCTACACCTGCACCACCTGCCAAGCGGTGTCCTGCCGGGACAAGAACTCCGCGCAGGTGATGCTCGTCCGGGCTGGTCTGGCCCCGGCTGGTGTCGAGGGCACAAGACCTCCTAGAGCGCCGCTCCAGGAGGCAGCCTGAGCCAGGAATCCCCTCCCTTCAGGGAGGGGAGCAGTCAATTCCCGCGGTCCACTCCATGCAGCCGGTGAACCTGAAGGGCTGATTGGGGGGTTCCGCCCGTTCCCGCTGAAGTCCACTACCTGACAGAACCAGGACAATCGCAGCCGCTCGCGGACCTGGAGCCGCGGAACGGGGTTTCACCGGGCGCCGTAGAGCTCCTCGTACGACGGCCAGGCCCCGCCCGGTCCGGACACCGGCTCGGCGGCGCGTACGGCGCGGGCGATGGCCCGGGTGACCAGGTCCGGGCAGACCGCCAGGAGCGGGTTGAGCGCGAGCGGGTCCTCGGCGGGGAGCGGGCGGGCCCCCGTCGCCAGGGCGAACACGGTGTCGCCGTCATTGAGGAGATGGACCGGACGGACGGCGCGGGCGATGCCGTCGTGGGCCGTGCCGGCCAGCTTCTGTGCCTGCGCCTTCGACAGGTCCGCGTCGGTGGCGACCACCGCGAGCGTGGTGTTGAGCGGCGGCAGCGCGTTGCGCGCGGCGGACTCGGCGATGCGCCGGCGCGCGGCCTCGTGGACGTGCGCCTCCGGGTACTCCACCCGCCCCTGGAAGAACTCCCCGTACAGCACCCCCGTTTCCGGATCCACCGCCGACCCGACGGCGTTGACCACCACCAGTGCGGCCACCGTGACTCCCGAGCCGAGGACCGTGCTCGCGGTGCCGATCCCGCCCTTGAGCGCGCCGACGACGGCGCCCGTGCCGGCACCCACGCACCCCTGGGGTACCGGAGCCCCGGGCGCGCTCGCCGCGGCGGCCTCGACCGCCGCCCGCCCCGTGGCCGCGTCCGGCCGGGCGCGGAAGTCCCCGCCCCGACCGAGGTCGAAGACGCAGGCGGCGGGCACCACCGGCACCACATGCGCCGGATCCGGCCCGACCCGCACCCCGCGTCCGCGCTCCTCGAGCCAGGACATCACGCCGGCCGCTGCGTCGAGTCCGTACGCGCTGCCGCCGGTCAGCACCACCGCCTCGACCTTCTGCACCATGTTGCGGGGGTCGAGGGCGTCGGTCTCCTTGGTGCCGGGGCCGCCACCGCGCACGTCCACGGCGGCCACCGCCCCGCCCTCCGGCGCCAGCACGACCGTGGTGCCGGTGAGCCGGCCGTCGCCGGTCCTGGTCGCGTGCCCCACCCGGAGCCCTGTGACGTCCGTCAATGCGTCAACTGTCATACGGGCCAGTCTGGCCCGGCCCGGGAACCGGGGGCCCTTACCCTGGAGGTATGAGCAGCGCCCCCGATCCCCGTGAGCCGAAGCCCCGGCTGGTCTTCGACGACCCGCTGGAACAGCAGTCCTCGGACGACACCGACCGCGGATGGGGGGAGCGGTCGGAGACGGACGGTGCCGGAGACCTCAGGCGCTTCCTCGACGAGAAGCCGCCCCACCACCTCTGAACCGCCCCACCGCTTGCGCGGGCCGCCGTCCGACTGCCGCGGGCCGCCGCCCCACCGCTTGCGCGGGCCGCCGTCCGACTGCCGCGGGCCGCCGCCCCACCGCTTGCGCGGGCCGCCGTCCGACTGCCGCGGGCCGCCGTCCCACTGCCGCGGGCCGCCGCTACCGCTCGCCGCGGTCCAAGGCCCGCTGGGCGACCAGTTCGTCGCGGATCTCCTTGAGCACGTCCAGCTCGGTCAGCTGCACGACCTCCGTCGTGCCCTCCCGCGCCTTCCTGCGGGCTTCCACCCGGGCCAGGTACCGGGACATCGGCAGGACCATCAGGAAGTACACCACCGCACCGGTGATCACGAAGCTCAAGGTGGCACCGAGGACGGATCCCCACATCAGCCGGATGCCGTGCGTGCCCTTGCACGACGAGCTCAGGCACGAGCTGTAGTTGTCCAGGTTCTGCGTGCCGACCGCTCCGACCAGCGGGTTGATTATCCCCTTCACCACCGAGTTGACGATGTTCGTGAAGGCGGCGCCGATGACCACCGCGACTGCCAGATCGACGACGTTGCCGCGCATCAGGAACGTCTTGAAACCCTGCCAGACGCTCGGTTCGTTCTTCTCGATCACCTAGGGGCCTCTCTTCGCATGCACGGGGTGTGGAACAAAACGCTCCGCAACCTACGGCACGCCCCCGTGCCCCTGTCCACCGCGGTGGCCCCGGTGAGCGGCTCAGCACAGCGTCACCGCCAGCCGTGCCGTCGCGCTCGCGCCGACCAGCCGTGCCGCGGTGCGCCGCGGAACCGCGAGTACCACCAGCGCCCCGTTGCCGGCACCGTCCAGGGCCTGCGGCACTCTCGTCACCCGGGCCCCGCGCGCGACCACCCGGGCGTCACCGCCCGCGGCGGGGTCCTCGGCGGCGATGACGTCGACCCGGTCACCGGGCCGCAGCAGCCGCACGGTGGCCGCGTCCGCGATCCGGACCGGCGCCGTCACCACGCCGTCCGCGGGGCGCCGCGGTACCGGAGCCGCCACCGGGTGCCCACGGGCCCGCCCGGCGCGGTCCGGCTCCGGCGCGGTGCGCGGTCCCGCCGCCACCAGCGCGGCAGCGGTCACGGCGAGACCGGCCGCCAGTGCCCGCCTGCGCTGCCGTACCAGCCGCTGCAGCTGGTACCTCCCGCCGCGCACCCGCACCGGTGCGAAGTGCGGCACCTCCGACGTGGCGGGGGCGTCGGTGCCGGGCGGGGCCGGAAAGGGAAGGGCCCAGGAAGGAGGGGAGGGCCGGGAGGGCGAGGAGGGAGGGGACGGCGAGGGGGACGCCTGCACGGGGACCACCACCTGTGGCGAGGAGACGAGGAAACGGCCTGCGATGCCACGATGAGGCCTCGAGCCGAAGCTCGCCGGAGCCGGTGGACGACCGGCGGGTTGTGGACAACCCCGCCACCCGAACGCGTACTTCCGCTACCGCGGCACCACGTCGCCCCGCCCTCTCGCCGCCACGGCACTACGGCAGCGCGAACCCCGGATCCATCCCGCCCAGCGCGTTCACACAGGGGCAGATCCGTCCCGCGGTGTCGGGCAGCGCCGCCACCGCGTCGAACAGCACGCCGCGCATCCGGTCCACGTTGGCCGCGAACACCCGCAGCACCTCCTCGTGCGAGACGCCCTCGCCGGTCTCCGCGCCCGCGTCCAGGTCGGTGACCAGGGTCAGCGAGGTGTAGCAGAGCTCGAGCTCACGGGCGAGCGCGGCCTCGGGGTGGCCGGTCATGCCGACCACGGACCAGCCCTGCGCCCGGTGCCACAGCGATTCCGCCCGGGTCGAGAAGCGCGGGCCCTCGACCACGACCAGCGTGCCGCCGTCCACGGGCTCCCAGTCGCGGCCACGGGCCGCCTTCAGCGCGGCGGACCGCCCGGTGGGGCAGTAGGGGTCGGCCAGCGACACGTGCACCACGTTCGGAATGGTGCCGTCCGGCAGCGGCAGCCCGTCGAAGTAGCTGTTCACCCGGGACTTCGTGCGGTCCACCAGCTGATCCGGGACCAGCAGTGTGCCGGGCCCGTACTCGGGGCGCAGCCCGCCCACCGCGCACGGACCGAGGACCTGGCGGACACCGACGGACCGCAGCGCCCAGAGGTTGGCCCGGTAGTTGATGCGGTGCGGCGGCAGGTGGTGCCCGCGGCCGTGCCGGGGCAGGAAAGCGATGCGCCGGCCGGCGACCTCACCGAGGAAGAGGGAGTCGCTGGGCGCCCCGTAGGGGGTGTCCACCTGGACCTCGGTCACGTCGTCGAGGAACGAGTAGAAGCCGGAGCCGCCGATTACACCGATCTCTGCGTTCGCCATGCGCAGCACATTAGTCGCACCGGCGGACGCCGAAGACCCTGCCGTCCATGACGGCAGGGTCCCGTAAGAGAAAGGTCAGGCGGCCGAGCTGCCGGCGGAACTCGAGGCCGAAGAGCCCGAGCCGGACGACGACGCCGACGAGGACGAAGAGCCCGAGGAGGACGTCGAGGACGACGAGCCGGAAGCGGTCGACGAACCCGACGACTTCGACGCCGTACTGCTGCTCGACGAGGAGCCGCGGCTGTCGTTGCGGTAGAAGCCGGAGCCCTTGAAGACGATGCCGACCGCGGAGAACACCTTCTTCAGGCGGCCACCGCAGCTGGGGCACTCGGTCAGGGCGTCGTCGGTGAACTTCTGCACCGCCTCGAGGCCCTCGCCGCACTCGGTGCACTGGTACTGGTAGGTCGGCACTGTCTTCCTCCTGGCACTCTCACTCGATGAGTGCTAACGACGATCCATAGTGACGTATTCCGGGGGATCAGTCCACCGTGACCGGCGCTCGGTGACCCACGCCACGTGCGACCGTCCGGTTGGCGGGCCGGACGGCCAGCAGCGACCGCAGCGTCACCAGGGTCGCCAGGGCCAGCGCGGTGCCGGCCGCCGGCACCAGGAAACCGGCGCCGTCCCACAGGCGGTCCTCCAGCTGCCCGGCGACGGTGACGGCGGCCGCCTGGCCGAGCGCCACGGCGCCGGTCAGCCAGGTGAAGGCCTCGGTGCGGGCCGCCACCGGGACCAGGCCCTCGACCAGGGTGTAGCCGGTGATCAGGGCGGGTGCGATGCACATGCCGACCAGCAGGCCGAGCCCGGCGAGGAGGAGCACCGAGTGGGCCGTCCACAGGGCGGAGGCGGTCAGCGCGAGCGCGGCGTAGCCGATGACCAGGCGGTGCTGCGGGGCGGTCTTCCAGGCGATGGCACCGCAGGCGAGTCCGGAGAGCATGTTGCCCGCGGCGAAGGTGCCGTAGAGGACGCCGTTCAGGCCGGGCTCGCCGATCGACTCGGTGAACGCGGCGAGCCCGACCTGCATGCCGCCGAAGACGGTCCCGATGCCGAGGAACGTCACGACCAGGACGCGCACCCCGGGGACGCGCAGTGCGGAGACGTGCTTCACGCGCGCGTGACCGGCGTCCGCGCCCACCGCGGGCTGGGTGCTCTTCCGCGCGGCGAACAGCAGACCGCCGACCAGCGTGAGCGCAGCCTCCGTGACCAGGCCCGCCGCCGGGGTCACGGCGGTGCACAGGGCGGTCGCCAGCAGCGGGCCGACGACGAAGGTCAGCTCGTCCGTGACGGACTCGAAGGCCGCCGCGGTGGACATCAGGGGCGAGTCCTGCAGCTTCACCGCCCAGCGGGCGCGCACCATCGGACCGATCTGCGGTACCGAGGCGCCGGTCGGAACGGCCGCGGCGAACAGTGCCCACAAAGGTGCGTGGGCCAGGGCGAGCGCGGTCAGGGCCAGGGCCGCCAGGGTGTGCACGAGGACACCGGGGACCAGCACCGCGCGCTGGCCGTGGCGGTCGGCGAGGCGGCCGCCGTAGGGCGCGAACAACGCCATGGACACGCCGGTGGCGGCCGCGGCGGCGCCCGCCGCCCCGTACGAGCCGGTGGTGTGCTGCACCAGGAGCACGATGGAGAGGGTGAGCATCGCGAACGGCTGGCGTGCCGCGAAGCCGGGGAGCAGGAACGTCCATGCGCCGCGGGTGCGCAGCAGTTGCCCGTATCCGGGGCGGGAGGAGGCCGGCGAGGTGCTCGACGGCTCGGTGGTGACCGTGGACTCCACGGCCCGTGCCTTTCTGCCGCCTGGTAGCGCGACCCCTCATCCCGTCGGGGGCGCCGAGAGCTGTCCTCTTGCGCGGAACTGCGGTAGATGCCGGCACCTGTGATCAGGTGTCCCGGCCGCCATACGGTCGCGCCAGCTCTGCATCAGGCAGAGTTGGTTCGATCAAGGTTGCATACAGCCTTCGTTGTATACAGTCTTCATCTTACAGGGATCAAGCCGGGCGAGGCTGTGAAGAAGAGCACCACGGCCGATCTCACCTGGGATTCGCGCCGTTCATCCCCAGCCACCCGGCGAGCTTGCCGCCCCTCGCGACCGCGCGCAGGCGCCGTTCCGCCGCGTCCCGGACCGGGTCGGTGGCGACCACGAGCAGTTCGTCCCCGTGCCGCAGCACCGTGGTGGGCAGCGGGACAAACGATTTTCCCTCGCGGACGACGAGGGTGACGGCGGCCCCGGCCGGCAGGCGCAGCTCGTGCACCTCGACACCGTGCATCCGGGAGCCCTCGGGGACCGAGACCGACAGCAGGTGGCCGCGCAGCCGTTCGAGGGGTGCCGACTCGATGCCGAGGTCGGCGGCCTCGGCGCCGTCGCCAAGCCGCAGCGCGTTCGCCAGCCAGGGCAGCGTCGGACCCTGGACGAGGGTGTAGACGACCACCAGCACGAAGACGATGTTGAAGATGCGGCGGCTGCCGTCGACGCCGTTCACCATGGGGATCGTCGCCAGGATGATGGGCACCGCGCCGCGCAGTCCGGCCCAGGACATCAGGGCCTGCTCCGGCCAGGCCACCCGGAACGGCGACAGGCTGAGCACCACGCTCAGCGGACGCGCCACCATGGTGAGCACCAGGCCGATGACGAGCGCGGGCACGATGTCGTCGCCCAGCTCGTGCGGGGTGACCAGCAGGCCGAGCAGGACGAACATGCCGATCTGGGCGATCCAGCCGAGCCCCTCGGCGAAGCCGCGGGTGGCCGGCCAGTGCGGCAGTTTGGCGTTGCCCAGGATCATGGACGCCAGGTAGACGGCGAGGAAGCCGCTGCCGTGGGCCAGGGCGCCTGCCGCGTACGCGGTGACGGCGATGGCCATCACGGCGATCGGGTAGAGGCCGGAGGCGGGCAGTGCCACGTGCCTGAGGGCCCAGGCGCCGAGCCATCCCACCGTGAGGCCGATGGCCGCTCCGATGGCCAGTTCCAGGGCGATCTCGCCCACCAGCACGTACCAGTGCTCGACCGGGCCCGCCGTGGAGAAGGCGACGACCAGGATGACCACCGGGGCGTCGTTGAAGCCCGACTCCGCCTCCAGCGTGCCCGTCACGCGCGCGGGCAGGGGGATCCGCCGCAGCACCGAGAAGACCGCGGCCGCGTCCGTGGAGGACACGATCGCCCCGATGATGAGCGCCTGTCGCCACTCCAGTCCGACCAGGTAGTGCGCGCCCGCCGCCGTGACGCCGACGCTCACCGCGACCCCCGCCAGCGCCAGGGTGGCGGCGGCCGGCAGGGCCGGTCTGATCTCCTTCCACTTCGTGCCCAGACCGCCTTCGGCCAGGATCACCACGAGGGCCGCGTAGCCCATGACCTGGGTCAGCTGGGCGTTGTTGAAGTGGATGTCCCCGATGCCGTCCTGGCCCATGAGGACGCCGATCGCCAGGTACACGAGCAGGCTGGGGAGCCCGCTGCGCGAGGAGATCCGGACCGCCGCGACGGCGACGAGCAGGACGACTGAGCAGACGAGCAGGAGCTGGTCGAGGTGGTGGACGGACAGTGGCGGTTCCTCCCTTGGGCCCGGAAGGCGGGTTCCCGGCCAGTTTTCCGGTCGACTTCCGCGGTTACTTCGTTAGCTTACCTAATTCTTGACGATTTCTTGACGGTTCACAAGGCAAGATCGAACGTCCGTCCGTAGTTGGAGTCGACACCGCGTCAAGAGGCATCGGGCCCTGCGCCTATGGTTGCTCCAGCACTCCAGTACCGCCTGCCGCTCGCGTTAGGACAGCAAGGACAGCGATGCCCCCCAATACCACCGCCTCATCGGGTGACAAGCCCGGCAAGTCCGGCAGGAAGAAGGGGCGCAAAGCCCGTCTTATCGTGCTCGTTCTGGTGTTGGCCATCATCGGAGGCATCGCCTACGGCGCCTACTGGTCCATCAGCACCGTGCGCGCCTCCTTCCCGCAGACCAAGGGATCCATCACGCTCGACGGCCTCTCCGGGCCCGTCGACGTGAAGCGGGACGGCTACGGCATCCCGCAGATCTACGCCTCGTCCGACGAGGACCTGTTCATGGCGCAGGGCTTCGTCCAGGCGCAGGACCGGTTCTACGAGATGGACGTGCGCCGCCACATGACCTCCGGCCGGCTGTCGGAGATGTTCGGCAAGGGCCAGGTCAAGAACGACGAGTTCCTGCGCACCATGGGCTGGGACCGCGTCGCCAAGCAGGAGTACGACACCAAGCTGTCGCCCGCCACGAAGAAGTACCTCCAGGCCTACGCCAAGGGGGTCAACGCCTACCTCCAGGGCAAGGACGCCAAGGACATCTCCCTGGAGTACGCGGCCCTGGGCTTCACCAACGACTACAAGCCGCAGCAGTGGACCCCGGTCGACTCGATCTCCTGGCTCAAGGCGATGGCCTGGGACCTGCGCGGCAACATGCAGGACGAGATCGACCGCGCCCTGATGACCAGCCGCCTCGGCCCCCAGCAGATCGCCGACCTGTACCCGGACTATCCGTACAAGCGCAACAGGGCGATCGTCCAGGAGGGCCAGTACAACGAGCTCTCCAAGACGTTCGAGCAGGGCGGCGGCACGACGGGTACGACCGGCACGGGTACGACCGGCACGGGTGCGAGCGGCACGGGTACGAGCGGCACCACCGGGACCGCCGGCTCCGCGTCGTCCGGTACCTCGTCCGGTTCGGCCGTCACGAGCCAGCTGGAGGGCCTGTACCGCGTGCTCGACGACGTCCCCACGGCCGTCGGCGTGAACGGTCAGGGCATCGGCTCCAACTCCTGGGTGGTCGGCGGGGAGCACACCATCAGCGGCAAGCCGCTGCTCGCCAACGACCCGCACCTGTCGCCCTCGCTGCCCTCCGTCTGGTACCAGATGGGCCTGCACTGCCGGACCGTCTCCAGCAAGTGCCAGTACGACGTCAGCGGCTACACCTTCGCGGGCATGCCCGGCGTGATAATCGGCCACAACGCCGACATCGCGTGGGGGATGACCAACTCCCGGGTCGACGTCACCGACCTCTACCTCGAGAAGCTCAGCGGCGACGGCTACCTGTACGACGGCAAGGTCCGGCCCTTCACGACCCGCGAGGAGACCATCAAGGTCGCCGGCGGTTCGTCGAAGAAGATCGTCGTCCGTCAGACCGAGGACGGCATGCCCCTGCTGTCGGACCGCGACGACGAACTCGTCCAGGTCGGCAAGAAGGCCACCGTCGACACCGCCGCGCCCGACCGCGGTGACGGCTACGGCATCGCCCTGAAGTGGACCGCCCTCCAGGCGGGCACCTCCATGGACGCCGTCTTCGCCCTGGACAAGGCGTCGAACTGGAGTGACTTCCGTTCGGCGGCCAAGCTGTTCGACGTCCCCTCGCAGAACCTGGTCTACGCCGACACCAAGGACAACATCGGCTACACGCTGCCCGGCAAGATCCCCACGCGCGCGCAGGGCGACGACGGTTCCATCCCGGCGCCGGGCTGGAACTCCAAGTACCGGTGGACCGGTTACATCAAGCCGGACGAGCTGCCCTACGAGTACGACCCGAAGCGCGGCTACATCGTCACCGCCAACCAGGCCGTCGTCGACCAGGACAAGTACCCCTACACGCTCACCACGGACTGGGGCTACGGCACCCGCAGCCAGCGGATCACCGATCTGATCGAGTCGAAGATCAAGGGCGGCGGCAAGATCTCGACCGACGACATGCGCCAGATGCAGATGGACGACAGCAGCGAGATCGCCAGGCTGCTGGTGCCCCACCTGCTGAAGATCAACCTCAAGGACAGCGACGTCCGGGAGGCGCAGAAGCTCCTCGAGGGCTGGGACTACACCCAGGACGCCGACTCCGCGGCGGCCGCGTACTTCAACGCGGTCTGGCGCAACATCCTCAAACTGGCCTTCGGCAACAAGCTGCCCAAGGAGCTGCGGCCCGAGGGCCAGTGCCTGTGGGTGGACAAGGCCGACTCGACCGGACCGGTGGACGACGAGACCAAGGTGCGCGAGTGCGGCGAGCGCGCCGCCGACCAGGGGCAGCCGGACGGCGGCGACCGCTGGTTCGAGGTCGTGCGCAAGCTCATCAACAAGCCGGACAGCGACTGGTGGAAGACGCCGAAGTCGGGCACCCGCGAGGGGGCGACCAACCGGGACAAGCTGTTCGAGTACGCCATGAGCGACGCGCGCTGGGAGCTGACCGCCAAGCTCGGCAAGGACATCGACAGCTGGAGCTGGGGCAGGCTGCACCGCCTGTTCCTGAAGAACCAGACCCTGGGCACCGACGGCCCCGGCATCCTGAAGTACGTCCTCAACCGCGGCCCGTGGAAGCTCAGCGGCGGCGAGGCGACGGTCGACGCGAGCGGCTGGAACGCGGCCGGCGGTTACGGCGTGGTGTGGGTGCCGTCGATGCGGATGGTGGTCAACCTCGCCGACCTCGACAAGTCGAAGTGGATCAACCTCACCGGCGCCTCGGGACACGCCTTCAGCGCCCACTACACCGACCAGACCGAAAAGTGGGTCAAGGGCGAGCTGCTGCCCTGGTCGTTCTCCGGCAAGGCGGTCGACGGCAGCACGAGCGACACGCTCGTGCTGAAGCCCTGAGCAGCGGATCGGCGCGGACACCGGAACGGCCCTCCACGCGCGCGTGGAGGGCCGTCCCTCATGCGGCTCGCCCGAAGCGCCGCACCCCCGACGGTGTCACCGCCGCGTGCACCGGCCGGTCGTGCGGCTCCTCCGGGACGCGCTCGACGACCTCCCGGTCGTACAGCAGCACCACCAGCGCGGGGTCCGCGCCCGAGCGTTCCAGCCGTTCCAGGACGCGGTCGTACGACCCTCCGCCGCGGCCCAGTCGCATCCCGCGCGCGTCCACGGCCAGCCCGGGCAGCAGGACGGCGTCGACGGCCGTCACCGCGTCGGGGCCGAGGCGTTCCCCGGCGGGCTCCAGGAGCGTCATCCGCCCACCGTGCCGGACGCCCGCGAGGGAGTCGGGCCCGCGGTACACGCCCCAGTCGAGATCGTTGTCCGGAAGCAGCACGGGCAGCAGCACCCGCACACCCCGCGCCCGCAGCGCGTCCAGCAGGGCGAGGGTGCCGGGTTCGCCGCCCACGGAGACGTACGCGGCCACCACGCGCGCGTGCGCCAGTTCCGTCAGCTCCAGCGCGTGCCCGGCCAGCGCGTCGGCGGCCTCCCGCACGTCATCGGGCGTCAACCTGCTTCTCACCGTGAGGATCTCTCGCCGCAACGTTCGCTTGTCAGCCTCGGACTGACGTCCTGCGTCTTCCACAAGTGGTATACGCGCCTTTCTCATTGCGCTCATATGAGAGCCAACCGGCCGGAGCCACAGTTTTCCCACAAAGGCACCGGATAGGGTTCGGGCATGACTCAGTCGCACCCCAGGATCAGCAAGGCTGTCATCCCCGCAGCAGGCCTCGGTACCCGGTTCCTGCCGGCCACCAAAGCCACTCCCAAGGAGATGCTGCCGGTCGTGGACAAGCCGGCGATCCAGTATGTGGTCGAGGAGGCGGTGTCGGCGGGGCTCGACGACGTCCTCATGATCACCGGACGCAACAAGCGTCCCCTGGAGGACCACTTCGACCGCAACTACGAGCTGGAATCGGCTCTGCAGAAGAAGGGCGACGCAGGCCGGCTCGCCAAGGTCCAGGCGTCCAGCGACCTCGCGACCATGCACTACGTGCGCCAGGGCGACCCCAGGGGCCTCGGCCACGCGGTC
This sequence comes from Streptomyces sp. NPDC001348, assembly GCF_053597535.1. Lineage (NCBI taxonomy): Bacteria > Bacillati > Actinomycetota > Actinomycetes > Kitasatosporales > Streptomycetaceae > Streptomyces > Streptomyces sp. NPDC001348. The sequence goes on along the minus strand of NZ_JBSFIK010000036.1, from coordinate 42,083 downwards.
CTGTGCGCCGCCCCGCACGTCGGGCACGAGCCCTTCGCCGTCCTGCTCGGCGACGACCTGATCGACCCCCGCGACCCGCTCCTGCAGCGCATGATCGAGGTGCAGGAGCAGAACGGCGGCAGCGTGATCGCGCTGATGGAGGTCGCGCCCGAGCAGATCCACCTCTACGGCTGCGCGGCCGTCGAGGCCACCGAGGACGGCGACGTGGTGAAGGTGACCGGCCTGGTGGAGAAGCCGGACGCGGTGGACGCCCCGTCCAACTACGCGGTCATCGGCCGGTACGTCCTCGACCCGCACGTCTTCGACATCCTGCGCAAGACCGAGCCCGGCCGCGGCGGCGAGATCCAGCTGACCGACGCGCTCCAGCAGATGGCCGACGACGAGAAGGCCGGCGGCCCCGTGCACGGCGTCGTCTTCAAGGGCCGCCGCTACGACACCGGCGACCGCGGCGACTATCTGCGTGCCATTGTCAGGCTCGCGTGCGAACGTGAAGACCTGGGCCCGGACTTCCGGACCTGGCTTCGCAGTTTCGTAGCCGAGGAGATGCAGCAGAGTTGAGCAGCCCCGCGACCCGACCCGCCGCCCCCGACCGCCTGTGGTCGGTGGACGAGCACCTGGAGGACGTCCTCGCCACCGTCCGTCCTCTGGAACCCATCGAGCTGCAACTGCTGGACGCACAGGGCTGTGTCCTGGTCGACGACGTCACGGTGCCGGTCTCGCTGCCGCCGTTCGACAACAGCTCCATGGACGGGTACGCGGTGCGGGTCGCGGACGTGGCGGGCGCGGCCGAGGATTTCCCGGCCGTCCTGGAGGTCGTCGGGGACGTCGCGGCCGGCGCCGCCGAGCTGACCCCCGTCGGCCCGGGACAGGCCGCCCGCATCATGACCGGCGCCCCGCTGCCGCCCGGCGCCGAGACCGTCGTCCCCGTCGAGTGGACCGACGGCGGGCTCGGCGAGGGCCCGGTCGGCGGGATGCGCGCCCGCAGCCTGGCCCCCGAGGGCGCCCGCGGGCACGTGCGCGTGTACCGCCCGGCCGAGGCACGCGCGCACGTGCGCGCGCAGGGCAGCGACGTGAAGGCCGGCGACCGCGCCCTGGAGGCCGGCACGGTCCTCGGCCCGCCGCAGATCGCCCTGCTCGCCGCGATCGGCCGCGGCACGGTGCGGGTACGCCCCCGCCCGCGCGTGGTGGTGCTGTCCACCGGCAGCGAACTCGTCCAGCCCGGCGAGGCGCTGGGCAGCGGCCAGATCTACGACTCCAACAGCTTCGCCCTCACCGCGGCCGCCCGGGACGCGGGCGCCATCGCCTACCGGGTGGGCGCCGTGGTCGACGACGCGGAGACCCTCCGGACCACCATCGAGGACCAGCTCGTCCGCGCCGATCTGATGGTCACCACGGGCGGGGTCAGCGTCGGGGCCTACGACGTGGTCAAGGAGGCGCTGGCGCACGTCGGCGACGCGGAGGAGCCGGGCAGCGGGGTGGAGTTCCGCAAGCTCGCCATGCAGCCCGGCAAGCCCCAGGGCTTCGGCTCCATCGGCCCCGACCACACGCCGCTGCTGGCCCTGCCCGGCAACCCGGTGTCGTCGTACGTGTCGTTCGAGCTGTTCGTCCGCCCCGCCATCCGCACCCTGATGGGGCTGGAGGACGTACACCGGCCCACGACCAGGGCGGTGCTGAGGGCCGGGGAGGCGCTGAGCTCGCCGAAGGGGCGCCGCCAGTTCCTGCGCGGGGCGTACGCCGACGGCGAGGTGACACCCGTGGGCGGTGCCGGCTCCCATCTGATCGCGGCCCTGGCCCAGGCGGACGCGCTGATCGTCGTACCCGAGGACATGGAGAGCGTCGAGCCCGGCGCCGAGGTCGAGGTGGTCCTGCTCGGCTGAGCGGTGCCGGCCCACGGTACCGTGTCGCGCACAACAGGCCCGGACCGAAAGCGCCGCACCCACCATGACTGTGCCTTCCCGGGGGGAGACCCCCGGACCCTCTGAGCAGGACCGACTGACGCACATCGACGACGCGGGCGCCGCCCGCATGGTCGACGTGTCGGACAAGGCCGTGACCGCGCGCACCGCCCGCGCCAGCGGGCGCGTCCTCGTCTCCGCGCGCGTGGTCGAACTGTTGCGCGGCGAAGGAGTGCCCAAGGGTGACGCCCTCGCCACCGCGCGGATCGCGGGGATCATGGGGGCCAAGCGCACCCCGGACCTGATCCCGTTGTGCCATCCGCTGTCGGTGTCGGGTGTGAAACTGGACTTGTCGGTCGCGGACGACGCCGTGGAGATCCGGGCCACCGTGAAGACCACGGACCGCACGGGCGTCGAGATGGAGGCCCTCACCGCCGTGTCGGTCGCCGCGCTCACCGTGATCGACATGGTCAAGGCGGTCGACAAGGGAGCGGTCATCACGGACGTACGGGTGGAGGAGAAGACGGGCGGCAAGTCGGGCGACTGGAGCCGGGCATGACGTACCGGGCTCTCGTGGTCACGGCCTCCAACCGGGCTGCCGCCGGGGTCTACGAGGACAGGGGCGGCCCGCTGGTCGCCGACGGCCTGAAGCGGTTCGGGTTCGACGTCGACGGGCCGCGGGTCGTCCCGGACGGCGATCCGGTCGAGGCGGCCCTGCGCGCCGCGGTGGAGACGGGGTACGAGGTCGTCGTGACCACCGGCGGCACCGGCGTCTCGCCCACCGACCGCACGCCCGAGGCGACACGCCGGGTGATCGACTACGAGGTGCCGGGCATCGCGGAGGCCATCCGGGCGTTCGGCCGGGACAAGGTGCCGACGGCGGCGCTGTCGCGGGGCCTGGCGGGAGTGGCGGGCAGCACGCTGATCGTCAACCTGCCGGGGTCCACGGGCGGGGTGAAGGACGGACTGGCCGTCCTGGAGCCCCTCCTGGCGCACGCCGTCGACCAGATCCGCGGCGGCGACCACGCCAGACCCGGTGCCGGCAGTGGGGGTGCGAGCTGAACAGTCCATCCTGGCCCGCCGTGCTGACGGACGGTGACATCGTCCTCAGGCCGATAAGGCTGCGCGACCAGCGGGCGTGGCGCGAGGTGAACCGGCGCAACCGGGAGTGGCTGCGCCCCTGGGAGGCGACGATTCCGCCGCCCACGCCCACCGGCCCGGTCGCCCACCGGCCGACCTACCGGCAGATGGTCCGGCACCTCAGGGCGGAGGCGAACGCCGGCCGGATGCTGCCGTTCGTCATCGAGTACCAGGGGCGTCTGGTCGGCCAGTTGACGGTGGCCGGGATCACCTGGGGCTCGATGTGCTCGGGCCACGTGGGCTACTGGGTGGACGAGGCGGTGGCCGGCCGCGGGGTGATGCCGACGGCCGTGGCGCTCGTCGTCGACCACTGTTTCCGCACGGTCGGACTGCACCGTATCGAGGTCTGCATTCGCCCCGAGAACGGGCCCAGCCGACGGGTCGTGGAGAAACTCGGATTCCGCGAGGAGGGCCTCAGACCCCGTTATCTCCACATCGACGGGGCCTGGCGGGACCACCTGGTCTTCGCGCTCACCGCGGAAGAGGTGCCCGAGGGGCTGCTCGCGCGCTGGCGGCGCGCACGCTCGCAGAACGCCCCCAATTGAAGTGGACCGCGGTAGGACCGCCCAATTAATCGAATAGTCGTTCGAAATTGATCAGTTGATCCCAACGGGCGCAAAAAAAGCTGGAAATATCAGCCAGATCGTGCGACACACCGGCCGAATTGGCAGATGGCCTCATGCAAACCCCTCTACCGTGTGAGCGTGAGCAGCAGCGGCCTCATCTACGCAGTCATTGTCGGGGCCTGGGCCGCCTACTTGGTGCCCATGTGGCTCCGTAGGCAGGACGAGCTGAATGAGGCCCGTCCGACGGAACGCTTCAGCACTGCCATCCGGCTGCTGTCCGGACGGGCGGGGATGGAGCGTCGGTACGCCAGGGACCTGCGGGCCCGCTCCGCCCAGGAGGGGGAGCGGGACGTCGACGCACCGGACGCCGTCACCGACTCGGTGGACGTCCGGGCCTTCGCCGTGCCTCCGACCCGCCGGGAGGCGCGGCCGGAGACCGGACCGGAGACCCCGGAACGCGCGGAACCCGCGCGCGACCGGAAGGGCGCGCCCGCACCCGAGTCCACCGCGGAACCCGCGTCCACGCCCAAGCGGGTGCCGGCCGCACGGCGCGCACCCTCCCAGGAGGCGGCCGCGGCGCGCGCTCGCCGGACGAAAGTACTCGCGCGCCGTCGGCGTACCACCGTGATGCTCTTCCTGGCCTTCACGCTCGGCGCGGTCGTCGCCGCCGTCGGCGGACTCGCGTTCCTGTGGGCCCCCGCCGTGCCCGCCGCCATGCTCAGCGCGTACATCGTCTACCTGCGCGCCCAGGAACGCCGTCGCTTCGCCTACCAGATGGACCGACGGCAGGCCGAGGCCGCGGCGCAGCGGCTGCGCGAGCGCCAGCCCCGCCGCCGCTCGCCCCTGGAAGCGGGTACGGGCACCGCCGAACCGGACGAGGGGCCCGAGCCGGAGACCGACCCCGGGGAGTCCGCGCTCGCCGCCGACCGCCGCGCCCTCGTCGAGCAGACCGACCACGCCGAGTGGGTGGACCAGCAGCGCGAGCGTCGCCGCCGGCCCGGGCACGGGGACAGCTGGGACCCGGTGCCGGTGCCGCTGCCGACCTATGTGACCGCGCCGGTCGCGCCCCGGGCCACCTCCGACGTGGACCTGACGGCGCCCGACACCTGGAGCTCCGCGCGGTCCGGTCCGGTGACCCCGGAGCACGAGGCGCAGGCCGCCGCGCGCGACCCGGAGCCCGGCGAACCGGAGGCCACCGCCGAGGACAGGCCGGCCGACGACGGGCGCACCGACGCCCGCCGCGCCGCCTCCGCCCGCCGGGCCCGCGAGCGCGGGCGCACCCCGCTCTTCGACCAGTACGAGGACGGCGACCGACCGCGCGCTGCCAACGAGTGAAGCCCGGCCCTGACCAGTCAGGGAACGGATTTCCAAGCACCCCGACGGGGATGCTAGAGTTTCACTCGTTGCAAGGGCCTGTGGCGCAGTCCGGTAGCGCACCTCGTTCGCATCGAGGGGGCCAGGGGTTCAAATCCCCTCAGGTCCACGCATCTCAAAGCCCCGGTCGGGATCTCCCGACCGGGGCTTTGACGTGCCGTGAGGCGGCGTGCGCGCAACGTCGGCCGGTGGGGCCGGCGGGCGGTCGGCCCGCCGGAGCACTACCTGGCCGCAGTGGGGACCCACTGGCGCTCGCCGGCGTCGTCCGTGCCGTACCAGTAGCGCGGCATTCCCTTGATGCCGGTGGTGCGGAACGGGCGGCCGTGGTCGTCGACGCGGAGCGTGCCGGTGCGGCCCCGGGAGGACCAGTCGAGCTCGAGGTACCAGCGCACGTCGTAGGCCTGGGTCGTCGCGTCGACCAGCAGCACCTCGGGGTGCTCGACGGAGACGCGGTACGGGAAGTGCACGGCCGGGATGGTGTGCTCGCTGTCGGCGCCGTCCTTCGGGCGGGCGATGGGCCGGCCGGCGTCGAGGTCAACGGTGAAGCTGCGGGGCGTGAGTTCGCCCCCGCAGCCCTGGTCCATGGCGTACGCGTTGCCGGCGGCCGGGTTGCCGCGGCTGACGACGCGGACCCGGAGCGCCTCCAGGACGACCGCCGTGGACGACCGGCCCTGTACCGAGATCTGCACCATCGTCTGCCGCCCGTGCACCGCCCCCTGCGTCGCCGCCCACACCGCGGCGTCCTGCTGCACCGGGGGCGGGGGCACCTGCGCGGGCGGCTTGTCGATGACGTAGTCGTGGCCGCAGCCCAGCTCCCACACCTGGGAGTCGGCGCTCCAGGTGACGGGCAGGCCGGTGGCCGGCTTTCCAGCGGTGGTGTGGTGCGGGCTCGCGGCCGGCGGGCCGGCGGCCTTCTTCTTGCCGTTCTCCGGGCGCGGTAAGGACGAGCTCCGGTCGTGGGTGGGGGAGGGACTCGCGGACGGTTTCGGCTTTGCCGAGTGACGGGGCGTCGGGAGAGCGGTCGTCCGCGGGCCGGAGGAGACGTGCGCGCCGGACGCGGCCGAGGAGCGATGGTCGGCCGACCGGTCCGACCGGGCCGACAGGCCGACCGCGGTCGCGAGCAGCGCGCAGGCGGCAGCGGTGGACACCAGGACTCGCCGGCGGCGGTACCAGGGGCTGGAGGCCGGGGTGGGGGAGGGCGCGGGCTCTCCCGCGCCCTGCCGTGCGTCGGCGTGCTCGGCGGCGGTGGTGGGCGCTTCGACCGTCGGCTGCTCGGCGGTGGCGGCCGTTTCGTCCCCCGGCTGCTCGGCGGCGGCGGTCGTTTCGTCCACTGGCTGCTCGGCGGCGGCGGTCGTTTCGTCCACTGGCTGCTCAGCCGCCGCGGCCCCCGTACGCACCCGCTGCCGCTCCGCCACCGCGAGCAGCCACCGCCGGTGCAGTTCGAGTCGTTCCTCCGGTGTCGCCTCGCAGAAGGCGGCCAGCCGTTCCACGGGGGCGAAGTCCTGGGGCACGGCCTCCCCCGCGCAGTAACGGTGGAGCGTCGAGGTGTTCATGCCCACGCGCCGGGCCAGGGAGCCGTAGCTCCGGTCCGTACGGTCCTTCAACCGCCTCAGCAGCTCCGCGAACTGCTCGACGTCGCCCCGAACCGACACGCGTTCCCCCGTCATCCACCGACTCCCGCATCCCAGGCACTCGTATATCTGCACGTCAGCAGGGCTGGGATGGTTCCACCGCCGCCGAACGGGCGCCGAGCGTTGCGCCGGGCTCCCATGACGGCCGATGCTCTTGGTGTCGCACCGACCAGGGCCGGACCGACCAACCGGCGTCGCCGCGGCATTCGACACCCACGCACTCGTTCACGGGGGACAGCCATGCCCAAGCGCACCCGAGCAGGCGCGCTCATCGCACTCACCGCCGCAGGTCCCGCCTTCGGCACCGCGCTCGCCGCACCGGCGGACGCCGCCACGAAGGCACCCGGTTTCCTCGCGGCCGGTTCTCGCGGCTGAAGCGGGACATCGAGTCCTCCGCGGCACGGACCGAGAAGGCGGACCCTGACCTCGAGGTCGCCTTCCAGCGCAAGCTCCACCGACCAACGCTCCACCGACCGCACGACCAGGGCCGCCCTCCCGCCACGGGGGTCGGGAGGGCGGCCCACCGACGCATCACCACACACTTCGGAAACGGGGAACCCACACATGAACAGCAAGACCCGCACCACC
>NZ_JBSFIK010000036.1:0-34793 GCF_053597535.1 Streptomyces sp. NPDC001348 | reverse complement strand
GCCCTCCCGCCACGGGGGTCGGGAGGGCGGCCCACCGACGCATCACCACACACTTCGGAAACGGGGAACCCACACATGAACAGCAAGACCCGCACCGCCCTGACCGCCGGCGTCCTCGCCGTCGCCCTCGGCCTCGGCGCCACCGCCCAGGCCGCCTCCGCCGGCACCCCGCGCAGCGTCAGCGGCAAGCCGTCCGACAACATCACCCGCATCGCCGACTTCTACGGCGCCTACATCGACGCGGTGACCGACGAGGACAGCGGCAACCTCGGGACCGCCCTGCGCGCCCACTACCTCACCGCCGACTTCCAGAAGGAACTGAACGCCTGGGAGGAGAAGGAGCACGCCGACGGCGTCCTGCGCGCCCAGAACGTCCCGCTCGCCTGGAAGGTCACCGACAACGGCACCGCCGACCACACGGAGGCCGTCGTCACCCTCACCTGGAGCAGGAACAGCACCACCAAGCTGATCGTCGACATGACCCGCGGCAGCCGCAAGATCTTCCACATCGGGGAGAAGGGCATCGGCGGGAAGTAGGGACGGCGGCGGCTCCGCGTTCGGCCGCCGTCGCACCGTGAGGATCCGGAACGGCCGCCGCACGAAAGCGACTCGGGCTTCGCGCGGCGGCCGGTCCGGCACTTGTGCGGTCCCGGCCCGGCCCTGACCGAAGAAGACGCCTCGGGTTTGCCCTCCTGCCCCATGCACGCGTACTTTCTGCGGCCACGAAGCCGCCTTCACGGGGGAAGCGGGCGGAGCGGGGGAGAGTCGCCGATGGCGGGGCGTCCGGAAAGCCCACTGGATCCCAGTGCGGGTCCTGTCCAGCAGTTCGCTGCCGACCTGCGCAAACTCCGCGTGGACGCGGGCAGCCCGACCTACCGGGTGATGGCGCAGCGCTCGGGGCACGGGGCGAGCACGCTGTCCCAGGCTGCCGCGGGAGAACGGCTGCCTACCCTGCCGGTCGCCCTCGCCTACGTGCGGGCCTGCGGGGGCGACCCGGAGGAATGGGACTCCCGGTGGCGTGCCGCGGCCGCCGAGGTGGCGGCCGAGCCCCGCACCGAGGACGAGGAGGCCGAACCGCCCTACCGGGGCCTGGCCCGCTTCGAACCGTCCGACGCGGCCCTGTTCTTCGGGCGGGACCAGTTGATCGACGAACTGGTGGCGTCGACAGCCAGGGCACGTCTCACGGCCGTGGTCGGGGCGTCCGGGAGCGGGAAGTCGTCTCTCGTACGCGCCGGCCTCGTACCCCGTCTGCGCGCCACCGAGGACCCACGACTGCGTCCGGCGACGGTGCGCATCATCACCCCGGGCGACCATCCGCTGCGTACGCACGGCGAGCGGCTGACGGCCGTCGAGGGCTCCGAACGCGACACCTGGCTGGTGGTGGACCAGTTCGAGGAGATCTACACGCTGTGCACCGACCGGGAGGAACGGGCTCTCTTCGTCGACCGGCTCCTGGCCGCGCGGGATCCGGCCAACCGGTTGAGGGTGCTGATCGCGGTGCGGGCCGACTTCTTCGGGCGGCTGGCCGGCCACCGCCCGCTCGCCGACGCACTGCGCGACGCCACCCTCCTCACCCCGCCCATGAACCGCGACGAACTCGCTGAGGCCATCGTCAAACCGGCACAGGCAGCCGGCCACATCGTCGAACGCACCCTGACCGCGCGCATCGTCGCCGAGGTCGAGTCAGAGCCCGGCGCGCTGCCGCTGATGTCCCACGCCCTGCTGGAGACCTGGCGCCGGCGAAAGGGCCGCGCGCTGACCGAGGCGGCGTACGAGGCGGCCGGCGGCCTGCACGGCGCCATCGCCCGCACCGCGGAGCAGGCCTTCGGCCGGCTCACCGCCGCCCAGGCGGACCGGGCCCGGCGCATGCTGCTGCGCCTGGTCACCCCCGGCGACGGAACGCAGGACACCCGCCGTCCCGCCGACCGCGCGGAACTCGTCGGCGCGGACCCGGGCAAGGCACGGGACGACGCCGCCCTGGTCCTGGAACGCCTGGCCGGGGCCCGGCTGATCACACTGGACGGCGACACGGTGGACCTCGCGCACGAGGCGCTGATCAGCGCCTGGCCCAGGTTGCGCGACTGGATCGACGCCGAGCGCGACCGGCTCCGCGCACACCGCCAGCTCACCGAGGCGGCCCGCGTCTGGCGGGACCTGGACCGCGATCCCGGAGCCTTGTACCGGGGCACCCGTCTGGCGACCGCCCAGGAGGTCTTCGCGGCACCGGAGCAGCGTGCGGATCTCACCGAGCTGGAGTGGGCCTTCCTGTCCGCCGGACTCGCCGCCGCGGAGCAGGAACGCCTCACGGCGGCGCGCACCGCCAGACGTACCCGCACCTTCGTCGCGGCCCTCTCCGTCGTCGTCGTACTGGCGGTCGTGGCCGCACTGGTGGCGTGGCAGCAGAACCGGTCGGACGAGCGCAGACGGGTGGAGGCCGAGGCCCGTCGTATCGCCGCCGTGGCGGAGAGCCTGCGCCCTTCGGAGCCGAGGACCGCCATGCGTCTCAGTCTCGCCGCCTGGCAGGTCGCCGACCTGCCGGAGACCCGTTCGGCGCTGCTGGGGTCGCTGGCGCAGCGGAACCAGGACGCCTTCCGGCTGCCGGGTCTTTCCGACTCCGCCAACGTGGACCTCAGCGCGGACGGACGCCTCGCCGTCTCCGTGGAAGCCGGGCGGGCCACACGGTGGGACGTGCGCGCCCATCGCCGGCTGTCGTCCTTCCGCGTCGCCGAGGCCACCGATGATCCGACTTCGACGCGCAGTGCCCTCTCCCCGGACGGACGGACCCTGGCGGTCGGCACCGGCCGGGACGTGAACCTGTACGACGTTGCGGCGGGGCAGCGGACCGGGCGGCTGCCGGACGTCAACGGGGCGGACCTCTCCTTCGGGCCCAGCGGGCGGACACTGCTGCTCTCCGCCACGGTTGACGAATCGTTCCCCGTCGTCCGGCTGTGGGATGCGCGCCGTCACAAACTGCTGTTCGGAGTCGGCCGGGCGGAATCTGCCGGAACGCTCGTCGACTGGGTGCAGGGCAGCGGTACCACCGGCGGTGACACGGCCGTGGCCTCGACACTCAGCGGTGGCGCGGCCGTCAGCGCCGATGACCGCTTCCTCGCGGACTGCTCCCACGAAAGGCTCGAGATCTGGGACGTCGCGGCGCACCACCGGTTGCCGGGCGCCTGGACGGCGACACGAAGCCGTCTGTGCGTATCGGCGGGCATCAGCTTCGTACCAGGCGCCCACGAACTCGCTGTCACCACCGACCGCGGAGTCCGGATCTGGGACGTGCCGTCGGGCAGGGAACGGACCGGAATCAGCCAAGACGGCCTCGACGCCACCGTGTACACGCCGGACGGTCGGTTCGTCATCGGATCCGGCGGTGGCCAGGTGTTCCTGTGGCGGATCGACGCTCCGACGGCTCCTGTGTTCCGGGCCCCCGTGGCGGGGGCGGGGGCCTGGGGCTTCCGGCTCGACCGGCACGACGGTGTGATCCGGTATATGTCAGGAGGCGCCAGCCGCACGGTGTGGTCGCTTTCCCTCGGCCACGCGTTCCAGCCGGGCTTCCGGCCGGACGGCACCACGAGCGCCGCCTTCAGCCCCGACGGCCGACTGCTCGCCGTCGCACGGCAATCGGGCGGCAGGCACCGCCTGCGACTGATCGACGTGCCACACGACACCGAGGCGGCGGATCAACTGCCCACAGCCCCGTGTCCGGTGACCGAAGGGGCACAGAGTTGCACGGACACCATGGCGTTCTCCCCCGATGGCCGGACCATGGTCTACTCCAGCACCTCCGACGAGGACGACGGCGAGCCTGCTCTCACCGTGGTGAACAGCCGCCGCCCGGCCCGCCCGGCCACCTTCCCCATCGACACGGCGCCCGGCGAGTGGCCGACGATCGAGTCCCTCGCGCTCGACAGCGAGGGGAACGCACTGGTGTCACTGAACGGTGAGCGGACGGAGAAATGGGACACGCGCCGTCACGTCCGGACCGGCCGATGGCGGCACGTCGCGGGAGAATCCCTCGTGCTGGGCGATGGCGGCCGGCTCCTGGTGACCCTGCAGGGACAGGTCACCGACCTCACGTCTGGCCGGACAACGCGCCACACCCTCACTCAGGCGGGCCCCACGGCAGTGGCCCTCACCCACGACGGTACGCGGCTCGCGGCCGGCGACGACGCCGGATGGGTCAACCTTTGGGACGGCCACGCCCGGCGGCTCCTGGGTGAACTGCCCCCCGACTCCACCGGCGCCGCGCACGACGACGACGGCGACGAAATCTCGGCGATGGCTTTCTCCCACGACGGGACGACGCTCGCCGTCGGCACGGACGACGGCCTCGTCCGTCTGTGGGACGTCACCACCAGGCTCGCGATCGGCTCTCCTCTGTACAGCACGGGAGGGCAGGTCAAGGCGCTGGCCTTCAGCGGGGACGACCGCGCCTTGTACCTGTCGGGCGAGCACCTGCCGCTGGAACGCTACGACGTAGCCCCGGACAGGGTCGCGGCCGACATCTGCCGACGCGTCGGCACGGGCCTGTCACCGTCCCAATGGCGAACATACGTGCGCGACGTCCCGTACCGCGGCTCGTGCTGACCGCCACCCAGCCGAGTTCGCTCAGCGCCGGTCGGTGGCTCGCGGGTGTCCGGTGCCTGCGAAGGTGATCCAGCAGGTGTCGCCGGCTGTGTCCAGGAGGTACCAGACGCGGCCGCCGCCGGTCACCTCGATCTGCCACTGCTCGCATGTCCGCCCGCGGTGGGTGCCGTGCGCCAGCCCGCTCTCAAGCCGGTGGTGCCGGGCTGTCTCGGTGACCGGACCGGGGTTCGTTGCGCATGGTGATCCAGGCGCGGTAGGTGTTCTCCCGGGCCTGTTGGGCGAGATTCTCCCAGCCCTTGGCCGCGGTCGCGTCCGCGAAGCGGACTTCCCGGTGGCCGTCTGGTGCCGGTGGCGCGGCGCGGTCGCCGCGGGCAGGGGTCATGCGGCGCCCCGCGGGTCCGGTGGCGACGCTGCCACCGGGATGCTCCGCGGCCGCAGCCAGTAGCGCCGGCTCGTTCGGTATGCCCTTACGTCGGCTTCGCGAGCCAAAACGTCCCACGTTCGCCCCCACCGTTGCCTGCTCAGTTGACCGTGATTGTGTCGTACCCGGCCAGATCAGTGGTGGGGACCTACACGGTTCTGGCCGCAGTTCCGTGACGGACTTCGGGGCGGCCTGGCATGGCAACGGGAGCGAGGAAAAAACTCGGCCCTGGTCCTCCGGGCGACTACCGTGCTGCTGGTACGTCGTTCACCGACGAGGGGCTGAGTCGTGCTGACCGCTTCGCACCCGCCGTAGGTACCTCTGGAGAGTCCAGAGGGCCCTATGGAGGGTCTCGATGTCCAGGACTGTTCGCACGACTCCCTGGCGACTCCGCGTCCGGGACGGCGCAGTGGAGTCCATGTCCCAGTACGACCTGCGCTACACCCACGCTGAATCGGCCCAGGCCGCCTGCGAAGGCCGTCGCCCTGCTCCGACGAAGACGCTGCGCCGGGTCACCTGCTGGAAGCCGATGGTGCTCGACTGCAGAACGGACTCGTTCTCCGCCGCGGTCGCTACGGCTGAAGGCCGGGCCCGGCTCCAGGGTCGACTCGCAGCCCAGCGGATCCGCGGACTGCACCACGCCGGCCACGACCTCGATGACGTGGACATCCCCCCGGTCCGCCACCGCCACGGTGAGCTCTGGCATGCGTAGGAGAAGAGGGGCGTAGGGGCGCGGGCCGGGTGTGTACGGCTCGTCCGTGGCCGGACGGCGGTGCCCAGGCACCGGAGCGGGTCAGCCGCCGTCCGGCGCACGCCTCACCGCAGTGCCTTCGCGAAGCAGCGGCTTTCCTCGTAATGGCGGTAGTAGCCGAACTTGGTGCACGGCTCGTAGCCGCTGGAGGTGTACAGGGCGATGGCCTCCGGCTGCTTGCTGCCGGTTTCCAGGACCATGCGGAGGCGGCCGGCCGCGCGGGCGTCGTCCTCCAGGGCGGTCAGCATGCGGCGGGCGAGGCCCCGGCCGCGCAGTTCCTCGATCACGTACATGCGCTTGAGCTCGGCGTCGCCGTCCTCGTTGCCCTCGTCGTTGGCGTCCTGGCTGCGCCAGCCGCCGGTGGCCACGGGCCGGTCGCTGTCGTCGTAGGCGATCAGGTAGACGCCTCTCGGCGGCCGGAAGTCCGTCGCGTCGAGGACCGTGGCGTCACCGCCGTCGCCGTAGCGCAGGTGGTACTCGGCCTGGACCTCGTCGTTGAGCTTCACGGCGTCGGGGTGGTCGAAGGGCACGCGACGTATATTCATGCTGAGCATCGTGCAATCTTGCATAGTCATGGACTGGTGGAATCGGGGCCCGTCCAGTGTGCCGGTATCGTGCCCGGGTGCTGACAGTGACCTCGGTGAACGTGAACGGACTGCGGGCCGCCGCGAAGAAGGGCTTCGTGGAGTGGCTCGCGGAGACCTCGGCGGACGTGGTGTGCCTGCAGGAGGTGCGCGCCGAGCCGCAGCAACTGCCCGATACGGTACGGCGGCCCGACGGCTGGCACGTCGTCCACGCCCCCGCCGCCGCCAAGGGCCGCGCGGGCGTCTCCCTCTACACGCGGCGTGAACCCGACCGCGTCCAGGTCGGGTTCGGCTCCGCCGAGTTCGACACCGGCGGCCGGTACGTCGAGGCCGATCTGCCCGGTGTCACCGTCGCCTCCCTCTACCTCCCCTCCGGCGAGGTCGGCACCGAGCGGCAGGAGGAGAAGGTCCGCTTCATGGGCGAGTTCCTCGCCCATCTGAAGGGCCTGCGCGAGCGTGCCGCCGCCGACGGGCGCGAGGTCCTCGTCGTGGGCGACTGGAACATCGCCCACCAGCAGGCCGACCTCAAGAACTGGCGGTCCAACACCAAGAACTCCGGGTTCCTGCCGGAGGAGCGGGAGTGGCTGAGCCGGGTCTTCGACGAGACGGACGGCGGGTACGTCGATGTCGTGCGCGCGCTGCATCCGGAGGTGGCGGGGCCGTACTCGTGGTGGTCGTACCGCGGGCGGGCCTTCGACAACGACGCGGGTTGGCGCATCGACCTCCATGTGGCCACCCCCGGGCTCGCCTCCCGGGCCGTCAAGGGCTTCGTGGAGCGGGCGGCCACCCACGCCGAACGGTGGTCGGACCATGCCCCGGTGACGGTGGTCTACGACCTGGGAGCGTCAGTCCCGCTTCCGCTGCCGACGGTCCAGGGCCAGTGACAGTTCCGCCTCCACCACGCTGCGGGCCAGCGGGCGCAGACGCCCGAGGTCGTCCTCGGAGGCGTGCCGCAGGACGAGGTCGGTGAAGAGCACGGCGAGGGCCTCGGCGTGTTCGCGGACGTGCTTGCCGACCGCCAGGACCTCCGCGAGCGGGATGCCCTCGCGGACCAGGGCGGAGGAGACGTCCAGCAGACGGCGGCTGATGTGCACGATCTCGTCGCCGACGGTGCCCAGGTAGCCCAGTTCGAGGGCGGCGGCGAGGTTCTCCGGGGTGACCTCGCCCTCGAAGCGGGCGGCGAGCTCCTCGGGGGTGAGGCGGACCGGCTCCTCCTCGGTGGGGGCGCCGACGCCCAGCAGGTCGGCGACGTCGCGGCCCTGGTCGAGGGCCTCGGCGAGCTCCGCTATGCCGTTCAGGGTGTGGCCGCGTTCCAGCAGCGCCGAGATCGTGCGCAGGCGGGCCAGGTGGTGGTCGTCGTACCAGGCGATGCGGCCCTCGCGGCGGGGCGGCGGGATCAGCTTGCGTTCGCGGTAGAAGCGCAGCGTGCGCACCGTGATGCCGGCCAGCCGGGCCAGCTCCTCCATGCGGTACTCGCGCTTGTCCGTCACGCCCGCACTTTATGTCGTACCCGGGGTAACTTCCTCGTTCCGCCCCCTACCGGTCGGTACGGAGCTGCTCTACAGTCCCATTGCGCCAGTGTTCACTGGCATGGTCCGACGTGATGCCAGGAGGCTTCGGGATGGCCGAGCACGAGCACGCACGCGAGCACGTACGGGTGGCGGTGATCGGGTCCGGATTCGGCGGGCTGGGCGCGGCCGTGCGGCTGCGCCGTGAGGGGATCACCGACTTCGTGGTGCTGGAGCGGGCCGGAAGCGTCGGCGGCACCTGGCGGGACAACAGCTACCCGGGCTGCGCCTGCGACGTCCCGTCGCACCTGTACTCGTTCTCCTTCGCGCCCAACCCCGACTGGCCGCGCGCCTTCTCCGGGCAGGAGCACATCCGCGCCTACCTGGAGCGGGTGACCGACGTCTTCCGGCTGCGGCCGCACATCCGCTTCGGCTCGGAAGTGCAGCTGATGACCTGGGACGCCGAGAGGCTGCGGTGGGACATCGAGACGAGCGGCGGCTCGCTGTCGGCGGACGTCGTGGTCTCCGCCACCGGACCGCTGTCCGACCCGAAGATCCCGGACATCCCCGGCCTGGGCTCCTTCCCCGGCAAGGTCTGGCACTCGGCCCGCTGGGACCATGACTACGACCTCACCGGCAAACGGGTCGCGATGGTGGGGACGGGGGCCTCGGCCATCCAGATCGTGCCCGCCGTCCAGCCCCGCGTGTCCCGGCTGACCCTCTTCCAGCGGACCCCGCCGTGGGTCCTGCCGCGCGTGGACCGGGCGATCGGCGGGGTGGAGCGGCGGCTGCACCGGGCCCTGCCGTTCACCACCCAGCTCCGCCGCGGACTGCTGTGGGGCATCCGGGAGTTGCAGGTCCAGGCGTTCACCAGGCACCCGGAGGAGCTCGGCCTGGTCGAGCGGTTCGCCAGGCTCAACATGGCCCGGGCCGTCAAGGATCCGGCGCTGCGGGCCAGGCTGACCCCGGACTACCGCATCGGCTGCAAGCGGATCCTGCTGTCCAGCGAGTACTACCCGGCCCTCGCCCGCCCCAATGTGGACGTCGTCGCGAGCGGGCTCGCCGAGGTGCGCGGTTCGACCGTCGTGGCCGCCGACGGCAGCGAGGCCGAGGTGGACGCGATCGTGTTCGGCACCGGCTTCCACGTCACCGACATGCCCATCGCCGAGCGGGTGGTCGGGGCGGAGGGCGTCACCCTCGCCGAGGCCTGGCGGAAGGACGGGATGCAGGCGCTGCGCGGGGCTTCCGCCGCCGGGTTCCCGAACTGGCTGACGATCATCGGGCCCAACTCCGGCCTGGCGAACTCCTCGATGATCCTCATCATCGAGTCCCAGCTGAACTACCTGGCGGACTTCGTGCGCCAGCTCGACGTCCTCGGCGGCCGGGTCGCCCTCGACGCCCGCGCCGACGCCGTACGGGCCTGGAACCACAAGGTGCAGGAGCGCATGCAGCCCACGGTGTGGAACACCGGCGGCTGCACCAGCTGGTACCTGGACGCGCACGGCCGCAACACCACCATCTGGCCCGGCACCACCGCGGAGTTCCGCCGGGCCACCCGGCGCGTGGACCTGGGGGAGTACCGGGTGATCCGGCCGGCCGCCACCAGGAGGACCACCTCCGCCGACCCGAGCGAGGTGACCGCATGAGCCGGCTCACCCCTGTGACCTCCGGCCCGTACGCCCCGCCCACCCCCGACCGCGTCCTGACCGCCGTCTCCGCCGACGGCGCCCGGCTGCACGTCGAGGTGCACGGCCGCGAGGGCGCGCCCCCCGTCGTCCTGGCCCACGGATGGACCTGTTCGACCGCGTTCTGGGCGGCGCAGATACGGGACCTGGCCGTGGATCACCGCGTCATCGCCTAC
Organism: Streptomyces sp. NPDC001348; assembly: GCF_053597535.1. Taxonomy (NCBI): domain Bacteria; kingdom Bacillati; phylum Actinomycetota; class Actinomycetes; order Kitasatosporales; family Streptomycetaceae; genus Streptomyces; species Streptomyces sp. NPDC001348. Next base: position 25,075 of record NZ_JBSFIK010000036.1, on the reverse strand, counting down.
GACCAGCGAGGGCACGGGCGCAGTCCGGCGAGCCCGGCGTGCACCGCCGAGGCGCTCGCGGACGACCTGGAGGCCGTGCTCGCGGGGACGCTCGCGCCGGGGGAGAAGGCCGTGATCGCGGGCCACTCCATGGGCGGGATGACGCTGCTGGCGGCCTCCGGCCGGGCCCGTTTCCGGGAGCACGCGGCGGCTGTTCTGCTGTGCAGCACGGGCAGTTCGCGGCTGGTCGCCGAATCGCTCGTGGTGCCGTTGCGGCCCGGCCGGGTGCGCGCCTGGCTGACGGCGCGCGTCCTGGGTTCGCGCGCCCCGCTGGGGCCGGTCACGCCTCTCGCCCGGAGCGTCCTCAAGTACGCGACCATGGGCGCCGGTTCGGCCCCGCACATGGTGGAGGCGTGCGCGCGGATCGTGCACGCCTGCCCGCGTGCCGTGCGCCACGCCTGGTCCCGGGTGCTGCACACGCTCGATCTCGACCACGGGGTACGGGAGTTGCGGGTGCCGGCGGTCGTGGTCGTGGGCACGGCGGACCGGATGACCCCGCCGGTGCACGCGCGCTCGCTGGTGGCGGCGCTGCCGCACTGCGTGGGCAGCGCCGAACTGGCGGGCGTGGGCCACATGACGCCGGTGGAGGCACCGGAGCTGGTGACCGGCAGGATCCGGGAACTGGTCCGCGCGTATGTGACGGTGACGGACACGGTCGGGGAGGGCGCATGAGCAGGGTCGGTCTGGAGGGTCAGGTCGCGGTGGTCACGGGAGCCGCGCGCGGCGTCGGTGAACTGCTCGCGCGCAAGCTCTCCGCGCGCGGTGCCACGGTGGCGCTGGTCGGGCTGGAACCGGAGGCGCTGAAGGAGGTCTCGGCGCGGCTGCACGGCGACAGCGACCACTGGTACGCCGACGTCACCGACCACGAGGCCATGTCCCGGGTCGCGCGGGAGGTCAAGGAGCGGTTCGGCAAGGTCGACATCGTCGTCGCCAACGCCGGGGTCGCCACCGGCGGCCCGTTCGTGGACTCCGATCCGGAGGCCTGGCGGCGGGTGATCGAGGTCAACCTGATCGGCTCGGCGGTGACCGCGCGGGCCTTCCTGCCGGTGCTGATCGAGAGCCGGGGCTATCTGCTGCAGATCGCCTCGCTCGCCGCGATCACCCCGGCGCCGATGATGACGGCGTACTGCGCGTCCAAGTCGGGTGTGGAGGCGTACGCGCACAGTCTGCGGGCCGAGGTCGGGTACCGGGGCGTGCGCGTCGGCGTGGCCTATCTGTCGTGGACGGACACGGACATGGTGCGCGGCGCCGACCAGGAGGAGGTGATGCGCGAACTCAGGCAGCGGCTGCCGTGGCCGTCCAACAAGACCTATCCGCTGGGGCCGGCGGCCGACCGGATCGTGGCCGGGATCGAGCGCCGCGCCGGCCATGTGTACGGGCAGTGGTGGCTGCGCGGGATGCAGGGGGTGCGCGGGTTCCTGCCGGGGCTCGTCGGCACGGTGGGGCAGCGGGAGATGCGCCGGTTCGCGCCCCGGCTGCAGGGCATGCGCACGGGGCTGGTGGGCGCGGGCGGGGCGGCTGACGAGCAGGAGCGGTCGGCACGGCGAAACTAGTCCCGGACCAGCGGGTGTTACGTACCGTTAATGATCGAAATGCGCTCCGTGTCCGCCCGTGTGAATCTGGTCGAGGCCCCACCGAGGGGCCAATTCCCCTCACCCACCACGGGAGTGAACCCACATGGGTATGAAGGACCAGTCCCAGGAGAAGGCCCGCGGCATGCAGGAGCAGGGCAAGCAGAGGGCCGGCGAGCCCCGTGAGAAGGCCGGGCAGCGCGGTCAGCAGTCCCCGCAGCGTGGCCAGCAGCCGCGTGAGCGTGGTCGTCACGAGATGGACGACACCGAGCGCGAGATGGAGGACCGCTTCAGCCAGGACTACGACGCCTGACGCGGTCTCCTGACCGGAAGGGGCGCCCCCTTGGCGGGCGCCCCTTCCGCGACGCGGCTCTCAGGTGGCTCTCACGCGTCCGGCTGTCGCCGCGGCGGCAGCTTGGGCCGCGACCGGTCGGGTATGTCCCGGTGGTCCGGCGGGGTCGCCGCGGGCTGGGTGGCCAGCAGGTCGATGGCCAGCACCACTGCGTCGTCCAGTTGTGCGTACCGGCCCTCCGCCCAGTCCAGCGGCGTCCGCAGGGCCTCCAGGTCGGGGGCGACGCCGTGGTTCTCCACGGACCAGCCGTACGCGTCGAACCAGGCCGCGTTCATGGGCACGGTGATCACCGTGCCGTCGCCCAGCCGGTGCCGTCCGGTCATGCCGACCACACCGCCCCAGGTGCGCTGCCCGACCACCGGCCCGATCCGCAGCAGCCGGAAGGCCGCGGTGATCATGTCGCCGTCGGAGGCCGTCGCCTCGTCGGCCAGTGCCACCACGGGACCGCGCGGCGCGTTGGAGGTGTACGACACCGGCTGGGCGTTCCGGGTCAGGTCCCAGCCGATGATGCTCCGGATCAGCTTCTCGATCACCAGCTCGCTGATGTGCCCGCCCGCGTTGCCGCGTACGTCCACGATGAGCGCGGGCCGGGAGACCTCCCTGCGCAGGTCGCGGTTGAACTGGGCCCAGCCGGAGCCGCCCATGTCGGGGATGTGCAGGTAGCCGCACTTGCCGCCGCTCAAGTGCCGTACCACGGACCGGCGTTTGGCGACCCAGTCCTGGTAGCGCAGGGGCCGCTCGTCGACGAGCGGGACGACGGCGACCCGGCGGGCCGGGCCCTGCTCCCCTTCCGCCGGCTCGAAGGTGAGCTCCACCGTCGTACCGCCCGCCCCCGCCAGCAGCGGGTACGGACCCGTCACCGGATCCACCGGCCGGCCGTCGACACGGGTGAGGACCGCGCCCTCCCGGATGCCGGTGCCGGCCAGCGGGGAGCGGGCCCTGGAGTCGGAGGAGTCGCCGGGCAGGATCCGCCGGACCGTCCAGCCGCCGTCGCGGAGCACGAGGTTGGCGCCCAGCAGGCCCTGCCGGCGCTGGTACGGGGAGGGTCCCTCGTTGCGGCGCGCGGCGCTGACGTAGGCGTGCGAGGTGCCGAGCTCGCCGAGCACCTCGCGGAGCAGGTCGGCGAACTCGTCGGGGGAGGCGACGTGTTCGACCAGCGGCCAGTACTGCTCCAGGACCGTGTCCCAGTCGATGCCGCACATGTCCGGGTCCCAGAAGTACGCCCGGATCAGCCGGCCCGCCTCCGCGTAGGCCTGTCGCCATTCGGCGGCCGGGTCGACGGTGTGCCGGATCCGGCGGGCGTCGATCCAGGTGGTCGTGTCGGAGTCGCCGGACTCGGTGGACGGCACCGCCCGCAGGTCGCCCTCGTCGACCACGACGAGCCGGGTGCCGTCGCCGCTCACCGCGAACCAGTCGAGGTGGCCGACGAGTTCGGACTTCTTCGCCTTGGTGATGTTGAAGTGTTCCAGCGTCGGCCGGCCGGTGGTGTCGTCCGGGTTCGCGAACGTCTCGCCCAGCGCGCCGGAGATCGGCCAGCGCAGCCAGACCAGGCCGCCACCGGCGACCGGCTGCAGCGCGGAGTACTTGGACGCGGCGACGGGGAACGGCGTCACCCGGTTCTCCAGCCCCTCGGCCTCCACGGTGACCGCGCCGGCCTCGCCGCTCTCCTCGTCGTGCGGTTCCAGGCCGCCGGCCGCCGGCCGCCCCTCGGGGTTCAGCGCGAAGGGGGACGGGGTCGCCGAGGACAGCGGAACCAGGTAGGGCTTGCAGCCGAGCGGGAAGGACAGGTCCCCGGTCTGCACGTCGTACACCGGGTCGAAGCCCCGCCAGGACAGGAAGGCCAGGTAGCGGCCGTCCCGGGTGAACACCGGGTTCTCGTCCTCGAAGCGGCCGTCGGTGACGTCGACGATCAGCCGGTCCTTGGTCCGGGCCAGCTTGATCTGCCGCAGCGTACGGCCGATCCCCGGGTGCGACCAGGTCAGCCATGCGCCGTCCGGGGAGAAGGCGAGATCACGCACGGGCCCGTTGACCGACCGGATCAACTCGGTGACCTCACCCCCGGGCGAGTCGGGGGAGTCCCCGGCGGCGTCGCCCGCCTCGGTCACGTCGAGCAGCAGCAGCCGTCCGTCGTGCGCGGCGACGGCCAGCCGTTCCCCCTCGGGGTCGGAGACCATCTCCAGGACGCGCCCCAGCCGCCCGGAGGCCAGCCGGCGGGACTCCCGGCCACCCGTGGCCCGGGGGAGCTGGGCGATCTCGACGGCGTCCTCGCCCTCGGCGTCGGTGACGTAGGCGACCCGTCCGGTCGAGCCCAGCATCTCCGGGAGCCGGGTGCGTACCCCGGGCGTGTCCGTGATGGTGCGGGCGGGACCGTCGCGGTGGGTGAGCCAGTACAGGGAGCCGCGTACGACGACGGCGCTGGCCCGGCCCGTCTCGTCCACCGAGACGCCGTCGACGTGCTGGGCGGCCGGGACCTGGTACGTGCGGCGGCCCGTGCGCGGCCCGGACAGCCGCACGTCCAGCCTGCGCGGTTCCGAGTCCGGCGCCAGGTCGTCGACCAGCCACAGGTCGCCCGCGCACTGGTAGACGATCCGGGTGCCGTCGCTGGAGGCGTGCCGGGCGTAGAAGGCGTCGTGGTCGGTGTGCCGGCGCAGGTCGGTGCCGTCGTACGCGCAGGAGTAGAGATTGCCGACGCCCTCGTGGTCGGAGAGGAAGGCGATCCGGCCGCCGACGAACATGGGTGAGTGCAGATGCCCGCCGATGTCGGGCAGCAGCCGCTCGCCGTGCAGCCACAGCCGGCCCGTGGCGCCGCCCCGGTAGCGCTTCCAGGAGGTCGGCTCGTGCGGCGGGGTGCCGGTCAGCAGCAGGGTCCGGTGCGTGCCGTCGACGTCGGCGACCTGGATGTCGGAGACCGGCCCCCAGGGCAGCTTGCGGCCCGGGTCCCCCTCGGGGGTGATCTTGTAGGCCCAGGTGAAGTGGGAGAAGGGCTCGCCGTGGGAGGCGACGGCGAGGATGTCGCTGTGGCCGTCGTCGTCGGGCGGGGTCCAGCCGCAGACCTGGGTGTCCGGGCTGCCCCAGTAGGTCAGCTGCCGGCCCGGTCCGCCGTCCACCGCGACCAGCTGGATCTCGGGGACGAGACTGCGCCAGGTCGTGCAGGCGATGTGGCGGCCGTCGGGCGAGAAGCGGGGGTGGCCGGTCTTGGTCCGGTCGACGGTGAGCCGCCAGGCGCGGCCCGGGGGGTCGAGGGGAGCCAGCCAGAGGTCGTCCTCGGCCACGAAGCACAGCAGATCGCCGCTGAGGTGCGGCAGCCGGAGATAGCTCACCTACCCAGGTTTTCCCCGGGCGCCGAGGCGGGCAACTCGTGAGAAAGGACCCCGTTCCGACCAGTGACCGACGACACGTACGAAACGGTTTCGTTTCGCAGATCTCTGCGATACATTCGTCCTGTACGAAACCGAGTCGTTCTGAGCAGGAGGGTGAGGGAGATGACCGAGGTCGCCACCGGGCGCCGCAGTCGGATCACGCCCGAGCGCGAGGCCGAGCTGTACGAGGCCGTGCTCGACCTGCTCCGCGAAGTCGGCTACGACGCCCTCACCATGGACGCCGTGGCCGCCCGCACCCGGTCCAGCAAGGCCACCCTCTACCGCCAGTGGGGCGGCAAGGCCGAGCTGGTGGTGAAGGCCGTACGGCACAACAAGCCGGGCGCGCTCGGCCTCGGCGACATCGACACCGGGTCGCTCAAGGGAGACCTGCACGCCCTCACCCTGAGCTCGGACGACTGCGAGATGGAGCAGAACTCCGCGCTGATGCGGGGTCTGGCCATGGCCGTGCACAGCAACCCGGACCTGCTGAAGGCGTTCCGGGACCATCTCATCGAACCGGAGATGGCGGAGGTCCGCCGCGTGGTGCAGCGGGCGGTCGACCGGGGCGAGGTCCGCGCGGACAACCCGGCGATCGACTACATGATGCACATGATGCTCGGCGGGTTCGCCGCCCGCACGATGCTCGACGAACTGCCGCCGACGCAGGCCTTCCTCATCTCGTACATCGACGCCGTCGTCCTCCCCGCTCTCGGCGTCACCACCACCTGAACCCCTCACCGGCAAGCCCGTCCACCTGACGTCACCGCTCACGCCGTCGGGCAGGTCACCCCTGCCACCCACAGGGCAGATCACCCCTGCCCAGCAGAACCCCACGACCTGACCGGGAGTACGCCGCAGGCGGGACGAGTCCCGCTCCGCGGAGGGGTCCCGGGGCGGGGACCGGGAGCCGGTGCGCGTCTGACGTCCCGCTCCCGACCGACACCGCCGGTGAGGGCGCCGTGGGGACGGCGCGCCCTCACCGGCGGTCCGCCGCGCGCCCGCCGTGGAGCCGGAGCCGCAAAGCCGGCCCCGTGAAGCCGGCCCCGTGAAGCCGCCCCCGCAAAGCCGGTCGCCTGCCCGGTACACGGACCGCTAGCGTGCCGGACATGACGACGACAGCCGCCACTGACGCCGACGACACCGGTGCCCATCCCCGTTTCGCCGCCACCCTCGACGAACTCGGCCTGGCGGAGCTCCGCCCACGCGTCCGCCGCTTCCCCGAGGCGAGCCGGACGCTGGTCGCCCACGCCGGCGCCACCCTGGCGGACGTGCGCGAGCGCGCCTGGTGACGCCGCTGGTCACCACGGCGGTGCTGCTCGCCGCCGTCACCCACGCCGGCTGGAACGCCATCGCCCACCGGATCACCGACAAGCTCGTCGGGTTCACCCTGATCCTGACGGGGGGTGTGCTGATCGGACTGGTCCTGGCGTGCTTCGCCGACTTCCCGGCGGCGAGGGCGTGGCCGTATCTGATCGGCTCGGCGGGCATCCACTTCGTGTACGTCGTCCTGCTGATGGCCTCCTTCCGGCTGGGCGACTTCGGGCAGGTCTACCCCATCGCCCGCGGCTCCGCGCCCATGCTGGTCACCGTGCTCGGCGCCGTCTTCGCGCACGAGGTGCCCGACGGATGGGCGGCGGCCGGGATCGCGCTGTCCTGCGCGGGGCTCACCGGCGTCGCCCTGTGGGGGCTGCGCGGACGGCGGCCCGACTGGGCGGCGATCGGGGCGGCGCTCGCGACGGGGACGGCGATCGCCGCGTACACCGTCGTCGACGGGCTGGGGGTACGGGCCTCCGGCACCGCCCTCGGCTACATCGCCTGGCTGATGGTGGTGCAGGGGCTGTGGATGCCCGGGTACGCGCTCTGGCGGTGGCGGCGGGAGACGGTCGCCGTCCTGCGGCCCTTCGCCGCCCTCGGCCTGTTCGGCGCCGCCCTCTCCGTCGCCGCCTACGGCCTCGTCCTGTGGGCCCAGACCCGCGCGGAGCTGGCGCCCATCGCCGCCCTGCGGGAGTCCTCGATCATCGTCGGCGCGGCCATCGGGGCACTGTTCTTCAAGGAGCGCTTCGGGCTGTCCCGGATCGCCGCCGCGGGGCTCGTGGTGGTCGGTATCGGGCTGATGCTGCACACCGGATAGCGGGCGTGCGCGTGTCGCCCAAGGGAAGCTGAGGGCTGTACGCGACAGGGAACAGGGAGTGACTGACGACATGACCGACAAGCTGACCGTGAGCGTCCTGGGCACCGGCATCATGGGTGCCGCGATGGCCCGCAACATCGCCCGGGCCGGGCACTCCGTCCGCGTCTGGAACCGCACCCGGGCCAAGGCCGAACCGCTGGCCGCGGACGGCGCGCACGTCGCCGGCACGCCCGCCGAGGCCGTCGAGGGCGCCGACGTCGTCCTGACCATGCTGTACGACGGTTCCGCGGTACTGGAGGTCATGCGCGAGGCCGTCCCCGCCCTGCGTTCCGGCACGGTCTGGGCGCAGTCCACCACCGCCGGGATCGAGGCCGTCGCCGAGCTGGCCGGGTTCGCCCGCGAGCACGGCCTGGTCCTCTACGACGCCCCCGTGCTGGGCACCCGGCAGCCCGCCGAGGCCGGCCAGCTCACCGTGCTGGCCGCCGGCCCGGAGGAGGGGCGTGAGACGGTGACGCCCGTGTTCGACGCGGTCGGCGCCCGTACCGTGTGGGCCGGCGACGACGCTGCGGCGGCCGGGGCCACCCGGCTGAAGCTGGTCGCCAACAGCTGGGTGCTGGCGGTCACCGCGGCGGCCGGGGAGGTGCTGGCGCTGTCGAAGGGGCTCGGCGTCGACCCGCACGGCTTCTTCGACCTCGTCGCGGGCGGCCCGCTCGACATGGGCTACCTGCGGGCCAAGTCCCGGCTGGTGCTGGAGGGGGAGCTGACCCCGGCCCAGTTCGCGGTGGCCACCGCGGAGAAGGACGCCCGGCTGATCGTCCGGGCCGGCGAGCGGGCCGGCGTCCGTCTCGACGTCGCCGAGGCGACCGCCGAACGGCTCGCGCGTGCCGCCGCGCAGGGGCACGCGGACGAGGACATGGTCGCCGCGTACTTCGCCAGCTTCGACGAGAAGCCGGCGTCCTGACGGACCGTCTCCGACGTGACGGCGCGAGCCCTCGGGAGCACCCTGGAATCAATGGTTTCCGGAGGTGGTCGTCATGATGCACACCACGGTGGGGTGGCACGTCGAGCTCGAGTTCCAGGAGGACGATCAGCACACGCGGGCAGCGGCCATGGTCCGCTTGCCCGACGGCACGGAGGTGCGGGCGCACGGTCAGGCCAGCCGCCACCGCACCGACTCGAACCAGCCGCGGGTGGGCGAGGAGATCGCGGGCGCCCGCGCGCTCAACGAGCTGGCCATGGAGCTTTTGACCAAGGCGCACGGGGAGATCGACGAGGCGTCCGGCCGGACGTCCCACCCGATCCACATCTGACCGGCGCGGACGCCTGCCGGCGGGGCGGACGTCCCGTCGGTCGCGCGAGCCCGGCATGGGCGTCGGCGGCCGGTCGGTGAGGGCTGAAGCCGGGGGCGTCCTCCCGGCCCGGGCCGCGGGCGGAGCCGGGACCGGGCGGCGGGGGGTCACTGCCGGGCGGCGCGCAGCGGGGGTGGAGGTCTCGCCGGTCACCCGGGCCCGCACGTGCGTCCGTCAGCGGGCGCTCGGCAAGGACTGCCGCAGGGCCCGGACCAGTGCCTGCGCCCGGGGGTCCGCGGTCACGCTGGTGCGCAGGCCGTTGGTGACGTAGCCGAAGGCGATGCCCGCCTCGGGATCGGCGAAGCCGAGGGAGCCGCCGCGGCCGGGGTGGCCGAACGAGCCGGGGCCGAGCAGCGGGGAAGCGCTGCCGTGCAGCATGTAGCCGAGACCGAACCGGGTGTTCACCACGAGCACCCGGTCCGGGCCCGCGGAGTGCTCGGTGCGGGCCCGCCGCACCGTCTCGGGGGTGAACAGGCGCGTGCCCCCGTCCACCTCGCCGATCAGCGACGCGTAGAAGCGCGCCAGGCCGTCGGCGGTGGCGATGCCGTTGGACGCCGGCAGGGCGGCGGCGCGGTAGGCGGGGGAGTTCTCGTCGGGCAGCGGGGTGATCGCGGCGAAGGCGCGGCGGGTCAGGGAGCCGGGGTCGGCGTAGGCCTCGGTGACCGCGCGCTTCGGGCGGACCTTCAGCGCGCCCGCCCTGTCGGGGTCCTCGATCCGGCCGATCCGGCCGACGCGTCCGGCCTGCGCCGGAGGCAGGCCCAGCCACAGCTCCGCGCCGGCCGGGCCGGCGATCCCGTCCGCGATCCACTCGCCGATCGGGCGGCCGGAGACCCGGCGGAGCACCTCACTCGTGAGCCAGCTGTACGTCTGCGCGTGGTAGCCGTGGTCGGTGCCCGGCTCCCACACCGGTGCCTGGGCGGCGACGGCGGCCGCGCCCAGGCCGGGGTCGGCGGCCTCCTCCGGGGTCAGCGGACGGTCCAGGACGGGGACACCGGCCCGGTGCGCGAGCAGGTCCACGACCCGCGTGTGCTCCTTGCCCGCCGTCTTGTACTCCGGCCAGTACTCGCCGACCGGTGCGTCCAGGTCCAGCTCGCCGCGCTGGTGCAGGAGCAGCAGCGCGGCGGCGGCGACGCCCTTCGTCGCGGAGCGCACGATCTGGGCGGTGCCGCGCTCCCAGGGGGCGGTGCCGGCAGCGCCGGCAGTGCCGTCGACGTCCCTGCTGCCGGCCCACAGGTCGACGACCTTGTGCCCGTCCCGGTAGACGGCCACGGCCGCGCCCCGTTCGCCGAGCAGCTCGAAGTTGGCCGCGAACGCCTCCCTGACCGGCTCGAAGCCCTCGGCCACCGCACCGTTCACGTTCACGTCCACGCCCACCGTCCCGCACTTCCCTCCGGCTCGCCTTCGACAGGGGGTGCAACCACCGCCGTACGCCTGGGATTCCTGCGCCGCGTCAGCCGAGGACGATCGTGACGTCGATGTTGCCGCGCGTGGCGTTGGAGTACGGGCACACCTCGTGGGCCGCGTCCACCAGCTTCCCGGCGACGTCCGGGTCGAGGACCGGCAGGGAGACGCTGAGGGCGACCGCGAGGCCGTAGCCGCGCGTCTTGTTCGGGCCGATGCCGACCTTCGCGGCGACCGTCGAGCCGGTGAGGTCGTAGCCCGCCCGGTTGCCGACGAGGATCAGCGCGTTGTGGAAGCAGGAGCTGTAGCCGGCCGCGAAGAGCTGCTCGGGGTTGGTGCCGTCGCCGTCGCCGCCCAGCTGCGGCGGCATCGCGACCTTGAGGTCGATACGGCCGTCCTGGCTGGTGACATAGCCGTCCCGGCCGCCGTGCGCGGTGGCTTCGGCGACGTACATGATCTTCGTCGGGCGGGTGTCGGCAATGGTGCCGTCAGTCATGGTCGGCCTTCCACGGAACAGGTGCGCACAAGTACATCGTGCACAAGGTACTGGCCGGTAGGTCCGCTGTCGCCGCCCGGGGGAGGTAACTGTGGGTAACCCGTGGTCATCCGGTGGACGGCGCGCGGGCAGCGCGTTCCGCGAGCCTCCACAACTCCTCGCGCAACCGCGTGACCTCCGCTGCCTCGAGCCCCGTCGTCGCCAGGAGGGTGCCGGGCACGCGCGCCGCCCGCTCACGCAGTTCCGCACCGGTCCCCGTGCACGCGACGAGCACCGAGCGCTCGTCCCGCGCCGAGCGCTCCCGCCGGACCAGACCCGCCGCCTCCAGCCGCTTCAGCAGCGGCGACACCGTGCCGTAGTCCAGCCGCAGGGCGCCGGCGAGGTCCTTCACGGCCGTCTCGCCGCGCTCCCACAGCACCAGCAGGACCAGGTACTGCGGGTAGGTGAGCCCGAGCTCGTCGAGGAGCGGACGGTACGCGGCCGTCACCGCGCGCTGGGCGGCGTACAGCGCGAAGCACAGCTGCTCGTCAAGCAGCGGCGGCCCGGACTCCTCTTGATGTGTCACGCGCCCATTGTCACGGACCGGGGGTCGAAGCCGAAGGGCAGTTCCAGGCGGTGGGCGCGCATCAGCGCGTCGTCGGAGAGCAGCTCGCCGGTCGGGCCGTCGGCGGCGATCACGCCGTCGCTGAGGATCAGCGAGCGCGGGCACAGCTCCAGCGCGTACGGCAGGTCGTGCGTGACCATCAGGACCGTGACGTCCAGGGACCGCAGGATGTCGGCCAGCTCACGGCGGGAGGCCGGGTCGAGGTTGGAGGACGGCTCGTCCAGGACGAGGATCTCCGGTTCCATGGCGAGCACGGTCGCCACCGCCACCCGGCGGCGCTGCCCGAAGGACAGGTGGTGCGGCGGCCGGTCGGCGAAGTCCCGCATCCCGACCCGCTCCAGGGCGGTACTCACCCGCTCCTCGAGCACGGCCCCCTTGACCCCGGCCGCCGCCGGCCCGAACGCCACGTCCTCCCGCACGGTCGGCATGAACAGCTGGTCGTCGGGGTCCTGGAAGACGATGCCGACCTTCTGCCGGATCTCGGCCATGTGCTTCCTGCCGACCGGCAGCCCGGCCACGGTCACCGTCCCGGCGCCGCCGCCCAGGATGCCGTTGAGGTGCAGTACGAGGGTGGTCTTGCCGGCGCCGTTCGGTCCGAGCAGCGCGACCCGCTCGCCGCGCGCGACGGAGAAGTCGACGCCGAACAGGGCCTGGTGCCCGTCGGGGTAGGCGAAGGCGAGGCCGGAAACCTCCAGGGAAGCGGTGGTCACGGCGTCGGTCACAGCGTCAGTCACAGCATCAGTCACAGTGCCCATCCCAGCAGACAGACGACGAGGGCGGCCGAGGGGAGGGCGAGGGCGTACGACCACTGCGCCCGGGACGCGGTCACCTCGTCGATCACCGGCATGGAACCGGCGTAGCCACGGCTGACCATGGCCAGGTGGACCCGCTCGCCGCGTTCGTAGGAGCGGATGAACAGCGCGCCGGCCGACTTGGCGAGCACTCCCCAGTGCCGCACCCCGCGGGCCTCGAAACCGCGGGACTCCCGGGCGATCCGCATGCGGCGCATCTCGTCGGTGATGACGTCGCCGTAGCGGATCATGAAGGAGGCGATCTGGACCAGCAGCGGCGGCAGCTTCAGGCGCTGCAGGCCGAGCAGGAGTTCGCGCAGCTCGGTGGTGGCCGCGAGGAGGACGGACGCGGCGACGCCGAGGGTGCCCTTGGCGAGCACGTTCCAGGCGCCCCACAGCCCGTTCACGCTCAGGGACATCCCGAGCACGCCGACCCGCTCGCCCTCCGCGACGAACGGCATGAGCACCGCGAACGCCACGAACGGCACCTCGATCAGCAGCCGTCTCAGCAGGAAACCGGCGGGCACGCGCGCGGTGTGCGCCACGAGGGCGAGCAGGACGGCGTACAGCCCGAACGCCCACATCGCCTCGCGCGGGGTGGACACCACGACCACCACGAAGGCGAAGGCGGCGGCGAGCTTGGTGTGCGGCGGCAGCGCGTGCACGGGGGAGTGCCCGTGCCGGTAGAGCCGGTGTGCGTGCCCGGCGCCCATCTCAGGCGACCTCGGCCGGTTCGCCCGCCCGGCGCCTGCGGGCGACCACCCGGAACACCGTGCTGCCGACGACGACGGTGAACCCGACGCCGATCACACCGGCGAGACCGCCGGACAGGCGGGCGTCGGAGATGTCCTTGACGCCGTAGCCGGCCAGCGGGGAGTCGGAGCTCGCGTGCCGTCCCGTCTTCTTGTCGATGCCCTTGTCGTGGGCGACCTTCTCCAGGCCGTCGGGGTTGGCCGAGGCGTAGAAGCTGACGAAGCCGGCCAGCACCAGCGAGGTGACCAGGCCGGTGAGCCACAGCCCGCGGCGCGAGGTCCGCGCGGCGGCCGGCACCGGCGTCGCGGGGGCGTCGACCAGCTCGCCGTCCACGCGCAGCTTCAGCCGCTGCCGCAGGCCGCGGGCGCCGTACACCAGGTCCGGCCGTACGGCGATGACCGCGCCGACGGTGAGCGAGGTGATCACCGCCTCGCCGATGCCGATGAGGACGTGGACGCCGATCATCGCGGTGGCGACCTTGGGGATCGCCACGTCGGTGGTACCGCCGACGGCGTAGATCAGGGTGAAGGCGACCGCGGCGGCCGGCACCGACACCAGCGCGGCGACGAAGGAGGCGACGGTGACCGAGCGCCGCCCGCGCGGCAGTACCTTCACCAGGCCGCGGAAGACGGCGTAGGAGACCACGGTCGTGACGATCGCCATGTCGGTGATGTTCACGCCGAGCGCGGTGAGGCCGCCGTCCGCGAAGAGGATGCCCTGCATGAGCAGGACGACGGACACGCACAGGACCCCGGTGCAGGGGCCGACGAGTATCGCGGCCAGCGCGCCGCCGAGCAGATGGCCGCTGGTGCCGGCGGCGACGGGGAAGTTCAGCATCTGCACCGCGAAGATGAACGCCGCCACCAGTCCGGCCAACGGCGCCGTGCGTTCGTCGAGTTCACGCCGGGCACCGCGCAGGCTCACGGCGAGGGCGCTCGCGGCGACCGCACCGGTGACGGCGGAGGTGGGGGCGTCGATGAATCCGTCAGGTACATGCACCGTTTGATTTTAAGGGCTTGTTGCGAACCTCTTGCAAGAGCGAGGTGGCGGCACGGTGTGCGCAAACCGGAACATATGCGACATTGGAGGGGGGTGGACGCACGACTTCCACGCAGGTCGCTGAGGGTAAGGGGCCGTCCGATGTCCGTAGTCGAGCAGTACGCGCGGGCCCACATAGTCACCGACGAGGACAATCCGGAGGATCCCGCCGTCCCGGTGGTCCTGCGCTACGACCCCGACGCCGACCCGCGGTCGGTGCGGGTCGGCCTGCCCGGGCCGCACGAGTGGACGTTCTCCCGGTCCCTGCTGGAGCAGGGGCTGACGGCACCGGCCGAGAGCGGGGACGTACGCGTGTGGCCGTTGGGCCGGGTGCAGGCCGTGGTGGAGTTCCACGACAAGCAGGGCGTCTCGGTGGTGCAGTTCGACCTGAAGCCGCTCATACGGTTCCTGCGCCGGACCTACACGGCATAGATAGGGCCTGTCCGGCGGATCATGCCGCAGACGCGGGGTTTGGCACGCCCTCCCCCACTCTCGGCTCCGCTCGAGCGGGTGGTGCCCCCACCGGCGTTGTCGTCGGTTGTCGACTCCCCCACTCTCGGCTGCGCTCGAGCGGGGGGACCCCCATCGCGTCGACGCCCTCCTCCGCCTTGCAGCCGGACGCTCCCCCACGCTCGAACCGAGCTCGCGCGGGGGCACCCCCATTCGCCCCGCTCACGAGCGCCGATGAGGCACCGCCCGTGCCCTGCGACCGGATCCGCCGGACAGGCCCTGGCCCCGCTCTCCGGGACGGCCCTGCTCCCCGGGCTGGTCAGCCGCCCATCTTCAGCAGCGACGCCACGATCGGTCCCGCCGTGTCGCCGCCGTGCCCGCCCGCCTGGACGACACCGGCCGCCGCGAGGTCCCCGCGGTACGCCGTGAACCAGCCGTTGGGCTTCTTCTGGCCGTCGACCTCCGCCGAGCCGGTCTTGGCGCCGTAGTTCGGGCCGAGGCCCGCCATCGCCTTGGCTGCCGTGCCGTAGGTGGCCGTGTACTGCATGACCTCCTTCAACTCGGCCTGCGTCTTCGCCGACATCGTGCGGGAGGCCTTCGCCAGCGTGCGGTGGTCCACCGTCGGGGAGACCAGGTACGGCTGGTGGAAGACACCCGTCTCCACCGTCGACGCCACCGAGGCCATGTTCAGCGGGTTCATGCGCACCCCGCCCTGCCCGATCAGCGAGGCGCCCATCTGCGCGCCGCTCTGCACCGGGACCGAGCCGTCGAAGGTCGGGACACCGATGGCCCAGTTGTTCATGCCGAGGCCGTAGACCTGCTGGGCCTCCTTCGTCAGATCGCTGTCGGACAGCTTCGGAGCGAAGTTGATGAAGGCGTTGTTGCAGGAGGCCCCGAAGGCCAGCTTGAACGTGCCCTTCTTGATCTCGGAGTTGTCGTCGTTGTGGAACGTCCAGCCGGCGAGCTTGTACTTCTTCGGGCAGGGGTGCGACACGTCGGGGTGGACGAGGTCCTTCTCGAACAGCATCGTCGACGTCACGATCTTCATCGTGGAGCCGGGCGCGAGCGAGCCCTGGAAGGCCGTGTTCCAGCCGTGGGCGGTGTTGGCCACCGCGAGGATCTCGCCGGTCGAGGGGCGCATGACCACCACCGACGCCCGCGCCTGCTTGCTCACCTGCTTCTCGGCGGCGGCCTGGAAGGCCGGGTCGAGCGTGGTCTTCACCGTGCCCGGGGTTCCCTGGGTCAGCTCGAGGAGCGTCTTGTCGGACAGCTTGGCCTCCGTCGACGCCTTCCCGCGCACCACGCGCAGCTCCACGCCCGCCTTGCCGCCCGCGACCTTGCCGAACTTCTCGCGCAGCCCGTCCAGGACGGTGCCCAGCGACGGGTACTTGGCGACGGTCAGCTCCCCGCCGTCGCGGTCCAGCGCCTTCACGGGCGGGGTGCCCGACTCGCCGGTGACCAGCTTGTCGCCGTCCCTGAGGTCGGGGTGGACGACGGAGGCGTGCCAGTCGACCAGCGGCTTGCCGTCACTCGCCCGTCGTACGACGGTGAGCGTGCTGTCGTAGGCCAGCGGCTTGCTCATGCCCTTGTACGACACCGTGCACTTGACGCGGAAGGGGACCTTGGCGCCGGTGCGGGCGCCGGCGGTGACGGTGACGTCCTTGAGGTGGGCGTCCTTGGTGTAGCCGGTGAGCAGCGAGGCGGCTGCCGAGGATTCGTCGGTGGCGGCCGCGGCCTCCGTGGCCTTGCCGTGCTGCCAGGCGGTCAGGAAGCGCGCCGCGGTGGTGCGCACCTCCGTCGCGGACAGCGGGCCGGTCTTCACCGCCTTGTGGGCGGACGAGCCGTGCTTGCCGTCCTCGGCCGCCGCTCCGCCGCCGTACAGCGCGTAGACACCGAGCCCGGCGCCGCCGACGACCACGGCGATCATCCCGCCGAGTACCGCCGGCGAGGTCTTCCGTCGCTCGGCGACGCGTCTTCTATTGCCCACAGCTTCCGAATCCTCCGCGTATCCCCAGGGTCCCCGTTGCCCTCGCACCCCTCACAATCCCCAACGACAACGACCACCCTAGAGTCCCGATGTGCACAGGTGACTTCAGCCACCACTCCGTAGCACGGTTGCGACAATCGGGCCGGCCGCGTCGATGCCATGGCCGCCGTCCTGGGTCATCGCGGCGGCGGCGATGTCACCGCGGTAACCGGTGAACCAGCTGTTGGACCTGGCCTGCCCGTCGACCTCCGCCGAGCCGGTCTTGGCGCCGTAGTCCGGGCCGAGACCCGCCATCACGCCGGCCGCGGTGCCGCTGGTGGCGGTGCGGTTCATCATCGAGCGGAGCTGGGCGGCCGTGGCCGCGGACAGCCCCCGGGCGGTTGCGATGTCCCGCCCGTCCAGCTTCGGGGAGACGATGACCGGCTGCCGGAAGGCACCCGTCATCGCGGTCGCTGTGACGGACGCCATGTTCAGCGGGCTTATCTGGACCTGGCCCTGCCCGATCAGGTTGGCGGCGGTGTCGGGGCCGCCGGAGGCGGGGACCCTGCCGTCGAACGACGGGATGCCGACCTTCCAGTTGTCCTGCCCGAGCCCGAACCGTTCCTCGGCCTCCTTGGTCAGGGAGTCCACCTTCACCTTCTTCACGAACTTCACGAACGCGGTGTTGCAGGAGCGCGCGAAGCTCTCGGAGAGGGTGGCGTGCTCGTCGGGGGCCAGGCCCTTGAGGTTGCCGAAGGTCTGGCTCTGCCAGGTCGCGGTGGGCGGGCAGGGCGCCGGGCCGTTCGCCGTGGTGAGGCCCGAGTCGATGAGGGTGGCCGCGGTGACGATCTTCATCGTGGAGCCGGGCGCGAGCTCACCGAGGAACGCGGCGTCGAAACCGTCCTCGCGGTGGTTGGCCACCGCCAGTACCTCTCCGGTGCTGGGCCTGAGGGCCACCACCGACGACTCGGTGTACTTGCCCACCGCCGTCTCGGCCGCCGCCTGGGCGCCCGCGCTGAGGGTCGTCGGGAGCCTGCCCGCCCTGCCCTTGGCGAGGGTGAGGAGAGTGGTGTCCGCGGTGTTCTGGTCCGCGTGCCTGATCACCAGCTCGACGCCGGGCCTGCCGCCCGCCTTGTCGCCGTACCGTTCGCGCAGCTCGTCCAGGATCGGCCCGAGGGACGGGTACTTCTCCTTCGTCAGCGCTTTCCCGTCGCGGTCCACGGCCTCGATCGGCGGGGCCTTCGCATCGCCGGTGACGAGCGTGTCGCCCTTGCTCAGCCGTGGGTGCACGACGGACGGCTGCCAGTCGACCAGCGCCCGGTGCGTGGTCTCACCGCGCACCACCGTCAGCCGGCTCCGGTACTCGAGCGGCTTGGACACCCCCCGGTAGGACACCGTCGCCTGCACCGTGAAGGGAACGGTGTCCCCGCTCGCGGCGCCGGTCGTGACGTGCACCTTCGTGATGTGCGCCGCCTGCCCGTACGCCGTCAGCAGCGACGCGGCGTCCTCCGGGTGGTTCGTGTACGAGGCCGCGGTCGTGGCCCGCCCCTTCTCCCAGGCCGCGAAGAACGTGCCGGTGGTCTGCCTCACCTCGGCACCGGACGGCGGTCCCGTCCGCACGGACTCCGTCCCGCCGTCATCGTTCAACGCGGACAGGATGTTGTACGCCCCGTACCCGGCCCCGCCCACCAGGACCACGAGGACCCCGCCCACGACGGCGACCTTGACCCCCTTGCGCATGCGCGCTCTCCTCCCCCGTTCCCCGCCCCCCGTTACCGTCCTCGCACTGTAAGTGACGGGTGGGGTTCCCGTGAGAGCGGTTTTCGGAACGGTGTCCGAATGGAGATCAGGGAATGTGCCCGGACGTGCCTCATGTCCGGGTGCCCGGCCGCATACGTGAACGGTCGTCCAGCAGGGAGAGGAAGGCGGCGGCCGGGGGCGACGGGGTGAACCGGCTCCAGACGAGGTGCTCCACCCGCACCGGCCCGTCGGTGATCGGCACGCACCGCACTCCGTGCAGTTCGTCGGTGAACGGCGCGGGCAGCAGGGCGATGCCCAGTCCATGGCGGACCATACGGACCATCAGCTCGACGCCGGACACTTCGAAGGCGACCTCCCGCCGCAGGCCGGCCGCGGCGAACGCCTGGTCCGACTGGGCGCGGGCGGCGCTGCCCTCGGCGAAGTCCACGAACACCTCGTCGGCGAGGCGGCGGAGGTCCACCTCCTCCTCCGCGGCCAGCGGGTGGCCGGGGACGACCACCGCGACATGCCGCCCGTGGCCGAGTTCCCGGTCACGGACGCCCTGCGGCCGGAACCCGGGCGGTACGCCGAGGAAGGCCACGTCCACGCCGCCGTCCCGCACCTGTTCGACGAACCGCTCGCTGGAGCCCGCCCGGAGGCTGATCCGCACCTGGGGGTAGCGCAGGCGGTAGTCCCGGAGCACCGCGGGGAGGTCGACGGCCGCCACGGTGGGGATCGATCCGACGGTCAGCGTGCCCCGTATCTCGCCGGTGGCCGCCGCCACCTCCGCCCGAGCCCGCTCGGCCGCCTCCAGCGCCTGCCGGGCGGCCGGCAGGAACGCCTCCCCGGCGGTGGTCAGCCGCACCCGGCGGCTGGTCCGGTCGAACAGCCGGGCGCCCAGTTCCTTCTCCAGCCGGGCCACCTGGTGGCTGAGCGCGGACTGGACGATGTGGCACCGCTCCGCGGCTCGGGTGAAGCTGGCGGTCTCCGCCACCGCGAGGACGTAACGCATCTGCTGAAGGTCCATCGATCCATCGTGAAACGCGATGGATCGGATGACAAACATGCGTTGGACCCATGGATGCCTGCTCCGCGAAGCTCGAACCACACCGACCGTCACCGGCGCCCCGGCGCCCCGGCCCCGCGGAGACCCCCATGCGTGTGATCGCCTTCGACCACCTCGTCCTGAACGTCGCCGACGTCGAGCGTTCGCTCGCCTTCTACACCGGCCCCCTGGGCCTGGAACCGGTGCGGGTGGAGGAGTGGCGGGCCGGTAAGGCGCCCTTCCCGTCCGTGCGGGTGAGCCCCACCACGATCATCGACCTGGTCGAGGCGCCCGCCGACCGGCCGGAGGGCTCCAACGTCGACCACATCTGCCTGGTGGTCGAGCCGCTCGACTGGCAGCAGGTCGTCGACTCCGGTGTCTTCACGGTCCTGGACGGCCCCGGCGAACGCTTCGGCGCCCGCGGCACCGCGCTCTCCCTCTACGTGCGGGACCCGGACGGCAACACGGTGGAACTGCGGTGGTACCCGCAGGCCGACTGAGTGTCGGCCGGGCGGCGTCCCTGACGGGTCACTCGCGCCGGCCTGCGCGCTCGGCGGTGAGGCGGACCTCGAAGCCGTCCAGGAGGGACCGGAGGCCGAACGCGAAGGTGTCGTCGGGCGCCGCGGCGTACTCCGTGGCGGCAGTGGTGCCGAGGCGTTCGCGCAGGCGCGGGAACCGCATGGCCGTCTCGGTGGCGCGTGCCATGGCGTCGGCCATCAGCTGCCCGGCGTCCGCGCCGTTCCTGCTCAGCCGGCGGTTCAGCGAGACCTGTGCGGCGGGGCCGAGGGCGCTGCCGAGCACGAAGGTCAGCACCGTGGCGGCCGCCCGGTCCGCGTCGGCCGGGCCGAAGCCGGCCTTTTCGTAGATGGCGAGGCTCAGGTCGTTGTGCCGGGCCTGGCCGCTTCCGTACAGGAAGTTGCTGCCGAACGCCTGGACGAGCCAGGGGTGCCGGGTGAGCATCGCGTGCATGCCGGTGGCGTGGGCGGTGGCGGCGGTGCGCCAGTCGGTGGCGTCGGGATCGGGCAGTGCGATCTCCTGCCAGATCGCGTCGCCCGCGAGCCGGACCAGTTCGTCCTTGGTCTTGATGTGCCAGTAGACGGCCGTGGCGGCAGAGTCGAGACGTTTCGCCAGGCTCCGCATGTTGAGCCCGTCCAGTCCCTCTTCGTCGAGCAGCTCGATGGCAGCACGGATGATCCGGTCCGCGGTCAGCGTGTCTCGTGGCATGGCCGCCAGCTTACTTGTACTTAGTTCATCCCCGCTCTTGCACTTAGTTCAAGCGACTGGCTACAGTCGTTCTTGTACTTAGTTCAAGCGCTGAAGGGGGAGTCATGTCGCAGGAAAAGCTCGGGGAGTTCGTCAAGACACAGGCTACGGAACTCGGCGTTCCCGGCGTGGCCGTCGGGGTCCTGGTGGACGGTCAGGAGATCTACGCCTCGCACGGAGTGACGAGCCTGGGCAACCCGCTGCCGGTCGACGAGAAGACGCTGTTCCACCTGGCGTCGGTGTCCAAGACGTTCACGGCGACCGCGCTGATGCGCCTGGTCGCCGAGGGGAAGGTGGACCTCCACGCACCGGTGCGGCGCTACGTGCCCGAGCTGGAACTCGCCGACGACGAGGCCGCGTCGCGGATCACCGTCCTGAATCTGCTCAACCACACCGCGGGTCTGGACTGGAACCTGATCGACGACGGCGAGGGCGACCGCTCCCTGGCCGGACTCGTGGCGAAGCTGCCGCAGCTGCCGCTCATCGCACCGCCCGGGACCCGGGCGTCGTACAGCCAGGCCGGCTACAACCTGGCCGGACGGATCGTCGAGAAGGTCACGGGCCTGCCCTTCGAGCAGGCCATGGCCTCGCTCGTCCTGGAACCGGTGGGCCTCACGGACACCGTGTACGGACTCACCGAGGTGATGCTCCGCAAGTTCGCCGTGGGCCACAACCGCGGCGACGACGGCGAGCTGCGCCCCGCCCGGCCCTGGGCGGCGTTCAGGGAGGGGGCGCGCGGCGACAACCCCGGCGGGGGTCTCGCCTCCTCGGTGAGCGATCTGCTGCGCTGGGCACGGTTCCAGCTCGGCGACGGCGAGGGCGTGCTGCCCGCCGCGGAGCTGCACCGCATGCGGGAGCAGACGGTCGGGCTGCGGGCCAGCACGCTCGGCGACGGCTTCGGCATCTGCTGGTTCCTGCACGACCTGGACGGTGTCCGGGCGATCGGCCACGGCGGCTCGGGCAACGGCCAGTTCGCCGAGCTGCTCATCGTGCCCGAGCGCGGCTTCGCGGTGGTCTCCCTGGCCAACGCCGGCCCGGACGGCTACCCCTTCAACCAGTCCGTCGTGCGCTGGGCACTCGAGCACTACCTCGGCGTCGTCGAGAAGACGGCGGAGCCGCTCCCGTACGACGAGGGGCAGGCCAAGCAGTTCGTCGGCCGCTACGAGATCGACGCCATGAACCTCGACATCGACACCGACGGCACCCGTCTCACCCTGGCGGTCGGGATCAAGCCGGAGATCCGTGCGGCGTCGGACGAGGAGATGCCCCCGGACTACCCGGCCGCGGGCATCGGCATCCTTCCCGGCGACGGTGACGAGTACATCGTCACGGAAGGCGGCCTCGAGGGGCAGCGCGGCTACTTCTCCCGCGACGCCGACGGCGCGATCACCGGCGTCGACCTCGCCGGCCGGCTCTTCGGCCGGGCCCCGGGAGCAGCCTGACCCGGCACCGGAAGGGGCGGTCCGGGTGGCCGCCCCGCCCGGCTGGACCCAGGTGTCGATCCGCATCCGCGACCGCCAGTCGTCGATCGGGATCGCGGTGCTTGTGTACAGGGGCCAGAAGTGGATGAAGTCCGCGCGGCCGGGCCCGACGGGTCCCCGACCTGCGCGTTCACCTCTCACCGGAACGCGATCAGGCGGCCTGGGCCGTCTCTGGGCCGTGATCTTGACGATTGGACGCCAGGCAGAGGGCGTCGACGGCCTTTCGAGTGCGTCCCTCACTGCTCGGCACTGGTGCGTTCCAGCGATCACTCAAGACTGACAGATATATTTCGTAGCTCGATATATGCTTGATGCATGACCAGACGGAACCCGCCCTTGACGGAACCGCAGTACTTCATCCTTGCTGCGCTCATGGATGGTCCGTTGCACGGTTACGGCATCATCAAGGCCGCCGAGCAGGCCACCGACGGGCGGCTCCGGATCGCTGTCGGCACGCTCTACGGCGCGCTGGAGCGGATGGAGCGGGCCGGGCTGGTGGCCGCCGGCCATGAGGAGATCGTGGACGGGCGAGCGCGGCGCTACTACCGGCTCACCGAGGACGGCAACGAGGCGCTCGGCCGGGAAGCGCTGCGGATGCAGCAGGCGGCGGCCGTCGTCATCGGACGCGCGCGGAACGCCGGGGCGGCCCCGGCATGAATCGTCTGCTGCTTGCGGCCTATCCCAAGTCCTACCGTTCCCGGCAGGGCAAGGAGTTGCTGGCCTGCCTGGCCGAGGCATATCCCGGCCGCTCCTGGCCCCCGCCGCGGGAAGTTGCCGCCTTGGTGCGCGCCGGGGTGCAGGCCCGCGCCCGTGCCACCGTTGACGACTCCACTCGGCCGTGGTGGCTGGACGGCATCCATCTGGCCACCCTGGCCCTCGCCGCGCTGGCGCTGGTTCCGTACCTGCAGGATGTGTGGCACTGGGCACTGCACATCGACCCCGGACAGCACGCCATCGCCTTCCACTTCTCCGGCTGGTATCCGTGGGCCGGAGGTCCCACGCGGATACGGCTGCTGCCCTACGGGCTGCTCCCGCTGGGCTGCCTGATCGCTCTGCTGCGTGGCAGAGCGTGGATCGCGCTGCCGGCCGCGGCAGCCATGATCTGGGCCGGCGCCACGACCCACGGCCGTACCTTCTTCGGCGACGAGGGCAAGGCGGGCTTGAGCTACTACGGGTTGGGAGCTCCGATAACGGCCCGTGACCTGGCGCTCTCGGGAACACTGTGCGCCGCGTGCGCCGTGCTGGCGCTCTGCCGACCCAGCCGTCTGCGACGCCGCTCGTACCGCTGGCTGGCCCCCGTCGTGCTCGCCATGTTCGTGGCCGGGGGCCTGCACATCATCTCTGTCAGCCCGACTTTCCAGCGCGGCTTGTTCGTCCTCGAGGTCGCCGCGCTGCTGGGCGCGTGGGTGGCGACGGCAGCCACCGGCGACCACCGGTGGCTGATCCCCGTCGCGGCCGTCGCGATCGTCCGCACGCAGGCGATCGTCGTCCAGCCGGACGCGTTCATGCAGTCCTTTCCGGACCTGGTCGTTCTTCTCCTGCTGATCGCACCCCTCCCCGCCCTGGCGATCACCGCCCAGCGCCGACAGGGCCAGGCACTCCCCGAATAGGAGCGGACCCCCGGTGGGCCGGCCGAGCCCGGCGGCCCACGTCGTGCCACAAGACGTGTGTGACCTACTCAACGGAAGAAACAGAGCGATGACTCAGTACGATCCTCCGACCCTGCCCGCGCACCGTCCGGGGGCCTCGAGGCAGGCCCCCGAGACCCCCGACGCCCCCAGCCTGTCGCGTACGACACGGCCGTGGATGCCGGCTCTGCAGTACACCCTGGGGTTCCTGACGGTCTACCTGATCGCCATCTGCACCCCGTGGGGGCAACGACCTGAGAACGCCCTGTTCGGTCTCGGTAAACAGGGCGGCGAAGAAGCATGGTTCTACCCCCTGTCAGGAGCGGCCTACGGCTCGACGCCCCTGCCGCCGCTGGAACTGAGTGCCAAGCCCACCCTGATGGTGGGCCTGGCCGTCATCGTGGTCCTCACCCTGGTGCGGCGGTGCTGGTGGCCGGGGTGCGCGGCGCTCGGGGTCGTCATTCTCACGACCGGAGGCAATGAGGTGCTCAAATCGATTCTGCCCCGCCCCGATCTGGTGGGCGCGCCAGAGAATCTCCTTGACAATGGTTTCCCCAGCGGGCACACGGCCATCCCCGCCGCGCTGACCCTCGCCGCCGTCCTCGTGGTTTCCCCCCGCATCCGCCCCTACGTCGCCACGGCCGGTGTGCTGTGGCTCGCCTGCATCGCCGCCTACAGCGCGACCAACGGCGGCCACCGGCCCAGCGAAGTGCTGGGGGCCACACTATTGGCGTGTGTCTGTTACGGCCTCGCAACCTGGCTGCTGCCGCCGTCCGCTGCGCCGGGCGCCACGCGGAGCCCTCGAGCGCTGCCCGTCATCACTCTGACGCTGGCATTGGCCGTCGCCCTCGTTTCCGGCGCACGGAACGACACCCTCACAAGGTCACTGGTCTCCGCGGCGACGGGCTTCATATGTGCGGCCCTGGTCTGGTACGCCGCAGTCGGGCGGCCTGCACACACCGCACGCCGCACACGCCGCGCACTGGGCTGACCACCCGGCCGGCTCCGGGCGGGAACCGGCGCATCCTGGCAAAGCGGCTGTCCGATGCCACCGCCTCGGTGCTCATCCGCCCGCCATGGATGTCTGCGCGGGCCCCTTGCTGACTCTGCTTCCCCCAGGTGTCCCCCCGGCAGCGGGTGGCACACGGAAAGCCGCAGGTCGTGGAAGGTGAACTGGGCCCGCTGTAAATCTGCTGTCCTGTCCCAGGTTTCCGTGGACGTCGTCCGTCCGCCGGCCCCCAGCAACGGGCTCATGGTCTCTGCCCCGGGCCGGGGGCTTCGTCCGCCATTAGGTGGTTGGGCGCTGGCCACCGGCACGGATCAGCAGTTCGACTACTTGCAGCGCCCCAGCCACCTCGGCTTGGTTGAATCCGCTGTCGATCACGTTGGTGACGGTCGTTGCGACCGCTGAGAAGTCGTCACCTCGCCTACGCGCCGCGTTCATGCCCATGTTCAGCGCTTCGTAGCGGGCGACAGTCTGAAGGCCGTCACCAATCTTCCAGGGCTCCGCCAGAACGAGTGTGGGGGACTGCTGCAGGGTTGGGTGACACCTGACCTGGCTTGCTGAGAAGCAGCCTGGAAGGATGTCGCTGTGCCCAAGCCGTATCCGAAGGAGTTC